>NZ_CP032706.1 GCF_007833795.1 Candidatus Pantoea soli | reverse complement strand
ATTGCCCTGCACTTATGGCGGGCTGTTGTCTGGCACGTTTCATGTGCTAAGATTCCTTCAAGGTTTCGACCTAGCCCTGGTTATCATGTCCGCTCGCCAAAGTAGAGCATGATTGCCGGGGCTTTGTTTTTTATGGCTCTAACGTTACACCGTCTGGCAACTTCTGTCGATCTCGCAACGATTTACCATAACATCCCTTGGGCGCACCACCTGAGAGCCCCTCAGCGCGATTCTGCCGCATCCGGGTCGTTTCCGGCACTTTTCCCTGCCCGTATCGTGAAAAAACGCGCCTGATGATTTCTGCGCGGATGCATGACTATGCACGGGAGTGAATGGCGGACGACTCCGGGCGGATGCTGGCACTAAAGCCGCATTTTTACGGGAAACGTTCATTTCCTATAACGGTGAACGGGCGCGCAGTTTACTGTGCGGTCGTGAGGCGTTGGACAAGCCATCCGGCGCGGCAGATAGTTTATTTAATGCAGACTATCTGTCTGCGTTCGTCAAAGAGAAAAGGAGATTCACATGTCTAAAAATACCTCAAAAGGTCCATCGTCAAGTAACCCTGACAACGGCGGTAACTGGCCATCTACGACAGGAAACAAGTCCGGAGGAGGCAGAGGTAATGCACCATCACGCCCAAAATCTGGTAATGGTGCGGCCGCGAAGCGGTAGGGATTCTGAGAGCCAGCTGCAGGCTCAGGAGAAAACATTCTGTTTTCGGGGCAAGCATTTCAAATGACGTCATTTGGAAGCGCTTGCCCTATCCTGCATAGCAACGTTTGAGGCATGTGGATGCAAACGCCAGCACTTTGCGAATCATGCCCTCGATCTGAACAGCAGCGAAATTTCGTCCGGACGAAATCCAGGGTATCGGGCGGCGCCTGATGAAACGTTCTGGAGTGCCGGCGGTACTCCAAAAACACATATTGTCCCACCGGTTTTGTCACTGGCGCAAAGCGGCGGTAATGACAAAACATTTCCTGTCCGGCCGTATTATGTTTTCTTCTGCATAGCTAACGGCACAAGGACATCTCCGTGAAAATCTACTGGACCCTGAAAAGTATTCCCGAGCTGAAAAAACTGTCTCCCGGGGATCGCGGAAGGCGGTGGCAAAGCGCATATAAATTAGCTTTTCGGCACTGGCAGACCCGGGGGGGCATCGTCATCTGCGGGATACTCGCTGGCGCGGGAGCGTACTTTGCCGGCATGGCCGGCACCGTAATATCTGCCGGGCTGGGCGGTTTTATTTACGGCCAGATCGTGACACACGTTGTCCTGAAATATTACCGTTACCGGCTGCAGGGCGAAGCCGGCTGAGTTTTCAGGGCTGTACGGATTCCGCGCTCAGTAACCCCGCAAGCGACAGGTCTTCGTCCAGCGCGTCCCAGTGAATACCGCGCGGGGACAGCTCATAATCAGCCAGCTGCGCCGCGCCGGCATCCCTGAGCCGTGGAAAAGAAGCCAGCGGCACGCCAAGAACGCGTGCGTCACTAAGCTGCAGCCACATTTTCCCGTTGCTAAAGTGTGCTGTCGTGATGAAAACGTCCATAACCCCTCCGGTTGACCATAAAGAAACTCCGTTGATAGTATGTCCGCGTACTGATGTCGTCCACGACGACCACCAATGATCCGGATGCCTGAGAGGATCGCCTTCGGGTGGCATACAACACTCCTGCAGCCTGAAAGGGAGAACACATCAGTGTGGTACATCTGCCCGCCTTTGAAAGCAGATATCGACAATCATGGCTCCTACTGCCTGGCGATGAAGGTACATTCCACAATGCAGCGAACAGCGAGGCCTGTCCTGCCACTTGCCCGGACGTTTACGTCACGGCAACCATCACGACGATAAGCCTGAACCGGCCTGCCGTCATAGTCCGCTATGTTCTGCGATCACCATTCCGTTTTCCGGAAAGCACACCTTCTGCAGATGCAGCCGCGGCTCCGGACTGAACGGCGTCACTTTGATGCCCGCAAAGCGGGAACAAAGTGACGCGTGAAAAAACGACGCTGCAGCACCTGCGGCACAACGCTTTACGGCGATATCCACAATCTGACGTGCACGTATTACGTGTTTTCATGTGCCCTGAACGGGCTTTTAACCGCGACGCTGCCGGCACGACTGCAGGCAGGTTTCATTAAGAAAGGAAAAAGAACGGCTCGGTATCGATGGCGACACCAGGAGACTGGTGTGTGGAGGGAGTCTGACGCAAGTCAGCCCGGCGTAAGCCGCGAACAGGTCAGCGACCTGGGGAAACCTCGCAAGAACTCAACAATTCGTCACCCCGATGCACAGATACCAGCTGAGTCGCAGGAAGCGCAAAAGCAACCGCGCCGTCGGGGCCAGAATTACCGGAAAAGCAGGTGCTGTCAGCCGGCTATTTCCAGAACTGCCACCATTTCACCGGGGACGGCTGAGGCTGCTGCATATCTTTTTTATGCTCAAGCAGCTGCAGTGATTGTTTGAGGCTGTCGATATGAGACTCCTGAGCAGAAACAAGCGTTCTGAGATGTTCAACCTCCTGTTTCAGACTGTTAATCATCTGTTCATTAGCTGTATCAAGCACTGTAACACGCTGTTCAGAAGCCTGTTCGCTGTACTGTTCAGTGACCGGGGCAGAAATATCACCGAAAACACGAATAAGCTCTGAAATATCTATCATTTTTGAATTGCGCACACCTGCACAAGTAGACAGTTCACCTGTCTTTATTAACCTGTGCAGCGTTGTTCTGCTTTTACCTGTAAGCCTGGCGGCCTCACTGATAGATACTTTTGCCATACGGTTACCGCTATTCCTGATTTAACCTGTCCTGAAGCACAGCATGAAGACGTTCAGCATCCTCATGAAGCTTTTCACACATATCCGCTTCACTGTCTAAATCCAGCTCGTTGAGCCTTTCCAGCAGGAGCAGACTCTGGTCCTGAATGAATTTTGCCATGTTCAGCGCAGTTTTTTGCTGTTTCGTCATCAGATTCTCGGGTGCGTACGTGCCATATGCTGATAACAGGTGAAATGACGCTTCCTCGGTTCGATTCCCTTGTGCATTTTTCTGTACCCACCACCGGATACTACGATCCATGATTAGAAACTCAATCCGAATACCTAAAGTAGATACAACATGCCAAGAAACGAGATAACAACCCCATGAGGGCTGTTATCTGATATAGGTTGTTTAGTCTCACGAATCTCGATGCGTGATGGTTGGCAATGGTGCCTTCATGTCGTAAAGGCAAAGTAAACGTCGATAGTCAGTGCATTTTTTATCTGTGAAACTAATCAAGAAGTTCTTCACATCATTAAGCGGAAGAACATCTCTATAGGCCGAGTAAAAAATCATCGAAAACAACCGGTTTTGAGAGTAGCCAGCATTAGTGATTTCACTAATATCGGTAATATCAATCTGGCATGATGGAGGTATCCTAGCGAAAACTTCATCAACTTTTCTGCGTTGTCTTTCTTTTTTCTCTTCGATATCTGTTAGCTCAGGACAAATATTCCCAAAAGCATAAAAAGGAAAGTGTTGAGTTGCTAAAATAGTTTGTTTATTAAGCAGCAGTATCAACTGATAGTTTTCTTCTTCGACCAGCCTAAAGTAATTCTGCATCATTTCTGTGGTGGTTTGATACTCGTACCTTATTGTCTTTGATGACCCTACAGCAAGAACCATATCTCCATTATTTAAAGAGTCTATATCTTCAGTGATACTGACCTTTATATCTCCACCGCTTCTAATTTCCCCCCATACGCTTTGAACCTTACGTATATCCATAGCAGAAACCGGAAGTAATAGATTAGATATAGAGCTATATATTTTGCTAAATGCATTGGTTTTTATTTTGTTTATCCGTATAGTAGATAACCCTTCTATATCTATATCATGCTCGACAACTTCATCTGAATCGGATTCGGCGTCATGTTCCACTAATAAGAAATTCCTACGGATGCGTTCAGCCATCTCAGATCTATAATCAACACATGAAAATATAGTTTTGAGAATATCCTTAATATTTGAGTCACTAATACTGTAACCAATAAAAATAATCGGATTGTGTATGAATAGCGATAGCAACTGAGCACGAATAAGCTCGTACTCTTGGTTGAACTTATGATAGTCTTTCTCTGTGATTATCATACCCTCTGAATCAGTTACACAACCGTGTATTTTGTAGACTGACCCATAAGGATTGCTGAGAAGTATATTATTCCCTATCAATGGATTGAATTCGAAAATCTTCTCTATCAAAAGATCATAATTTGTAGTTATTATTGAACCTATATTTTTCCTAGCTTTTGTCAACAGCCTTATTTCTTCGTCCACGCCTTCTTTATACTCAGTGCTTCTTAAGAGGTGGGCTAGGTACATCTTAAACCTACTACGACCACCGCCACCGGCCTCCATGTCTCGATAAAACTCATCATTGATGAAAGCAAATGGCCCATGCCTGTCACTACTCACCTCAGTGTTAAAGAGTGTTTCAATATCGCTGGCGACCTTCTCATAATTAACCTTGCCATCATATTGATGGCGATATCGAATATCGAAATACTCTTCAATGTTGCCACGAAAATCGACAACAACCCTTTTTAAAAGAGCATCCCAACTAAAAGACTCAGTCAGATAACGAAGGCTAAATCCTGTTCCTACAAACAAAACTGGATGGTTTTTATAGTTCCTAACAAAATCATTTATATTCATTTAAACCACCATTTTTTAATTTCCTAAAATAGGTAGCCCTACTAATACCTAATTCAACCCAAGGTTGACCGAGAGAAGGACGACCACCGCCTTTACTACGCTTTCCTCTGATAGATTGGATTTCAGAATTGTGTGTTCTGATAACAAAATCATGAAATGATGACTCGCTAAATTTAGCGGTAGTCCACTTGGCAATACTTTTAGCTATGCCACTCACCTCATTTTCATCCAGAGGTACAGGGAATTGCAGATTGTAAACACTGGCACGTTCATAGCAGGCCTGTAGCCACTGGTTGTACTCGGGCCAGCCCTGACGGATAGCGCGATATGCCCACTTGCGAGTTTTGTCGAACAGAGTACAGTTACGGCCTAGCCCGTAGTCAGCAACAATTTCTTTGTCGTTCGCCGCTTTCAGGTCGAGAAAGTCTGCCAGCCAGTCAAGTGTGTAAAGTTCCGGCTGCCACACAGCAATTTTCCAGTGGTTGTGGTTCGGATTTTTGCAGATTAGCCCCGAATACCCCGTGTCAGCCTCTAATTTTTTACGTAACGCATTTTCTACGGCGGCGGCGTAGCGCAGCGGCTTTATTCTCCCGTCTGGTGCGGTTCGTATTGAGGTTTGCAGCGCATAAAGGAGATGTGCGTGTCCGTTCTCTGGATTGGTAATAGCAAGCGTTGGCGCAGGCGCGTTACGGTCGCTCCAGTCAATGGCAGCTCCAGCGCGATCAACGTCAAATCCCAGCCAGAACATGGCGTGAGGCTGATTGAACTGAATATATTTCGCCAGAATGGCGCGTTCCTTACCGGCAATACGTACACCGAAGTACAAATCATCCGAAAAGTACGGCTTACGCGGCAAACGTTCATTGAAAAGTTTAAGAGCAGCATTACTCAA
>NZ_CP032705.1 GCF_007833795.1 Candidatus Pantoea soli | reverse complement strand
TGGCAACGAAAGAAAAGATTATCGCGAGCCGGCTTAAATCCCATATCACATCAACGGCGGGGGTTTGTAACTTCCCCGCCATTGTCTGATAGCCGCGCAACAGGATGTAAATAGCAACAGCGCTACCGGCAAGCCCCATCATCCAGGATGAGTATTGCATCATCTGCCCGCTGGTCACGCTGTTAAGGCCGGTCATTACCTGTTGGTCGAAAAACTCCATCGTTCCAGCCATGTAAACGCCCTCTTTCAGTGGAATTGCGTAACCGGCGCATCCTTTTGCTGAATGTCATAGTGAGCTTGTTTGGCATTTTTACAGTTATCGGAGTCGTCGCCGGAAGCGACACATTTCTGATAGACCTTTGCCAGTTCACTACGGTTTTCTTTATACCAGTCAACCGATTTTGCTTCTTCTTTGCAGCCCGCAAGCAGGGCAGAAAGCGCCAGCACAGGTAAAGCAATTTTCATAAAATGCATAATTCATCCTTTTTAATTAAACTCGAGCACCGGAGCTTCAAGCTGCTGTTGGTTGTGCGCTTTTTCGCGCTTAGCAGCCAACAGTTTATCGCGCTGCTCAGCGGCTTTCATGTTCATTTCCCACTGCATTGTTAATGTATTCAGCCGGACGCTTTTAACCTGAATGGCGTTTGCCAGATCCATTGATTCCTTAGAGTCCTGTGCGTTCGCTATGCGGTCTGAAAGGCTCGAAATGTCATCAAGGGTTTCATTAATAGAGTTTTGTACCTCTACAGTTTGCTCAACCGCGTAGGCTTTATTGACGGTTTCCTGCTTACATACGCTGAGATAAGCCGCCGCCTGCTCTGCATCGCACACGTCGAACGCTTTATATTTGTTATAAAGGCTCTCCAGTGCGCCGGTAGGCGCGTTGCCGGACACTAAAAGGTCATTCAATGAAATCCCCTGCTTTTGCAGGTTAACCAGGTCATTTTTGAGGCTTTTTCCCTGGTTAACCAGCCCTACAATGTCTCGCAGGCCGGTTTGTGTGGCTAACTGGTTTTTATAAGCTTCCAGTTGCGATCGGTAATGTGCCGCCGTCTGCGTCCACTGTTTGACCCGTTCCAGCCAGTGTTGCATTTCTTGCAGGTTGCCAGCCGCATCAACGACAGGAATACCCGTCGCGCTCACGTTAAATGACGAGGACAGTAAACCCGCCACGGCCAAAGCCGCAGCGAAGCGTTTTAGTTTCATAGATTCACCTCAGAGAGCTTTTTCAAGGAAAGTATCCAGCCAGTCGGATGGCTGCATACCAGGCTTATAAATCGAATCGAAGATTTCGAGGTTGTCAGCACTTCCTGACAGCACTTTGATGTAACCGCCCAGGCCGGATAAATCGAGCGTTACCAGAGCAGAGAAACGCTTCAAATCACCACGCCGGAACTGATTTTTGATAATGACGTACTGACGACGGGCCGGATCGATGCTTTTGATAACCTCAAAGACTTCTTCCGGCACTTTCAGACCATCAACATAGTGCTCGCGTGTTGCGTTAGGATTGGCAGAAAAGATCTGTGTAGCGCACTGTTCAACTACGGCAGGGGCGATAGGGTTAGTGATTATCTCAGCGGGTGACTGCGTAAGCGGTACGATACAACCGTTGAGCTTACGGATAGTTTTCAGCTTGTTGTATGCAAAATCCGAAAAGACCGGATCGTTTAACCACTTCCAGAATTCATCCATAAAAATAACCAGCCTGCGGCCATCAAGCAGGCTTGTCACCCGGTAAAGCAGGTAAAATGAAAGCGGCGCGCAAATATCTTTGTTATCTAAAAACTCCGTCCCATCAATACCAAAATTGTCACAGTCGGCAATATTGAAGGTGTCATGCTCATTATCGAAAACCCAACCGTAATCCCCACCCTGCGCCCATTTAGACAGACGAATGTGAAGGCCGTTTTCCTGCGACTCGACGTTGGCCGGTTCTGACAGGTTTTCAAGCATTCGGGTAATACCGTAAACCCTGTTTTCAGGCTTTAGTTCATACATAACGCGGTCAACGGCCATACTCAAGCGCCTGTCGTCGCGCTCCGTTATCGTTGCGCCGTCGCGTGTGCATAGCAGCTTCATTAGCTGTTTCACAAAGGCGACATTACGCTTATTGACCGGTAGGCTAAACGGGTTAAAGCCTGTTGGCTCACCGGCTATAAGACGGTAATAACGCCCCCCTAACGCCAGTACGTTCATTTCAGCACCGCGATCTTTATCGAAGTAGACCGTAGTTAACCTTTTTGTAACGGCAGAAGGTGAGAAGCTGTCAGGCCGCGAATACTTTTGCAGTGCAGCGGCAATGAAACCGGCCAACACCGTTTTACCAGAGCCGTTAGTACCGATAACGGATGTACTGAATGGCGTTTTCTCGTTGAAGTCATCCTGACCAAAAAGGGTGTTATGCAGATTCAGGTAATACGCTCCTCCTGACGGCGTAGGCAGGATGGCGATTGCTTCGCCCCAAGGCGCATTCTCACGTTTACCAGGAAAGAAATTGTGCATGCAACTGATCTCAGCGAAGCACTGGCTGCTTATCTCACCGAGCCGCGGCCGTAACGTATAGTTGCCGGGTAACTGAGCAAAATAAGAGGCAGGCAGTTCAATCGTTGCCCTTACTGGCGTGACACCGATATTGTTCAATCCGTTGCTGATTTCGCCGGTATCATCGACAAGAGTATCCAGCGAGTCGGCATAAATAAGAAGCGAGTAATGGTGTTTGCCAAATGAGATATGTCCCGACCCAAGCAGATCTAACGCAACGTCCAAATCGAGACGCTGTGAAACGGCATCATCATCGGCACTGATTAACAACTTCTTCGTTCTCACAATGCTTTTACGCGCTTCTTCACGCCCCATGCAGGTAAAAGATTGCGTAATAACGTAATCACAGGGTGCGTATAACAGCGCGTCCATCAGCCCTGTGCCGGTTTCAGGGGTAAACTCCTTAATCTCAAGGCCGCGAAAATACGTTGTCCCGTCAATGTGATTAATCTGGCCGGAGTCAGCAGTGAAGTAGAGATCGGCATTTCCGAGCAGGTTACTTGCATGAGTGCTTGACACACGCACTTTACGCCAGCGGTGCGTAAGCAGGTACTCATAGAAAGAGAGTTGCGATGAAAAAACAATGCCGTTTTGCTCAAAGGTGCTGAGCTTATTAGCAGTAAACCGGGCAAGATAGCTATCCAGAGATTTAACAATATCCAGCATATCCTGTAAGGCTTCATCTAATTCTGAAAGTTTTTGCTTCTCCTTTAATCGGCGGCGCTCAGACTTATCTAGTGCTGTAAAAGGCCGGTAACAAACAGTCAGGAAAAGCCTGTTACGCCTGAAACCTTTTTGTTTCAGAGAACTGTTATATCGACGAGACACTTCATCGGCAAATAAATTTCCCGTCTCAGTCGTCATATCGTCCGTAAAAGACTCTCTGACATTATGCCGCCAGAAAGTTACTGGCTGTCCCTCATAAGAGCGATACATTGCGTTTAATTGGGTAGTGATTATCTCCAGTGATTCAGGAGATTCACAATCAAATGATGTACCTATAAATTCCCAAGTCGCAAACATCGATCCATCACTACCTCGCACTACATTAGGATGAATATGCGACGAGTAAGGAATGTGCTTACGAATAGTTGCCTGCTGGTTTAGCTTCATATTTTCCAGGAACTCCGAAATATCGACGGAACCTTGCTCGATGGCTTTAAAAACCGTAGCGCCATAAAACCGATTTGCTACGCCATGCCCGCGAGTCCTCATTTTTAGCGCCAGAAGCGAAAAAATGTGAGCATCTTTTTTAGCTAACGCTTTAAGAAGGAAGAAATTGAGCGGCAGCAATAAGAACAGAAAAGGCGTTGTCCAAATTGCTGCAATGATCAATACAGTGAATGACATAACCAGTGGCACCATCGGGACGCCCCATAGTGCCACTGGTTTACGCAGTGCTTTATACATGGTCGTCATGGCGGGAACCTTATGAAGTCAGGATAGAAGCGATCTCAGAGACAGAAGCAATGATGATGCCGCCAATGATGATGTTTTTTGACTCAGACAAAGCACGACCATCGTAAAGAGTGCGATAGCCAACAATGAGGGCAGCAATCGTAATCGTGACAACAGCAAGCCCCATCAGGCCAGAAGACACCTTCTCTAACAATGTGTCGGCTTTGGTAAAACCATCAGCAAACGCTGGCGATGCAACAGCGAGGCTACCAACGGCAGCGGCAGTATTGCGAACTGTGAACAGCGCTTTACGAGCAGACTTGATGAACTGAGTTTTCATTACTGAGTTTCCTTTGCGATTGATGAATTAAAAAGAGTTCCACGCACTACCTGAGCAGGGTAAACAAGCCGCGTAGTAGCTCGCTTTTCATCTGTGCTAGACAAAGATCCGCGTACTACTTTTTGAGGCCAAACTTGTTTAGACGCTGTTGGTGAAGGCGTTAATTGAGGGGTAACTTCGGGTTGGATAGCTGCCATACGGTCAGCTTTGGTACTGGGTACTACATAGCCTATTCTTTGCACATAACTGGTTTGCGAAAATGATTTTTCAGGCCGCTGGCCGGTATCAAAATTGCCGGAGTAATAGCAACTCAAGGCTCTTTTAAGAGTGCCGCCGCGCCGGTAACAATCAGTGATGATCTTTTCGAAAACTTTCAGATTCGTGCAAGGGTCAAACGCCTGAGAAGCAGTGACGCCATAAACCGAGAAATTGGATTTATTGATTTGCATCAGGCCAACGGAATAATTTTTCCCATCAGCTTTTAATTTCTTTATCTGCTCCATTGCTTCATTTAATGAAGATGGATAAAGCGACTTGCCGTTAACTACTCCTATTGCATAAGGATTAAAACCTGATTCTGTTTTAGCAACGTCATGCGCGGTATCAGGATGAACTGAAACAGCGCACTGCATGGCAATTGCCATAAAAGCGGCTGTGCTCAACATAAGCGGCCTCCGTTAGAAATTAATCGGTGGCTCGTCATCCTTAACTGGCATGATCACAATCTTCCCGCTGATCGCCACGCCTGGAATAATCATCATTGTCATTCCAGGTCCTGACTTATGCGGCCATACCGAACCTACGCGATGCCATAACGTTTTTTTCTCCCCAGCCACATCAATTTCTTGAGTGACAAAGGCGGTGTGAGTGGGTTTGCTACTCATTTTCTACTCCGCTTTAGAGGACTCGTTGCGTAGCTCCATAAGGAGAGCAGCACGAGCCTGATCGCTGAAATTATCCAGGACGTATTGAACAAAACTGCTGGGCTTTATATTTGAATTTGCATGATAGGAAATATCTCTAGCGTGCTGGCAGGCTGAAAGCCAACGATGATTCCCGATATAGACAACAGCACTTGTTGATTCATTATCAGGCGATTGGGGCATGAATTATTTAGCTCCTGTATTTCAGGCAAAAAAAAAGCCGCATAAGCGACTATATCTTCAAATAGAATGAAACTATTTGATGAGTGGTTTTTCTCCTAACTTCATTTTCTGCCGAGCACGGCAAGTTAGGCTATTACGAGAATTGGATTTATTTATACGTGATAAAGAAGGCTCAGGGTTTGCTTTTTGCTGTTTAGCTGGCGAAGTAGCGGCCCGAGAAACGGCTCTTGCTGCATAGATACAACCGCGATTTTTCGTGTAATAGTCGAGCCTCACTTGCCGCTCGCTATCCTCCCGCTCTTCTCTTTCCGAAGCTCTCCGCATTTTGCGGCGATTTTTGGCGTTGTCGGTTGCTTTTATCGTGATCACTACAGTCATAGATTCCCTCCGGTTAATGCTTTTGTGGTGCTAGGGACGTAACCCTGGCCCCAAAAAAACATTAATTCGTCAGAATCCCGCATCTCTGCGGGGCAAACCCCAGCTATGATAAAGAGCAGTAAGACATGCTGACATATTGAAAATATACGCAATAAAATCCTAGCCTTACGTAAACAACTGTATAAAAATACAGTTGTTTAGTGGAACAAGTCAATCTTAAGTTTCTTAATACATTATACCTGTCGTGTATGAATAAACAACCATTGATTAGATATTCATACAGAAATCACGGAGGAACTTTGTAAGATGCTAAAAACTGGAGAGAAAATTATGGTTCCTAAACGATTAAAAGATGCGCGTAGAAACGCAGGTATCTCTCAGGAGAAACTTGCTGAAATGGTTGATGTAGAAGGAATTAATATCAGATCTCGGATTTCCAGCTACGAGGTTGGCAGAGTAGATCCGCCTTTTTCATTAATGGTGAAAATAGCGGCTGCGCTTAACTATCCTGAGTGCTATTTTTACACAGTTGACGATGCTTTGGCTGAGACAATTCTGAATATTCATCTTAACAAAAATAATTCATCTACTAACCCATACCTTAACACCATCAATCACGCTGAAAAGCTCTGCGCTGAGTTACACGAATTCCTCAAAAAAGCATCATCAAACTAACCAGTTGCTACTTGTATTGATCCATCTGCTTTTATCCTGGAAGAAAAAGCGCTGAAAATTTTTCTCTTGTTGTTAAGGGGTTAACAACAAGTGAGATCTCACCAGACTAATGAATTCATGAAAAATAGAGCCTCCTTGCAGCAATAAACCAGGGAGGCTACACTTGCGCAATAAAGGTGTGTAACATTACACACCTTTTTAATGATGTGTATTATTACGCCCTATTATTAGTTCGAAATTAGAGAACGCCGACTCCGACTGAAAAACTTGTTTTTCAGTCGGAGTCGGCGTTGAGCAACTGAGCGAAGCGAGGGCGGTAGCTTTTTGCATACCGAATAATGCAGAGTGAACGTTGGCGTAAAGAACCTATAATAGAGCCTTAACCCTTCTGATCTGCTTACGCAAGATATAGCATCGCGCAAAGTAGAACCATTCTTTGCCACGCTTCTCAAAAGAGCTTTCTGTATCTTTTAAAGTTTGGTTGAGGTTGATTAATCTTTTGCGCAGCCGCTGCGGCAGGAAAACCGTGTTCAAAGCTAAAATAGCTCCAATATCAGCCTTAAGGCCGACTAATTCGCTAACGTGATTTACAGGTACTTTTCCACGAACTTCAAGATCCATAACACCGTTAGGTTTAGGTATACGCCATTTCCGATACTCTAAAATAGCTCCAACCCTTTGCTCTTTCGTAGCGTTACGCAAAATTTTATTGGTTTTCCTCATTCCTATATCCATGTAAGTCATAAGGTCTTTTCGGGCTTGCTCATGAGCTTTATAAGCAGCCCTACCTGCGACTATTCCATTAACAGCGGTTGGAATCGAGGTTATGGTTTTTATTAGATCAAGCATGGAGGTAAGTTTTCCTTGTTATGACTTTTGCCGATAACCCTCTTTATACGCCGTAGAAAGCATTCTCGCGGGTTTTTTTAACTTTTCGATGTTCACATCGCGCCTTAAGCTCAGAGCGTCTGTGCGACGTCTGTAGTAGTTTTGGCCCCTTTCCCTGCCTAAGCTGGGTTTTGCGAAGCCTCGATCTGTAAGCAATGAAGAAAGTCAACGGTCGCAGACGAAAAGCACTTCCAGCAATCCTCCGGTTCGAAGCTTTTATATAGGGCAAATGATGAGCACTTTTGCCCATCGGTTACGATGGGAGCTACCTTTAAAAAGTTTCTAGTTACATCATTCGTTAAGTGGTCGACGTTCTGGCCTAACGGCCAGGGCTTCGACCACTCAATGATGCTGACGCTGCTTTGCAGTTATGCCCTCCGGTACGGAGGGAGCAACCTCATTCTGTCCACAGGACAGAGAACGAATAGGTATTCTTTTTAATAGATTACTAATAAAGACTTTTAAAAGACTACACGCACATACAAAGAATACCGGTTATCACTCAGTAAGTTATGTCCCTTGCACTTAATGGTGCATAACTTTAAAAACGACGGTAAAAAGTCCTTTGAATGTTCTGATTTTGCAGAGATCACGAGAAAAACGGCCGCAGGTGAGAGCCGATAAGGTGCCAAATACACTATTGACGGGATACAGACGTAAAAAAGCCTCCAGGCTGGCGCTGGATAGCTTAATGAAAGAGTTTAAGCTGCTCTGAGCCTGGTAAAGTTCCCTCTGGACATAATCATGCGCTCTTTAACCCTTCGAGCCACTTCGCGCTTTGCAGCGTCCAGATCAGCAGGAAACAACCCCTTTGATATTTCTTTTGAAAGCTGTGTGCTTACCAGCCTTTCAATATCTTGCCGCGAACGGACGCTGTCGCGCTCTGCCCTGGCTCGTTTCTCGCCCTGCTGCTTTCGCTTGAGCCGGTAATCATAAAAACGTTTTCGAAACGAACCCCAGGCTTGATCAGCCAACTCCTTTAAACTCAGGGCAGGCAGACCCTTTTTAGCGCGCTTTTGATTTTCCCAGCCAGCACATGAACGAGCCGCACCTTCCATAGCTCTTTCTGAGATGCCAATAGCTCTAAGAAAATCCTCACAGAAAGTAATATCAGTTGGGAAATTGCAGCCTAAATCCGAACAAAATTCGGTGTTATAGGTGATCATGCCGAGAATCTTGCACAGGCGTAGGGTACGTGTCGCGCGAGTGATGGCCAGATTCCGATTTTCGGATTCTGTGGCTAAGCCACATTCAATGGCCAAAGTAGTGAGGGTGACGTTTGCCTTACCAGCCAGCGGATCAAAATGAAATCCCAGCCCCTGCATCAATGCTTCGATAGCCTTTAAAACGCTTTTACGCGGGGCACGACGACGCTTACCGCTCTTGCGGGCAAAGGCTACAAACATTTTGAAAGTAAAGGAGTCGGTAAAGCCTGCCGCTGCTTTCATCAGCTTCTCGCAAAACGGTAACGTTGCTTTGCCAGGCTGAGAGGTAAAAACAGGATCAGGGTTTTTTGTCAGCCCTGTTGGAGACAGCGAAAAAGACTTGTTGTCATGCACTGTAGCCCGTACTTATGGCCGGGCAGGGTGATTGATTTGAGGTAAACATCTGCTATAATCCTTTCCGATGCAGTTTGTACAAGCCCCCTGATTTCCTTCCATCCGGCCAAGGTGTAGAAGAGGATTCAGGGGGTTTTTACTTATATGGCATTCACCATATTCTTTAACGCTTCCGGCGCGTCACTCCAAATCACTAAATCAAACTGACACGTAAATTACCATGTCTTGATTTATGTATCAATCGTGCTTTAGAACGTCATCATTTGCAGCTTCAAAAACCTGCGGTTGATCAAACCTTTGCCCTTTTATGCCTAGTTTTAACAAGTAGTGGAAGGGCTTAGCAGCCTCAACCGCGTCGGCCAGCTTGCTACACATCAGCAAACCAATGCAGCCCAATAGCACCCAGCCGGCATAAAAATCATTATTAACCCATAAGTGATACTTGTGGGAAAAGAAGAAGTTAAGACAGTAAGCACTGCCTAACACCAAGGCCGCATTCCGAAATTTAAGCGCAAGCAACAAAACAGTCATAACAGCATAATGCCCGATGTTCGCCAGGCATACGCGGAAGCCATACCAGCACCCTTTAGCAAAAAGCACTGCTGCCGGCTGTTTTTTTACTGGCAGATAATGAACCTTCTTATCCGCCGAAACAGTATGTTTTAACATCGCTACCGCCCTCGCTTTGCTCAGTTGCTCAACGCCGACCCCGACCGAAAAACAAGTTTTTCAGTCTCTCGGCGTTCTTCACTCTGACTTAACGGCCTGGTCTTTATCCATATCGAATATGCCTAATACTGTTGGTATTTCCTGAACTGCACGGCCCGTTATCACCAAAAAGTTACGCCAGATACCATAAGGAATAGTCTCGCCCCCTTTTCGATAGGCCCGAATGCGTCTATCAGCGCTTTGGCCTCGAAGTCCTAATAAGTACCCCAGCTTTTCGTCAGATTTGTACTCTTTGAACGTACTTTTAAACTGATTGAACCAGGCGTCTACAAGCTCTGCATTAGGTGCGATCCAGCCCTCCTCAAGCGTATTGAATACGCGAGAATCAATGCTTGAATAATCTACATCCTCGCATCTAGGGTAGTGAGCGGCTTGTAGATTTTTTCGCAGCTTTTCAATGGCTTCATTTGTTTCTATATCGAGAACCATCTGCCTTTGCTGACCCATATCAGGCATGTCTATTTCTATCACTCTCCCCCTCCTGCTAAACCTCAATCTTAATTAAGGGGGCGTAGCCCCCTTTTTTAGCGCGGTTTCAAGACGATTTCTTTAACGTCAGAAACCTTGATGTTAACCAAACTCAATGTTCCCGTGGCTAACGGCTCCCATATGCCTGAATTATGCAAATTCAAGAAGCAGTAATAAAGGTAACGAGATAGAACAAGATCGGTTCTTGTAACCTTTATCCCTATGCTTTCAGGATTAAATTCATAGGATGGTAAGCCAACGGTTTTTAAAGAGCCTCGACGAATTAACCAGAAATCAGCATCGGGAAAGTTCGTCTTTATGGTTGCAACATCAGAAAGTTTCATTCCGTTCTCCAGAGGGCTTAGCCTTCTCGGAACGAGTGGCTTTCTGTCGCCCCCGCACTATTAATATTAGGCGAATTTCGCCTAATCAGCAATTTATTTGAGTCGTTTTGCTAACCAATCTATTAGTTAGTTGTAACTAAAACTTAGCGTTAGGTAGATTTCCCCCCTCCACTACATACTGTATATTTAAACAGTAATTAAGGAGGCGAAATGGGCGGAAAAGAACTCAATTTTCAGATCGTCTACAGAGGGGAATCGCTGGGCCGTTTCATTAATGGTGGCTGGGTACTTTTTCAGCGAAGCAAGCAAAGCGGCGGCGGTTACTGGCTAGGGCGTACATACGATGGCGTTTTCATCATCGAGCTAGAGAGGCCGACGTCACTCCACGAGGGGATCAAATATCTGATGCTCGTGGATAAGGTCGCAAGCACGAGCCATGTTTTTGACGACGATTTCCAGCTCGAACCATGACAAAGGCCCGCGCAATTGCGGGCCTTTTTGAATCAAAAATAGAGCGTTACGGAGTCAACACCGCACGCTTTAGCATAGCGGGCGATAGTGTCGACGCTTGCCGACGTGATGTTCTTTTCCATTTTGGACACTGTCGGCGGCTTGACGCCCATCCGGTCGGCAACCTGAGCGCTTGTTAGCCCGGCGTGCTTGCGCCACTCCAGCAAGAGCGCCTGCAAGCGCTCTTTACGTTCTTCGGCTTCGTATGCGGCGCGATATTCATCATCGCGCATCATTTCATCATGGATCTGTTTATGAGTTTTGTATTTCACGCTTCATTTCCTCCAGTCGCTGCCAGGCTGTCTCTATTTCAGCGGGCGGCGTTTTCTGCGATTTCTTGATAAAGATTCTCAGCATGTAGATTTTTTGCCCAGCCTGATAAACCCACAGCCCCCGCGATATGTCCCCGCCCATCGTCCGCAACTCAAAAAGACCATCGCCTAACGTTTTTGAGTGCGGTTCCCTTAGTGAACGGGGATCGGCCTCCAGTTTTTCGACAAGCCTGTCGAACTTGACGCGGACGGCGACCGGCAAACCTTTTAACTCGGCTTCGGCCTCGTCGTGATAAATTACCTCAAACAATTCGCTTTCCTCCCTGAAAACAATATTAGCTTATAGGCTAACTTAGCTCAAGAGCTAATATCAGGAAAATGACCTTTTTTCCCTAAAAACGGCCCTATTTAACATAATGGAAATTTGGTGCATTTATAGCGTATATGCACATTTTTATGGTCAATCTGAGCTAAAATGTGTATCTCATAGACTCACCCTTAGTAATCTTGGCTGTAAATCTCAACGGAGAATAATATGAAATTGAACCCAGAAAAGTATAAAAGAGACATTGCTCTATTATGTCCTGTCTGCGGAAATTCAGAGATGAAACATTATGAAGAGTCTGAGGTGGTAAAATGTACGGACTGCGGCAATGAGTTAACAAAAGATGAATTGATTCAGGAAAATGGACCGAGTATTGACGCTCACGTTAATGATATAAAAAAAGAATTGACGAAAGATATTCAGAAGCAGTTTAAAGATCTATTTAAGAAATCTTTTAAGTAAATAAAAAAATAAGGTTTAAAGTATGGCGACAAGTGACGTTATCGCTCTTGGGGCACTTATAGTATCAATCTACACTATCATATCATCCGAATTAAAATCAAAGGAAAATGATAGAGAACAAAGAGTTATAAAGGACGAGCAAGATCGATTGCGTAAGCTGATACTTGAAAAAGAAACAAAATCCGCCATTAATGAATTGAAAGCAGAGCTTGGTGCTCGCATGATGAAAATATCAAATGGTAACTATAGGTTAAAGATATACAATAAGGGGAAGGTTGAAGCGAGAAATATAGAAATTAGCTTTCCTGATAACGACCAAAATGAATACTTATCGACATCAGATATTGAACAAAAATTCCCATATGAAATATTGCACCCGCAGAACTCAATTGAGCTGATAGCGTGGCAGAGCATGAATAGCAAGCGAAAATATAAAATTAAAATCAAATGGGATGATGAATACCAGAAGGGCAATGAAGAGGATTTTCTTCTTTCAACATAGATTGTATTAGGCTTTATTCCACATCAAACGTTATTAAGAAATGGGAAATGTTATGGCTACTGAAGATGAAGTGTTAAAAAAACTACGAGAAAGAGATGCTTTTGCGGAGAACGATAAAGCAGACGGAATAGCGCAGCGAGGCATTGATAAAGGCTATGCAACGTTAAGCCCTGCTCAGCAGCATGTTCTGGAACCCTATATGTCACTACCTTGCGATGGTGTAGAAGACCCTGGCGGTCATCCCAATGATTGCAGTAAGCAATTACAAGGGGCCGAATTACTTCAGGCTCTGGACGATGAGGGTTACTACGATGCGCTCTTATGCGAAGATTGCCGTAGTGATTATTACGACTGGTACGAATAGAGATAATTTCATAGAAAAAGGCACTTTTTAACATAATAGGTGTTACGCGCCCAGGCGGATCGGTACTCGTCGCCGTAACGCCCTGAAGCCCGCAAAAAGATCGGTGATCCATGCCAGAAATGACCCGTTTTTATGTTGCTAATTTGTTAACGTAATCGAGGTTTTGATTTGGCCGCGTTTTCTTACCGAAATGCCCGTTTTACACACTTTGCTAAAAAAATTGGCTCGGGCCGCGCAGGTTACTGCCGTGTTTTGCAGGTCCGCTCGTTTTTTATCCTAGTCGTGCTGGCAAGCGAGGAGAGTAAGAGGCAGGCTAAAAAGGGCCGCTCAGGCGGCCTGAATTATCAATACAGACCCTTATCTTTTCCAGGTCAAGTCTAGATCTACGTGAAAATCAGCTGGCTTAAGCTTGCCGCTGCCGCCGCTGCGCTCAATCTGAGACGTTATGTTTACAACATTAGAGCCTGTTGATATTGCAAGTTGAGTGTTATCCGTAAACGTGATGATTAACATTTCGGTCTGATGGACTTGCGCACCCGTCTTTTGAAAACCAATCTGAACAGATTTCACTGTCTTTCCCACCATTTCGGAAGCTTGATTGATTGAGTAATTAGCTTCAACTTGCAGGTCATTTCTGAACTTGGGCAGTGTCATTTATATCCTCTCTATTGGAACTTTCGCCTACTTAATCAGCAGCATCAATACTATATCGCGGCCAACATGATTAAGGGCCGAGTTTAGAATGCTATTTGAATTTCATGATATGCGTAGCAGTTAGGTCAGCGCTAGGCATATTGATTGTAGTGTCCAGTAGGAATGGATAGGAGGCAAAACATGATAGAATTTTGAAGTCACTAATCTTGTTACCCCTCTATACGGCCCGGAAGGCATGATGACTATGCAGACCCTGGAAGAAAGATTTAATGCTCTTGAGCAAGACTATAACGCCTTGATAGCTACCAAGTATGTTCATTACAGTGAGATTAAAAAATGTAATGAAACTTTTGTTGACTCGGCAAAAAATACAACCTGGGTTGCCAAAGTAAAAAAGTTAATTGAGGACAGCTATGGAAAAGAGTCAGATTATTACATTGATTTTGAAAAAGCCGGGAAGGCTGGATATTACAGTAATTATGGTCGCCTTAAAAATAAATACAAACCGCTTTTTGATGCCGCGAAGGATGATCTAGCGCATTCACATTTAAATAATAGTAGTTTACCCGAAATTTCAGCATTGAGCCTTGTATTGAATATATTGAACAAGTTCCCCTCCTTTGCTCGAAAATTAAAAAGGCGATATAACGACCGCACGCCGCTTGAAATTAACGACGAGTATGACGTACAGGATATGCTTTATGCGATTCTGACGCTGCACTTTGACGATATTAGGGCAGAAGAATACACCCCCAGCTTTGGCGGAGGATCATCTAGGCAAGACTTCCTTTTAAAAAAAGAGAGAATTGTGATTGAGGTGAAGAAAACCCGTAAAACGCTCAATGCTGCAAAAGTTGGAGGGGAGGCTCTCATAGATATGGCGCGCTATCGCATCCATCAGGAATGCGATGTGCTTGTATTTTTCATATATGACCCCGATCACTACGTAGATAATCCTCAAGGCGTGATAAACGACCTAGAATCACAAGATAAGCAAGGGCGAGTAAAGGTTGTGATAGCTCAGTAATAAGCGCTTGAATTTTATACATTTTAAAAATATGGAGAGCACAATGCTTAGTGAATCCCAGATGAACAAATTAGGTGAATTACTCTCTGGCTCTTTGAGCTTAGGACACTGGAGAACAATTTTCATAAATACTAACTTTAGGGAGTATGATAACTCCAATTTCAGGGATGCGGTAAGATTCGGAAACGATGACCTATCACATACTTGCATGCGCATAACTGAAGAAATACTGACCTCTGATGAGGAAAATATAAAGCATTTTTGGAATATCCAAGACTTGCGAAACATTGTGAGGAGAAAAGACCCGGAACTTTATCGCTTTATCGAAGATTATATCAGTGGCGATGCGCAAAAAACTGTCACGACTTCCCCGATAAATAATACCAATGAAAATATATATAACGTTCTCAAAGACGCAGAGGTTTTACTTGAGAAAAGAGGGCCGGGAGAGGCTTACGACCGGATACATACGGCTTTACATGGCACGCTGAAATTGATGTGCGATAAGAGCGGTATTGTTCGAAAAGATAACAATAGAGTTGATGAGTTGTTAAGCCTAATTAATAATCATTTGAAGGCGAAAAAAGACTCTGAGCGTAATAAAGTAGTTTTTGAGATGCTAAGATCTGCAATTGCTATTCTGAACAAAACAAATGAGTTAAGAAATCACCATAGTAATGCTCACCCCAATGATGGGTTATTAAATAACGCTGATGCCAGATTTGCTATAAATCTGATTCGTTCGATAATGAGTTATGTTGATGACCTACTAGGTTGAAGCTACTTTTGCTGGCTTTCTATGTCCCGCTCATGATTCTAAAAAAATTGAAAAGGCCGCTGCTGCGGCCTTCTGGAGTGGAGATTTACCAGACTTTGTTGATAGACAACACCTCTTCCGTTTCATCAGATTCGTCAGTCACGAACTCAACTTCCTGAAAGTGATCGCAATCCGGGCATTGAACTGTCCCCTCATATGAGTAAGACGTAGTATGGTTTCCTGATGCTCCATGACTTTCTTTCGATAGATCATCGAGGTCAACAGAAAACTCCTCTCCGCAATCCTCATTATTGCATTCAACTGTTACTACCATTTTATCCTCACTTTTCAATAAATTAACCATATTAAAAAATCGATGTGTAATTATACACATCATTTAGTTGACACTAACTTAATTCAGCCTTAGACTTCCCTTTATAAAATGTGTATTGATACACACCATTTATCAGGAGAGTTTGCTATGGGTAAGATAGTTGTATTTGGAAGCCATAAAGGCGGCGTAGGCAAATCAACACTGTTGGTATCAATCCTGGTCTGCCTGCATCGCGCCGGTAACAAATGTGCCGTGCTCGAGTGCGATGATCAAAACAGTATTAAGGATTTTCTGGCCGAGCGTAAAGAGCAAGGCATTACACCAGATTTTGATTATTACGAATGCTATACCGACATAGCAGAACGCGCGCGCAAACTAGCTAGCCGCTACGACTTCGTTTTACTCGATACCCCCGGTAAAAAGTCAGCCGAGTTTCGTAAAGCATTGACCTGTGCTGATACCTTGCTTTCGTTCATTGAGCCGGGCGCCCAAGTAGAAATTAATACACTTTCCCAAATGGTTAATGACGTTAAAACCGCGCAGTCCTCACTTAATCCAACTATGCAGCCCTGGATTGTCCTCAACCGCTGCGCGACTGACCCGCGCGATCAGGATGCGTCTGAGCTTCGCCAGATGCTGAATGATGATCCTGACTGGCTACCGGTAACACGTCAGCGTATTTACTCCCGTAAAGCCTACAAACAAGCCTATAACACCGGTCGCGGAGTACATGAGCACCAGGATAATAACGGTAATAAAGGGAGAGGGGAGATCGAGCTTTTGCTACAGGAAGTTGGACTAATCTAAATAGCAGGTTAATATCAGTGTGTAATTTTACACACCTTTAAGAGACGGTAACAATGGCAAAACTACCTAAGAAAATCACAGCTACCGAGTCGGCAAAAGAGACGACCTTAAGGCAGTTTGTCAGCACTGCGGCGCGTAAGCCCGTAACAGCATCAGCGGTAACGCGCATCAATTTAACCATGACCGAGGAAGACTTAGCCAGGTCAGCAGGATTTCAGGAAGAAGGAGCGATCAGCCGCGCAGATGTTTATCGCGCTGCCCTTGTTGCTCTTGAAAATATGCCGGTTGAAGCGCGGCGAGAATTGTTTGAAGAGATCAGGAAAACCAGCCCCAAAGCTGGCAGACCGCCCGTAAATAAATAGGGTGTATTTTTACACACTATTTAAAAGGCGCGGTGAGGGTGCAACCTCACCGCAGGTAACAAAAATCGACCCACTTTGCGAGAGAACCGATCAATGTCAAAAGCATATTACAGCACGACTATAGCCCTTGCCAGCAACGGTAAGACGTCAGTGGTTAAGCAGCCTACTTTACAGGCAATTATCTATAAATCAGTTAATGATTATGAGAAGCTTATTTTAGAAATGCCGCACTTTGCGGAAGGTTTGACAGGATTAATGAGCACTCTGGTAGCGCATGAGTGCCGCAACATAGGTTTTTGAAAGGACAAACCTGAATAGCGATCGCTACCCGTTAAGTTAAGAGGGAATAGATATGGATATTGATTTGTACTGGAAAATTTTTCCTTATGCAGCCGTGTTTCTCGCCATTTTTGTGATCATCAAGTTGGTATCCATTGCTATCGGAGATGCCATTGCAGAGAACAAGGCAGAGGAAAGAGAGGAAAAATTAAAACGCTACAGACGGCGACTACCTGAGCTTAAGAAAAGGGATGAAGAAACTGCGCGAAGAAGAGCCGAAGCAGCGGAGTTAAGACAGAGGCTGGAAGACGCCATCGAGGCAGGTAGGAAGATGTGAAAGAAGCCGCTAGTAGCTTACTAGCGGCTTCTTTTTTGGCATTAGCAGTGTAAATTCTGATTAGAATTGCCGGACGGCGCGGGTGCAGAACTACCCCAGTTGAAAGGAAGAGTGCCGAACCGCCCAGCACTACATATTGTATGCCGGTCAGCTGCTACTAGCACTAAATATAGGGTTGAAAGCTTATTCAAACCTCTGTTCGGTAATGAAGCGGCAATTCATGATCGCCTAAAGTTTTACGGATATAAGCTACAGGCAAATCATAGGGCTGTTCGCTGTTAAGCCCCGAAATCAATTTCTCCACAAGTGCATAAGCTCTCTCGCTCAGTTCAGCAGGCTCTAAGCGGTCAAATTCATAAATTACAGATACCATTGCAAAGGCCAGATGCTTACACCCTTCGCCCTTGTATCCCCATGAATAGCCGCTGAACGTGGGGTATAAATTGCCACGTTGAATCAGCACTTCTGGAGTCGAATCCGGGCTGTACTGCCATAGTGCTACCCCTGCGCCTTCAACGATACGCAAAAGCACCCTGGCCTTATTTTCAGTTGGTTTTGGAGGGTTGATTTCAACCTTACTGAAATCAAAATCAGCCAGGGTAGGGCGCTTTTCATCTGCCATTTCAATTACTCCTGATAAATAAAATCATGACGAAACCTTATCGAATCTCAAAAAATATTGCATCCATAACAGTCGATAAGCTCGGAGAAGGATTTATTGCCTTATACCTGGCGCGGGGGAAATTCAAACGTTAACTTTCCGGTTTGCTTGTCGGCCAGGCAGACAAAAGCAGAAAACGTCTTACCAGTTTTCGAACTCAAAAAACCTTTGATTTCGCTGCTTTTACCTTTCTTTATTAGCGTTTGAACCTGCGATTTAGTGAGCGTCTTACCGGCGAGAGTTGACCAGATTTTAAAGGCGCAGCCAGCACAGCTATATGCTTTTGGCGTAACAATAAGTTCGCCACCGCAAGCGGGACATTGCACCTCAAGACGTTCTCTTTTGCTATCGGGCTGGCTGCCGGACGTAACACCCGCAGCGGAAGCCGCCAGGCTACTGACATCAATGTTTTTTATCTGCTCAGCAATAAAGTTCTCCAGTTCATCAAGGAATGCTTCGCAAGTCAGCTCCCCTTTTTCGATCTGTAGCTGCTGCTCATGCCAGAGCGCGGTCATATCAGGCTCATACGCAATGGCTGGCAGCGCGTGAATGAAGCTGATCCCTAGCTCAGTCGGAACCAGTTTATTTTTCTCAAGCGTGTAATAGCCACGCTTGAGAAGCGTTTCAAACATGCTGCCCCGTGTCGCTGGCGTGCCGATTCCACCATTTTCACCGTCATTGTCTTTATCGCGGCTGATAAGCAGAGCTTTTATCCGCGGCTCTTTGACGTATTTAGCGACGCGGGGTAAATCCTCAAGCAGTGAAGCGATGGTGTACAGGGGAAGAGGTTTAGTCTTTTTAGGCGTGACCGTTACAGCGTCACATAAACCAGTGTTGCCTTGCGCCAGTGCGGATAACATCGCAAAACCAGCGCCGCTTTCTGACTCTTCGCTTTCAGTGGAAACTTCGCTGTCTGCTGCATCATTGATTAAAGCAGTCCAGCCAGCCGCAACGGTATTACGCGCGCCGGCAGAAAAAAGATAGCCTTCGACGCTGAACTGCGCTGTCGCCTGCTGCCAGAGTTTATCCGGCAGGAACTGGCAGAGGTATTGCTTAGCGATAGCTGTATAAACAGCGAGTTCGTTGCGACTCATTTGGGATGTATCCGGGCTGCTTTCAGTCGGGATGATCGCGGTATGTGCAGTTACCTTATCATCGTTGAAAGCGCGGCTTTTACGGCTGCTTTTAAGGGTGGATAACACATCTGCGGGGAAGTTGCCCTTAAGCGCCTTACATACGGCCTCAAGCGTCTTAGGCGCATCGTTATGCTGTTCAGTGGAGAGATAGCGACAATCGGAGCGGTTGTAGGTGATAGCTTTAAATTTGTCTCTTAACGCCTGAGTAATAGCTAGGGTTTCCTCTGCGCTTAATCCGATTTCGCGGTTCATTCGGACCTGCAAATCAAGCAGGGAAAAAGGCAGCGGGGGAGGAGTGCTTTTATCTTCGGTTTTGGCCGTGCTAACCGTGACGCCTTTACCGGAAACAACCGAGGCTATTTTTTCCGCATAATCCTTATCTATCACCTGTTTTTTATCGTCAGTCGGGGCATCATCAGGCACGTTAAAACGCGCCTGGAAGAGCGCAGCCCCAAAACGCATGCTTGCATCTATCCGGTAATAAAACGCCTCACTGTGATTTTTAAAGGCCTCGTAACGACGCACGATTAACCCCAGGATAACGGTCTGCACACGGCCAACGGACAGAACGCCAGAAAACCCTTTTTTCTGCGCTGCCAGAGTATATCCGCGCGTCATATTAAAACCGTAAAGCTGATCGGCAACGCTACGCGCCAGGGCGCTTTGTGACAGTCCGTAAAATTCACTGTTATCGCGAAGGTTTGCGATAGCTCGTCTTGCCTTCTCTGTATTCAGATCGTTGATAAGTAAACGCTTCACCGGTTTCCTGTAACCAGTGAACGTAAGTATTTCATCAATGAGCAATTGCCCTTCCGCATCTGGATCGCCCGCGTGAACTATCTGGTCGGCTTTACGCATCAGTTCCACAACGGTCTTAAACTGATTAACCGTTCGTGGGATAGGCTGATAGCGATGTGGCCGCAGCTTCAAAGGCAAATCAGCTTCATTCCATTTTGCGTAAGCGGGATTGTGTTGCTCTGGCGTAACCAGTTCAAGAAGATGGCCGGAACCCCACGTAACCACGTCATTGCCACACTCGATATAACCGCCACGATTTACACCATTACCAAGAGCCTGAGCAATAACCTCACCCAGCCCTTTTTTTTCCGCAATAAAAAGGCGCATAATTTTTCCTTAGATATAAAAGCCGGTTGTTAAAACGGCTAGGAAGGGATTTAGAGATCGGCGGCTTCAAGCTCGTCG
The DNA here is from genome assembly GCF_007833795.1 of Candidatus Pantoea soli. Lineage (NCBI taxonomy): Bacteria > Pseudomonadati > Pseudomonadota > Gammaproteobacteria > Enterobacterales > Erwiniaceae > Pantoea > Candidatus Pantoea soli. The sequence continues at coordinate 9,409 of NZ_CP032705.1, read as the reverse complement.
ATGGTGTAAAAGCGAAAAACATCTCTATGCTTTTGCTCAACAGTGATTTTCGAAGCGTTGACGCTCAAAATTTTAATCGCATCAAAGTACTTCATTAGCAGTAGTTTCTTCTGTGCATCCGGCAAAACATATATGACGTTAAACCAGTGTTCAGCCGTTCGAGCCATCAAATGGCTAATCATGATTTGCGTATATCGGGCAGGTGTTTTTAAGTAGCGTTCAGTTTCAATAGCAACCTTCGTACCGTTTCGTAACGTTATAAGACCATCTGGCCGGTGTTTTACTTTAGGATAGCGATTTAGAAAGGTACGGCGATCACCGTTAATCCATTCTGTAGCTGATTTTTCTTCTAGAATCAGCCTCACGGTCTGGTTAAATAAATGATGCTCTAAACCCCATCCCTTTATCTTGCTAGGCTCAAACCACGGCGGGACACTTTCATCTTCCGGTTTAATGACAATGGCAAGGCCATCACGTGTGATGCCCCACAAGGGAAGCTCACCAAGCACACTACTAAAAACATACTTTTGAATAAGCCCCATGCTAACCATTTTGTTAGTTAAGGAGTAGAAAGATTTAGTGTCTTTAAACGCAAATAGCCGCATGATATTTTTTCTATCTGTATAAGTCTCTTCTTTAAGAAACTCCAGAAATATTCTTATTTTCTCATGGCTTCGGTCTTTACGCGTTTGGTAATCAGTTATGAGTTGTTCAGTCATTAGCTATCCACCTTGAAAAAATCCTCATCATCATCCTGGATTTTGAAAGCGGCAAATTCATCAACTTCCTTTTCCATCTCGTCTTTGTTTTCCTTTTCGCTTTCATTTTCAATAATCAAATGTTGCTGCTCATCATCAGGCATTCTAAAAGCGGCAAACTCATCATCAGAAGTGCTCACAGAAACCGCACTTACGGTCTGCAATTTTGCGTTATCTGTGAAATCAATAATTGGTTTAACCTCGCTTTGGGGTTGCTTACTTTCATAAACAACAAGCGCCCGCTTACTTACTTTGATAGGTGAGATCATAGAGGCACGAGGAAGGTTCTTCGTTGTAAATATGAAGCTCACAAAATCTGGAAGGTTAAGTAGCATGTTTGTATCAACAAAGTATCTTTCTGCCTGTTTGACTGTTCTCTCACCATCAACTTTTTCAACAAGAACTGTATCGGTTTTTATCCTTCTTGATTCATCATCAACAAGGATAGAACCGCTCATTTCCGCAACCCAATTAGCCGTAGCCGGATCCATTAATCTATAAACCAGCTTGAATTTCGTGTTTTCAACAACCGCACCAACTACAGCTTTAGATTTTAGGTCTGCGGGGCAATCCTCCAAATCACCTAATGACTGGTGAGCCATAATTATGTGGACCCCTTTATCTCTGGCAGCGCCTAAACCTTCCAAAGCCGGACGGGATAAGTGATATTTTAGTTCATCGAGGAAAATAGCTATTGGTCGAGGCTTAGTATTAATTCGATCTCTGCTTTCTGCAATTTGTAAGAGGCGAACAAGAATCATCCTTTGCGCAGATATGATTTTCGGATTTCTCATTGAGCCTATCACATAAACACACCCTCCATTATCGAAGACTTCTTTCAGTTCCATACCGCCGCGAGCATTAACTGAATTGATAAGTGAAATCTCTTCAAGTTTTGCATGAAAATTCTTAACTTCCTCTTCAAGACTTCTGACATATTCAGTATTAAACAGATCACGCAATGTCATACCATCTTCATAAAGTTCTGAGACGTGACGCGATGCCCTTCTGTCATTCAGCCGATAAAAATCCGCACCCTCGCCTTTTTCTGCCAGTGAAAAACCCGCATTAAGTAACTCTTCAAGAGTTTCACTGTTAACACCCTTCAACAGATCTAGCTGATACTTCTTAGAGCGCAGATCAATTAAATAAAAAGGTTTACCAGCTACACGACATGCTTCTTTGTAAAGGTGTGGTGCCCATTCATCATCTTTAGGATCGAGAACAAAAACGCCTTCCCCGGCCATAATGCTTTGATAAAGTAATATCCCGGTTATAACGCCTTTACCCGCACCCGTTGTACCGATAATATCGGCGTGTTGCTTCTGCCAGTCCTCAACAGGAATATATTGAGGCTGCTCACTCTCATTAAGCCCTATGAATATCCCCTTAGCCAAATCAATATAATCAGCAGGATCATACTTGATAGTTTTAGGGAGCAGGTCTTTAACCTTCCTTACATCCGTTCTTACATCCCTTTCAAGTTTTGATTTTTTGATAACGCGATGCTTGAAAGATTCAATCTCAGGCGAGATAAGCCGTAATAAAATGTAATGTACCGCCAAACCCGAACCAGTACAGAAAATTAACATCCCCCACAAGAGTAAATTTGTTACCTCACCGTTCTGAAGCCGAGGTAGTAGAAATCCCATCAGAAAGAAAGTGAGCGGTGATAAGGTTCCAAAAACAAAAAAACACATAGCCAGACACGCAATTGTCTTTCTCCAGAAAGGGGCCTCTCTGCGTTTCTCTCGCGGGAGGTTAAATATGAATGGCAGCATCAAACCAGCTAATATAGCCATTATCACGCAATAGCTTTGTGTCCATATAAGAGCATCGCTGAATGCCAATGAAGCAGCATTCAGCTTAGCCAAAATTTTATTCATCTTCGCGCTCCATACTGTATCGAATCGCCGCCTGTAATCGCCCTGTGTAATCGCCCCATAGGTAGGGGCGACTACGCAGGGCGACACAAGCAGGCGCTGAAAGGCTAAACCAGCGAGCGCAAAGCGCTCACAAGGAGACGGTCAGTGACCGCCTCCTTAACGGCAAGCGCCGTGCAGAGCGGGCTGGACGCCCTTTCTGCACAGCTCTTGTTACGCAATGTCGGGCTGGACGCCCTCCAAAGCTGCACAACGTCAAAGGCGGCAAACCGTCGCGCGCTACGCGCGACCAACCCCTTTAAGACGCCGTTTTTACCCTCTTTATTTCCTGTCCTCGTTCCTCGGCCAGCAAATAAATCGGAAAACTGGCTTTAAAGGGGTTGGTCGCGCCACGGGGATGAATCCCCTTAGCCTCGACGGTTTGCGGGGCAAGCCCCCCAAATAAACCGCTATCGTGGGCGATAGCTTTTCGCTCGCTGGGGCGGCGAAATTTATTCGGCTCCCCCCGGTCTGCTTATATTCGCTGGGGCGAATAGCCGCAGATGGGTTCAGCGACGCAAATTAACAATTTCTTCGAAATTGAATTTACTCGCTTCTCGCCACTTTTCTTTATCGGTCTGCCGATAAAGAAAAGCCCAAGAGCCAGATAATTAACAATCCTTTGGGATTGAATTATCTGGCTCTAAGGTCAAAGGACGCCGCACCCTGCGCCGGACTTGCCCAAATTGTTGAACAATTTGCCCCGCTCCTTTGGAGTGGCTTCACCATCCTTTGCAAAATCAAATCTGCTCTTTATGAATTTCTGTCATTAGTTCACTGTAAGCCTTATCTACAGCATCCATCCCTTCATCACTCAAGTTATAACCTCGCATTTCTGCGACCTCGCATAAAACACGCGCGTCATCGGCATTTAACTTACTCAATATTTCAAACAAAGAATCAAGACAATACTTTTCGTAAATCTCATAATGGCAACCGCAGGCTTTACCTGCGGCTTTCTCTATTCTCCTAATCAGCACATCTGCATGAATAGAATCGTGCTCTTTAGACCACGGATTTCTCACATAACCAGTCATATCAATCATTAACCTTTTAACCTCCCAACCTTGCTAATTATCTGGCTTATAAACTGGCTAGGGACCATTGAAGCTGGGCATTCATCACGCAGCATACTTTCACGCGCATCAGCAGTATGATCGGGTAAAAATGATCCTTTCTTTTTGACCTGCTTTTTAAAAAACTTTTTTATTTCCCCTTCGCAATTATCTTTGTTAGAACCGCTAACCTTACCCCACATGCACAAGGTCATGTTGCAAGGTTCGTCTGCCTTAACCGTTAAGGGCGCACTTACGGCAATGCAAAGCAAAGCCGCCAATGAAATGGCTTTTTTCATAATTCACCTATTTTGAATTAGTTGATTTTAGTCTGATGCAAATCGCTGTTAATCATATAAACGTCAGTACAATAGTTACACAACGATTTTCTTTGGTACTCGATAACTTGTTTTGCACCATGAGAACGGAGCCAGTTTTTAGCGGCAAACCAGTCTGTTTCTTTTCCACTGGCAACTATAATTTTTTGAGAGTGGAGTAAACCAAACCAGAAAGCAGGTGAGTAGACTTCACCAGATGCTGTAAAGTTTCTTGTTACCAGATACCAGTTACCTTTAGCTTCTGTCGATGGTAAATATAAATCTTTCGGTTTCCATTCTGGTAATGCATTGTTCAACACCTCCGGTTTATATTCACTGGCGGTTGGCGGCTCTGGTGCCGAACCGCACGCGGAAACAAAAAGACATGCTGCGAAAACAAGAATCGGCTTAGAACATCTCATTTTTGAAATCCCTCATAAACTGATCACGATGCGCAGGTTTGAAATATATATCCCCCATGCGCCTTACATCGCCATTTACATCAATGCTCACCACTATATCAATACAGTTGAGCACTTTTCTCAAAAGCACACTGTAAGGCAAATTGCTACATTCTGGATGTTGATAACAACGTTCTACTATCCCCTGTATAGCTGCATGTGGACTTCCGTTATGGATAGAGGTCATGCTTCCCTCATGACCTGAATCTGTTATTTTTAGGAAGTCCCAGGCCTCAGCGCCGCGTATCTCTGCTAATAAAATGCGGTCGGGATTCATTCGATAATTCCACCTTATAAGGCGGGCAGGCGTTACGATTGCTGATTTATCATCACCTGATTCTGACGGATAGAAAAGGTGAACATAGTTTTCCAGCTTCTCAAAACGTAGTTCGTTGTTATCTTCCATCGTAGTACAGCGCAGATGAAGCGGGATAAATCCAACCAACATTTTCATGTAGGTAGTTTTTCCCGACCCCGTTTCCCCTGCCACAACTATTGTTTTACCGTACTCGACGGCTTTTTCCATAAACTGAGGAATCAAGCCGTCACGGTATAACTTCAAAAGCTCTTCATCCTTGCTGTTGGCCTCTTCCTTACCAGTGACGCGGTTATAAAAACCGTCATCAATGTAATTCTGATGCGGCACAAGAAATTTTGAAGGTTTACGAATAGTTATTGAGATCGTTTCTCTTTCACAGGCTGGCGGTAACACTATTTGGCAACGCTCGCCAGTTTCCAGCATGGCAGACAGACCCGGCTTCAAATCTTCAACGTGATCGCCATGAAATTTGGCGAGCGCCGTAGAAAATGCTTCGCACTGCCCATAGGTTATGGGGAAGTCGTGCTTCTGCCAGCCCCCCCTAATTTTCGTAAATATTTGCCCTGGTCTATTAACTGCTATTTCTGTTAGCCCAGGCATCGACAGGAACTCGCCAAAAAGGTCATCTCGATATTGGTTTAGCGATACATTTCTTACATTCATTTGTTTTTCATCCTCAGCGCATAGACTTTTGAGAAGTCAATGTCCTGCCCAACAATCAGGTTAATAATTTCACCCTGATTTTTATAAAGCGTCGGCGGGATGTTTATGCTGTTGTCCAGCGTAGTTTTTGCCATATCTGCCAGAGACTGGCGCGAGTTTTCCGTGTAATCCGTATTTCTGTCTTTTTTGCCAGCGTTATTACTTATTGCGGCCATCCCGTCAGGAATAACACCGACCATTAGCGCCCCGCCGAATCGGTCTAACCAGTGCTGATCTATCCAGCCTGAAACGCCCGACTCGCCTAATTCGCCAGCCGCTGCCGAGTTTATCAGTGGTATATCCAGATAAGGCTTATGATGTGTCCTGAGCTTTTCTACCATCAGAAACAGACGACCTTGACCGTGTTTCAATGTCCCTGCGCGATAGTCGATGTACGCAGTTGTATCTTTCTCGATCAGCTTTACCCTGCCGCTTGCGCTGTACACGTCTTTAGATACGGTACAGGTGAATTTACCGGCGACATCAGAAACGAAACGGTAATTCATCGAGCATTCAACGTTAGTTAGTTCAGGTACATACAGATCGGGATCGTAAGGTATACGGCGTACAGGTGATGGTGTTGGAGTAGCTGCTTCTTTCGGCGTAAGTTGCCCGATCTCCGCGCTATCAGAAGCCGTTGTGCCGTTGCCGGTTAAAGTTTCTGCCTCCTGTTTGCGCGTCATCACTGGCGCATTGCCAGCCGAATTTCCTGCCGCACTGGCCTGGCTCACAAGAGCCAGAGCTTTATTAAGTCGAGGCGGCGTATAAGCTTCGCTTACCGCCTCTTTTTTACCGCTGCTAGCTGCTCCTTTGCTTTCTGCTTCATTTGCCTTTTCAGCTTCTTCCTCTCCCCACGGTTTCGCATCCTTGCCTAAGTCTTTTCGTACCTGGCTGTTCAGCGTCCGGGCGTTGTCGGTAGTTTCCGTCTGTTTTTCCTGCGGAGGTTCGCGTAGGTAGGTTTTATAAAACCAGGTGCCAGCCCATGCCAGGAAGATAAGGAAAATTGCCAGGACCAATCCAGCAAAAGCCGTTTTCCCTCTCTTACGTTTGTTTAGCGCCGTCACTTCTGGCCGCTGAGAGGTGGCTGCTGTTTCCTCTTCCTCTGGCTCTGCTAAATCTGCCTGGCGCCGTTCTCTCGCTTCCTGCTCCAACTGCGCCACGCTTTTCTCTTCTTGTTCCTCAGAGGGAAGATCTTCTTTTTCAGTTGTCATCTAATTTCTCCACGCGCTCAACCTGTGGCGATACCGTAGTACCATCGGCAACCCTGATTTTTCCGTAACCTTTGTTTTCCACCTCTACGACTGCTTTACCTGACCGCAACACAAGCTTTGGCATCAGGGAATGCACCACCAGGATTGTGTAATCGCCTTTGCGCTGCGCCGAGCTATTGACGATTTGCTCCTGATCACCGTTCAGTTCAAACAAAGACGGGATTTTTTTCTGCGGCGAAAAACCGAGGAAAGTAAACCGGCCATCATCCCAGGCTACATCAGGTACGATCTGGCTGCTGTTCTGGCCGACACGCTTTGTATAGTCCCAGTTACGCGGAATTTGAGAGGATTCCAGCGCCTTTTCGGTTCTGGCTTCCTCTGCCTGTTTCATCAGCGCCTGCTGCTGTTTCAACTGCTCCTGGCTAACTCTGTTAGCGATTTCCTTCGGGTAGCGATACATGATCACGTAAGCCGGTTTAGTGCGGCTGTTGTCATCTATGACGTTCAGATCGAGGGAATAGATACGCTTGTTCGTGACAACAAGCAGATTGGTTCGCCAGTCTTTGCTATTCGGTGGAATAACGACTTTTTCAGTATTGCCATCTGCACCCGGTGCGCCCTGCTCGATTGGCCGCGCGCGAACTGTCACACGGTTTGCTTTTGGCGTTATCTCCCAAGCCGCAGGGAAACCGGCATCAGCCGTAGTTACCGCCTCGTCGTCATCAAAAATCAGCGTCGTGACATAGCCCGCGCTGACATTAACCACTGATACATTGCGCGGGTTGTAATCGACCTGCTGCATTCTCCCGTCATACTGACTACCACGCGGGATAGCTTCTGCATGAACACTCATTGCCGTCCCAAGCGCGCTAAAGCACAGTGCGGCCAATAACCCCTGGCGGGCGCAGGTAATAAAAGGAATATTCATTTCCATTACTGACCTCCACGAATTTCTTTATCGCGCTGGTAACTAGTGACGGTAAAACCAAGCTCATTTGTTTCTCTCTCGCTATCCTTCATTTCTCTGTCTGGCTCGAAATGAAAGGTCATGCGCACGTCCCAATATTCTGTACGCACAGAGTTATCAGCTATTTTTCGAATGGTTTTTTTAAAACGAACAGTTGCGAGGCGGTCAGGGTCGGTTGCGCCGCTGATCACGTTGCTGATGATTTCAACAGTCGCAACGTGAGCGGCCTTTTGATAAACGGTATCGGGTGCATCATTACCTGCATACCACGCTAAATAAGCGTTATTAACGTCAGGTGTTCCCAACCGTTGCACCTGATCGTAATCAGACTGTAACTGGAAGTAGTTATAGCCCTCACGCATCTTTATATAACGGGCGACGCTGGCTCGTGCGACAGCCTCAAGAGCGGTTATGCTGCTTTTTGATGTACGGGTAATATGTTCAACACGTCCTGTATTGTTATCGACCGTATAAAGCTCTACTTCCGTTCTTTTCAACGGCAACATAACGATCACGGCCACCACACCCAGCAGACCAATAAGCAACCCTAGAACGCCAACGGTAAAGCTGGCCTTTTTAATACGCTTTTCCCGCTCGATGCCGGTTTGCTCAAAGTCTTTTGCTTCAGCAATCAGTCTTTGCTCACTCATGGCTAAACTCCTTCATAATTTGTGGAGTGTTGATAGGTTCAGCTTTGCCTGAGACGGCAGGCAGATCGCCGTTATGTGCGCAGCCGGAAAGCGCGCACAGCAGAAGTAACGCAGTTAAGCGCTTCATGTTGTTTGCCTCTGAATTAAGTGAAATTGAGTGTAAGAAGGGAGCCAGGACGGTAAATAGCCGCCCTGTTAATTTGAGTTATGCACTCCAGCGTTTTTTTGCATCAGTCGCAGCTTTAACAATATTTCGTTGCTCTGCGCGAGCCTGCATCTGCTTGATCGATGCCTGCCTTGCCTGAGCAGCTCGATAGCCCGCAGCGCCGCCCGCCGGGACGTTTTTATTCCCGCTATTTCCGGCCTGCCAGCCTGCTAATTGGGCTTTTGCATCGGTTTTCGTTCCCTTTGCTGCTGCACCAACCTGTTTAGCCATACCGAAGCCCGCAGCGGCGAGGCCGAGCGTTGCCATGCCCTGCATGGTAGCGCCGGCACTTGCGCCCGCTAATGCCCCTGCAATTTTGGCTGAAATCCAGATCAGCAACGCCCCCAGAATAGCGACTAAGCAAACCTGCGCGCCAAGCGTAACGATGTTGGCATTTGCCGCGCCGGTTGTTGCCTGTGATAGCACCCTGTCGAGGATATTAATCACAATGCGCAGGGATAAGGCTGAGAACATGATCGTCAAAATGCCTGCAAAGATGTTTTGCAGCCAGTTGTTGAACATCTGCCGGAAAACGCCCCAGGCAAGGCAAAAGATGAAAAGCGGAGCGGTTATTGATAACAGCAGGATAGTAACTTCTGCCAGGAGTGAGACAAAGGCGCAAACAACCATGATCACCATCACCCCAAACCAGACAAATAGTTGTGCTGTCATGCCCTCATCTTTAACGACCGTTGAATCATCCAGATCGTGCAACGTCTTAGCTACTGTCTGCGCTTTTAACCACAGCGTGTCGAGCATTTGCCAGATATTTGTACCGCCTGAAAAGCCCTCTTTGAGGCCATCAATCGCGTTAATTGTCGCATCAAGATAGCCATCAACAT
>NZ_CP032704.1 GCF_007833795.1 Candidatus Pantoea soli | reverse complement strand
GTTTCTATCACCTGTCCCTCCTGTTCAGCTACTGACGGGGTGGTGCGTAACGGCAAAAGCACTGCCGGACATCAGCGCTATCTCTGCTCTCACTGCCGTAAAACATGGCAACTGCAGTTCACTTACACCGCCTCTCAACCCGGTACGCACCAGAAAATCATTGATATGGCCATGAATGGCGTTGGATGCCGGGCAACCGCCCGCATTATGGGCGTTGGCCTCAACACGATTTTACGTCACTTAAAAAACTCAGGCCGCAGTCGGTAACCTCGCGCATACAGCCGGGCAGTGACGTCATCGTCTGCGCGGAAATGGACGAACAGTGGGGCTATGTCGGGGCTAAATCGCGCCAGCGCTGGCTGTTTTACGCGTATGACAGGCTCCGGAAGACGGTTGTTGCGCACGTATTCGGTGAACGCACTATGGCGACGCTGGGTCGCCTTATGAGCCTGCTGTTACCCTTTGACGTGGTGATATGGATGACGGATGGCTGGCCGCTGTATGAATCCCGCCTGAAGGGAAAGCTGCACGTAATCAGCAAGCGATATACGCAGCGAATTGAGCGGCATAACCTGAATCTGAGGCAGCACCTGGCACGGCTGGGACGGAAGTCGCTGTCGTTCTCAAAATCGGTGGAGCTGCATGACAAAGTCATCGGGCATTATCTGAACATAAAACACTATCAATAAGTTGGAGTCATTACCGCAAAAATTTACTGTCAGTGAGACCTGCCTGACAACAGGTCTTTAATACGCCTCTTTCCCTCTTAAAGCGGATACAGAAGAAGACTAATTTTCAGCTACGTCGTCTCTGCTGATATACCCGTCGCTGATTTAAGGGGTAACAGACGAGAAACAAGAATTCCCGCAATCTGTCCGGCCGCTGCCAGATAAAAAGCGAGCTGTAAGGCGTTTTCGAGATTACCTGCGGATGTTTCCCCCCGTAGGTTTTCAGCCCCGCTCCCGGATAATGCTATCAGTACAGCGATACCGATAGCATTACCTACGTTCAGCGTTGTAGAAGCCATACCTGAAGCGATCCCCTGCTCGTTATGCTTTACGCCTGAACCAGAAGCTATCCACATTGCCGTCCACACAATCCCCTGGCCTGCTCCTGAAATGACCAGGCCGGGCAGTATTTCCGCATATGACGCATCTGAAAAGGCTGCCGGCACCAGTGCCAGCGTACCCGCAATCCCGGTTGAAAAACCGACCAGTAGTGTTGCGCGCACTGGCAGGCAATTTGCCAGCCGGGCGCCGAGTTGCGTTCCGGCAAAAATAGCCAGCGAAGGGATAATAAACGCCAGACCCGTCTGCAGAGCGCTGTACCCTATAACGCTTTGAAACAGGACGGTCAGGAAGTAAGGCAGAGCACCAAAGGTTCCCATATAAATGAATGTAATCACCATGCCTGTTGCCAGACTACGGTTTTTGAATAAACGTACCGGCATCAGTGGATCGTGGCTGCGGGACTCAATGGCAGCAAACGCCAGCAGAAACAGAGCGGCCAGGCCCAGTGATAAAAGAATATGTCCTGACAGCCAGCCCTCTTCCGGTCCCTGGACCAGGGCATAGACGAGCAGGGTTGATCCCATCGTTACTGTCACAGCACCCGGAAAATCAAAACTGCGGCGCTCGTTCCGAAGGCTGTCTTTGGGTAAGACAAAAAATGCTGCAAAAATCGCGACACTTGCAAGTACAACATTGACGAAAAATACCGCTGGCCAGCCACAGAAACTGGTGAGAACGCCCCCGGCCAGCGATCCCAGCGTCAGGCCGCTTGCTCCTGCTCCGCCCCATATCGCCAATGCCCGATTGCGTGAGGGCCCTTCCTCAAAGAGTCTGTTTATAAGCGAAAGCGTGGAAGGAAACAGTAATGCTGCGCCTATGCCCTGTATGGCGCGCGCGATAACAATAACAGCAGGACTCCACGCTAAACCACCGGCGAGCGAAGAAAATGCATACAGCCATAACGCACCGATAAATACGCGACGTTGCCCCAGAAGATCGGCAGCCCGTCCACCAAACAGTAGAAATCCTCCGCAGCATACCGTGTAAGCACTGACCACCCACTGAAGCGTATGCTCTGAAAATCCCAGTCCCGCGCCAATCTCTGGCAGAGCCACAAACACAATATTGATATCCAGAGAGTAGATAAGCTGGGCGAATGCAAGCAGCGCAAGACTCCAGTGCTGTAAGCGAGGAGTGTCTGAAACCGGTGAGGCAATTGCCATTGAACAATCTCCATATAAAACAAAACTAATGTACGAGTACATGCGTACATTTAATGTATGTATGTACTCGTACATTAGTCAACTAATAAAATTTAAAGTAGAGTGTTGCTAAATGGCCAACCAGATGAGAAACCGAATGCTTTCTAACCATCCTGACACTGAAGAAATACGTCTTGAAAACGTGCTGACTGCGTTGGGAAATCCGCTACGCCTGACTGTGGTGCGTGTACTGGCAGGCGGAGGTGAGCATGCCTGTAGCGCCGTGCTGAGCGGTATCCCCAAATCAACGCTGACTCACCACTGGCGTGTATTGCGGGACAGCGGCGTAATCCGACAGCGTCCCTTCGGTCGTGAAAATTTATTGTCGCTGCGCCGGGAAGACCTGAATGCCCGCTTCCCCGGGCTTCTCGATGTCCTGCTGGGTGCAGTGGAAAATGATGCGCTTACACAGGAATCAACTGCAAAGAATCTGCCGCAGCCATCGTCGAAATAGCAAAAAACATCCAGAGCGTAAATGCACTGACAGCACACGTTGAACATTTCAACAGTTCGCTATTCGCTCAAAGATGCCCGTTAAATCCTATCGACGGCAGCTCCATGTCAAAAGCGGACGTTTCCAGCATCTGCATACACTAATCAGTGGAGAATAGCTTTCACAGCATAACCATACAGATATACAGGAATCATGGGCGTTTTTCAGGGTTTCGGACAGGGAAAGGTGCCGGCAACGACCCGCCCGCGCCAGAATCGCGCTAAGGGCCTCTCAGGGGGGCGCCCAAGCACAGTTATGTTAAAAGAGAATATCCGGCAGAATCACATGAGGATGAACAGAATGCTTCTGGAAAAGCTCAGGTTGCTTGAATGCAGCCTTAATGGTGACAGGCGCAACGATCGCGAGTGGCTTGAGCGGCTTCTTCACCCTGAGTTTCGCGAAATTACCCGGTCAGGCTTGATGGTTGACCGTTCAGAGACGATCACGTCGCTGTTAGGCGAGAAAATGGCATCGGCTATTATCAGCAGCGATTTCCGGCTTACCGAAATGGCAAAGGGTTGCGTCATGCTTCACTACAGGACGTCTTATGCTGACGGCAGCCGCCCTGCATTACGTACTTCATGCTGGTTGTGTTCAGAGGAAGGACAATGGACTCTGTTTTTTCACCAGGGAACGCCAGCAGCATGTGGTGTTTAGGTTAATGACCGGGATGTTATGTCTAATTTGCATAACATCCTTTTCCTGTGATTTTGGCTTCCACTTTTCGCTCGGAGCGGACGTTTATCTGATCCCTTCCGCTTTGTGCCAGGAGCAGACATCAGTATCATGCGACCGACAGGTAATATCATGGCGCGTCAGGTAAAAGGCCAAAAGTTTGAATAAGGGATACATACTTTTAGCTGAGACATTAGGAAACGTCTTTTGAAAAAACGTCCTTTATCGACCCAACCGCATAAGGCCATGCCCTCTTCGCATTCAAGCACAACCATTGTTCTTCTTCTATTGCGACGCCGAACAACTGTGCCCACTTCCATCATGTTGATGCCTGTCTGGTGGGATATTTCTCATCTAAGAGCACAGTTCTGATAATAAATTCGTTACACCTTTTGAGATCTTCCCTGTCAGGCTGAATTTTTCCGTATATACGCATCCCTTCCAGCATCATAAAAATACTCAGGGCCATGACTCGCGCGTCCTCATTCCGCCGAAAGACCTGTTGCGCCTGTCCCTTGCACAATATACCTTCTAAAGTTTTGATTATTGCATTAAATTTAGTAGAGACCTTTCTTTGTACGTCTTCATCGCCCGGTAACAGTTCACTGGCAGCGGCAATGGTAAAGCAGCCTTTCTCTCCATCAGGAGCAGATGATAACAGAGCTACAAATTCGAGCGTTTCACGCAATGCCGCTTCTGGCGATAAGTCTGCTTTACGTTTCGCTCCTCTGGTAATGCCTTCATCCATGTATTGCTGTAATGCCGCAAGATAGATCGCTCGCTTATCAGGATAGAGTTTATAAATACTGGCGCTTGCTAAGCCTGACGCTTTCATAAGATCGGCCATAGACGTTGCCCGATATCCTTTCTGCCAGAAACATTCCAGCGCAGTATTCAAAAAATCCTCTGGATCGAACTCTCGGGGTCTGCCAACAGATGATTTCATTTCATTCTCCTTTGGTAATTATCAATTGTAGATCGAACAATCTACAATTAAAAGTACCTGTACATTTCTGGCTTTCAAACCCACTTTGTCTGCTAAGTAGTGCTTTATGTATAACAATGGCATGTCCGCTTTTCGCTCATAGCGGACGGTATGCAGGTTGCTGAGGCTAACCTTGCCGTTGCCATCAGACCTTAGCCGTCAGAACTGGAACGCCTCCCGGTCCGGCGGAGCTTACCGGCACGGCCGGTTAGCGCTGTGGGGCTGACGACCCGGCAACGCAGGCGAGCCGGAGAGGCCATCAGGTTTTTGATACTAATGTCCGTTAAGTACCAGAAGCGGATGTTTAGGATATTAGCTTCAGGCACTCTAAAAGAGATGCGAGTGACTCGAGAGGTCCTGAGTGATGCCGGCATGAGCGTGTTTCATCACAGGGCACTGCATCATCAGTGCAGAAGTCTCCTGCACATTCCATTCTAATACGTTCATCCATTAAACCAACTGGAACCCAGACATAAGGGACGTCTCGCAGGGTGTTAGGCACAGTTGAGTTGCATACATTGCAAAAATCTGCACGGTTGCCCGTTGGCTTAGACCATGAGGCGATGCAGTTTTCTCCTTTAATCCAGCTAAATTCACTGTCTTTTACTAGCGTGGCGAGATTGTAACCTACTCCACTCTACTTTCTGCAAAGCGAGCAATGACAACAATAAAACATTGCTGGTTTAGTAGTGAGTTCAAATTCAACTGTCCCTCACAAACACGATACTTTCATTTCAAATTCCTACATGCACGGTTCTGGAAACTTTAAAAACATTACCATCTTTTTAGGGCTGAATAAGAGCTTCGCTTCGGCAGTTAAAATCAGCTATTTCGAGTTCTATATCCGTTTTTCGCTCATAATGGAAAATAGGTCGGCTGCAGGGGGTGACCTTGCCGTCAGCCTTCAAAAACTGGCAGTTAGTCACGATCACCTGGGGGATTCGGCGCAGCCGATTAGCGCAGTAGGGCTTGACGACACGGCAACGCCGGTGACCCGGAGGAGGCCATCAGATTTTGATACTAACGTCCGCTTTGTGCCAAAATCGTACCTTGGTGACGTTACTCTTCAGATAACGTCGCCATGGGTAACCAGACAACTAAGCTCACGTCGTTTTTTTAAGGAGATTAGATTTCATATGCGCATTCCGGATTATCCTTCACAAGATTCTGAGAGTTGGGCTCAGGTAGATGCCTGGTTTTCTGAAAAACTCGCCCCTGAAGATGCAGATTTAAAATATGCTCTCGCCAATAACGCCGAACAGGGATTACCCACACACGATGTCTCGGCTTTACAGGGAAAGATGCTGGCTATTTTCATTCAAATGTCACGAGCCGCGCGTGTGCTTGAGATAGGCACGCTTGGGGGATATAGCACCTTATGGATGGCCAAGGCTCTTCCACCACATGGAAGCATCACAACAATTGAATTCAACGAACATCATGCACAAGTGGCCATTCAGAATATTAAAAATGCGGGGCTGGATAAACGCGTCACGCTATACAGAGGAGCTGCGCTTGACGTCTTACCCACGCTTGCTGCTCCCTTTGACCTGATTTTTATCGATGCCGATAAAGGAAATAATCCCCACTACCTTGAATGGGCGATCAGACTATCAAAACCGGGCACTGTTATTATAGGAGACAACACTGTGCGCGGTGGCAATGTCATCGACTCCAGCAGTAAGGATCCGAACGTTATAGGCCTGCGAAAATTTGTCGACATGATTTCTGAGGACGAGCGACTTGAAGCGACAGCAGTGCAAACTGTGGGTGAAAAAGGATGGGATGGTTTCGTTATGGCCATCGTTAAAGCCGGGTAATGCTATTTATCATCGCTCAGTAAAACGTCCTTGCTTTCGTTTTTTATTCACAATTTCTGAAAGATTAGTAAAAATCGTGCTGGTTATAGTGTTTAAATATGAAATACAAAACGTCCGCTTCTCGCTCATAGCGGACGTTGTTAACATTGAGTTATGTTAATTCATGGGAAGCTGGTCAGTAATGCGATGGACATCAGAAAATTGTTGAGCTTTTTGCAAATTTAGAAAGCAGGTTGTATTGCCTACCGCTTTCGACAAAAAATAATGAAGGAAAGCATAGACGCCAGCCAGCCATGCGTCTTCCTGGTCTGCTTCACTTTATGTGGGAACAGGCGGAATCATTCACCAGGACCCTACCTTTGACCAATTCTCGCGAAATTGTGACTAAGCCGCATGGTGCCTGAAGCAGACAGCAGCTAGTGATTGCGACCGCTTTGTTCAAGCAGACGTGAACTTCGATGTGAGCCAGTGCACAAAGGAGCACAAAACCTGTCGGCGTAAAATCACCTAATTTCATGAAATTATAAATACACACGGCATTTGCCTGATAGTTCCAGGGCAAAAGCACATATCTACGCACCCGCTCTGCTGCGTATACCTGTAACGGTGTTTTTTCCCCCTACAGGTGACGCATGGCACAACAACTCCATGAATTAACAGCCGATCACGAGGCTCTTATTGCTTCAGCAGTAGGCAAGTTTTTCCGTCGCATTATTCCAATGCTGGCGCTGATGCTCATTGTCAACCAGATTGATCGCGCCAACATCGGCTTCGTCAAAGCCGAGCTGCAAACCGATGCTGGCATCAGCGCCGCGGCTTTCGGTTTAGGCGCGGGGCTTTTCTTTATTGGTTATGCGCTGTTTGAAGTGCCCAGCAATATGATGCTGAAAAAATTCGGCGCACGCGTGTGGCTCACGCGCATTATGATAACCTGGGGCGCGGTGGTGGTTCTGACCGGTTTTGTCAGCACGCCGCTGCATTTTTATCTGCTACGTTTCCTGCTTGGCGTTGCTGAAGCAGGCTTCTTTCCAGGCGTTCTGTTCTATTTTCGTCAATGGGTTCCAAATGCCTGGCGGGGGCGCGCTACTGCAATGGTACTGAGTGCAACTGCCAGCGCTTTTCTGTTTTCCGGCCCGCTTACAGGCGCAATCCTGATGATGCATGATGTGGGCGGGCTCGCGGGCTGGAAATGGGTCATGTTCATGGAAGGCGGCGGATCGATAGTGATTGGCTTGCTGGCGGCGCTTGTTTTAGTGTCAAAACCAGAAGGGGCAAAATGGCTAAGTGATGCAGAAAAACAGGCACTGGCACAGCAACTGGCTCTTGAAGACGCTGCCCGTGATGAGCACGCCATTACGCATGGTCGCTGGGGGCTAATAACCGATCGCAGCCTTCTCTCCTACTGCCTGCTCTTCTTCACCATGACCATGACCGGCTACACACTGGTATTCTGGTTACCCCAAATCATACAGCGTATTCAGGGGTACAACAGTTTCGAAACCGGACTGCTGACTGCCGTCCCCTGGTTATGCGCCATTATTGCCTTGTTTCTGCTGGGCAAGGTCACCGATCGTTATCGCGATAAGCTGGATAAAGGTCTCGGTATTGCCATGCTGCTCGCCGCATGCGGTACTTTTATGGCCACGCTTGGTACGCCATGGTTTGGTTTTGTGGCAATGATTGTGGCTTGCATTGGTTCCAAAGTCAGCGCCGCATTCTTCTGGCCAATGCCGCAAAGCGAACTGCCCGCCGTGATCGCTGCACCCGGCATCGCGATGATCAACTCCATTGGTAATCTTGGCGGTTTTTTCGCCCCTACGGTGTTCGGCTATCTTGAAATGCATACAGGCAGCACCACCGGTGGCCTCTACGCGCTGACCAGCGTGTCAGCGGCTACCGGCCTGTGGCTGTTACTGCGCAGTAAACCTGTCCCCCCCTCATTGGGTTACAAGGAGAGACACCATGTCAGACAGTCCAGTCATTAACTCAATGCGCATCGTACCGGTAGCTGGTTACGACAGCATGCTTCTGAATATCGGGGGAGCCCATAACTGTTTCTTTACACGCATTATCGTCATCCTGACCGATTCTGCCGGGCATACCGGCGTCGGCGAAACGCCCTGTCATGCATCTACCTTACAGCTGCTGGAGCAATTTCGCCCCTTAATTGAAGGCAGCTCGCTGCTGCGCCTGAATGCCACGCTGAGCCAGCTTTTTAACAGCGAGGCGCGTCAGCAACAAACCGCACATACTGACGAGATCCATATTCCGCAGATGAATCCGGAGAAGTTTTATAACGCTGCTGCAGCCATTGAGGCTGCGCTACTGGATTTACAAGGCAAGCTGTTTAACCTGCCAGTAGCCGATTTGCTTACCAGCGGAAAACAACGGGATCGTATTCCGGTACTGGGATACTTGTTCTACATCGCCGATCGCAGGCTCACCAATATGCATTATCGCTCGGGAGAACAGGCGCCCGATGGCTGGTTCCGTTTACGTCATGAGGCAGCGATGGACAGCGCTGGAGTGCAGCGGCTGGCCGAAGCGGCGGTTGAGCAATATGGCTTTCGTGACTTCAAGCTCAAAGGCGGAGTGATGGCAGGCGAATTGGAAGTTGAAACGGTAGAAGCACTGCTGAGGCGATTTCCTCACGCACGCGTAACCGTCGATCCTAATGCATGCTGGTCGCTGGATGAGGCCATTCGTTTTGGTAAACAGCTGGCGGGAAAAGTGCCGTATCTGGAAGATCCCTGTGGGGCTGAACAAGGCTACTCTGGCAGGGAGACGCTTGCGGAATTCCGACGCGCCACGGGCGTGCCGGTCGCGACCAATATGATAGCGAACGACTGGCGTCAGCTGCACCATGCGCTGCAACTAAACGCCATAGATATCCCGCTCGCCGACCCGCACTTCTGGACGATGCGCAACGCCAACGTGGTGGCGCAGCTGTGCAACGAATGGGGGCTGACCACCGGCTGCCACTCAAATAATCATTTTGACATTTCCCTGGCCATGGTGGCGCACCTTGGCGCGGCGGCGCCAGGTGAGCGTCTGACCGCTTTTGATACGCACTGGATCTGGCAGGACGGACAGCAACTGACGCACCAGCCGCCGCAGATCCGCGATGGCTATCTGGAATTACCACCCGGCCCAGGCCTGGGCATTGAGTTGAATATGGAGCGCGTCGAACAGGCGCATGCGCTTTACAACACGCTGCCGGATAAAAACCGAAACGATGCGTTAGGCATGCAATTCCTGATAGATAACTGGCGCTATGACGCTAAACGTCCATCGCTGGTTCGCTAAGAAAGCAATATAAATAAAATCATACCTGCAGAGTCGATGGTGGCGTATTCACGCCGCTGGTTGCATGAAACCAGTCGCCCTGCTGACGGCCGTCCAATAAGTCTGCTTTACTGAGGATGCATGAATAAGTCTCTGATGACCCTGCTCTGCTGTGTTTCTTTTTCGTCTTGTTTAGCGCAAGCCAACGAATCAGTCTGCCGCCCTCAGGCATTTGGCGGCAAAGCTGATGGAGCAACCCTTAACACAAAAGCTATCCAACAGGCTATCGAGCAATGCAGCCGTCGCGGTGGAGGAACCGTTCAACTCTCACCCGGGCTATGGTTGAGTGGGCCGTTGCAATTGCAAAATAATATCACGCTAAAAATTGAAGAAGGGGCAACCCTTAAATCTAACAATCAGGAAGGAAAATTTATTTCAGCGTTTATCGGGCACCCCGCCAGGGTTAATGAGTCCTTTATTTTTGCCAGTAATGTAAACAATATCGCCATCACGGGCGGAGGCACACTGGATGGCGACGGCGAGAAAACCTGGTGGCCTGAGGCACTGAAAATTCGGGGCGAAGTAAGAGGCGGGAATAAAAAAATCTTCACCGACCGCTTTCCGGGAATTCCTCTGGCAAATGGCGTCCCACGGCCCTGGTTTGTAGAATTTAATGAGGTCTCGCAGGGTAAGATTGACAATCTACACCTGACTAATTCGCCCATGTGGAATATTGTTATTCGCAACAGCGTTGATGTTCATGTGAATAAAGTGACGATCACCAATCCTGTTACCTCGCCAAACACTGACGGCATAGATATTGTCTCGTCCCAAAAAATCACTGTCTCAGACATGGATATTGCAACGGGCGATGACAATATTGCCATTAAATCCGGACTGGTTAACGGCACGGGAGCAGCATCGGAAGATTTTGTCATCCACGACTCCATCATGCGTGACGGCCACGGTATTTCTGTAGGCAGTGAAACCGCAAACGGTATCGGAAAGGTGACTGTCAGGTCCGTCGCCTTCCTGAATACGGAAAATGGCGTGAGGATAAAGTCAGCGCGGGACCGTGGCAACACCATAGGCCCCCTTATCGCCAGTCACCTTACCATGTCCAATGTAAACACCCCCATCCTGGTGACCAGCAGCTACAGCGGCCAGGCAGGGGCACAAGGGCATACGCTAACGCAGCCGATAGAAACGGCCCCGCTTACGGCTTCAACGCCAAAAATCAGAGGGATCATTCTCTCCGATGTAATAGCGACTAAAGCGACCCATGCCATGATTTTCAGCGGTCTGCCTGAATCCCCGATCCAGGACGTCTCACTGCATAATCTCAGGATCGATGCCCGTTATGGTGTGCAGGCAAGATATGTTGCAGGTAAAGGGAACAATGTGAGCATTTCCGTAAAGGAAGGTTCTGCGATGGAAAAAGGCCCCGATGTAAGACTGCAGTTGAGTCAAAAGATAAATTAACGGAATGATTCGATATATACATGGAATTACCTCTGGGCTTGCTAGTTGCGTTCTGTGCCAGAAGCGGACCGTTGTGTATTTTCTCAAGAGGTAACACAGAGATGTGCAGGTCTATTCTTTATTGATTTTGCAGCATGACTCGCAAGCGCAACGTCATAACTGGATAGCTAAACCGCCGTAAGGCGGTTTTTTACGATCTTAATATGTACGGGACATCCGTTTCTCCCTCATATCAGACTGTGAGTAAGCTAATGAGGCTAACCTGCCCCTGGCCTCCAGGTCCGCTCCTGGCGGGAAATCTCATAATGCAATAACCCGCCAGCGTAATGTTATGAGACATGTCCAAAGCTAATCGCTTGCGCTGACAGCACGATTTCTACCACTTCGCTTAGCATGGTAAAGGGCATTGTCCGCTTGTTCTTTAAGCCTTTCCTCTTCACTGGCATCGCCACTGGCAGTTATCGTCCCACACCCGGCGCTGATGGTCACTACCCCTTCCGGTACAGCCGATGCCCGATGCGCCAGGCTGAGGTCTGACACGGCCTGTACTGCCCGCTGCGCCACTTTTAGCGCATCAGCGGCACCAGTATTCGGCAGGATAATCGCAAACTCTTCCCCACCGTAGCGGGCAACAATATCATCGCTTCGATGAATTACGCTCTTCAGCGCAATACCAACGCTTCTCAGGCACTGGTCTCCCGTTACATGACCGTACGAATCGTTATAGCGCTTAAAGAAATCGATATCCACCATGATAAGCGACAGCGGTTCGCCTGACTTCGCTGAACGTTCCAGATTTTTCTCCAGCAGCACGTCAAACTGTCTGCGGTTAGCAAGCCCCGTCAGACCGTCTACCAGAGCCAGAGACTGAAGCGTATGGTTGATGCCGGTTAGTTCATCCCTGACCAGCGTCAGCTCCAGATGGTTTTTCACGTTGACCCTGATCTGCCTCAGCATAAAGAAGCCCATGCCGCTGATAATAAACAGCAGCACAACGTTAAGTGCCAGATCCACCAGATTCTCAGATAGCCATTCCTTGCGCGCCGCATCACGGTCAAAGCCTGCGGTGACAATCAATGGGTATCTGTCCAGCCGGGCATAGCCGAACACCCGCTCCACCCCGTCAAGCGCCGATCGCCAGGTAGCACTGCCACTATCAGAGGCTTTAAGCGCCGTTCTGAATAGCGGACTGGCGGAAAGACTGCGGTTTATAAATGAATCCGGCAGAGGACGAATGTACAGTACTGACGTATTGGCGAGGATTAGCGCCAGTACATCCTTTTCACCCAGACTGTAGTAGCTGTAAAACTGTCTGAAATAGTCCACCCTCACTGTCGCCAGCGCCACGCCGGCAAAGTTGCCAGCCGCATCGTTCAGTCGAAATGATACGGGTATGACCAAATCTCCTGTGGAACGACTCCGGATCACGCGGCTGATATGAAGGCCATCATCTGTGTGCATGCGATGCCAGATGAAATAGTCCCGGTCGGCATTACTGGCTTTTGCCGGCACGTAGCTGGCGGAGGATGCGACCCAGTTTCCCTGTTTGTCATAAATAAACAGGCCGTGCAGCTGGGGGATTTTCCCCTGCTGCGCCCGGATGTGTGTTTTAAAGGCTGGCGTAGCTGCGTACGCCGGTCCATTCTGGATAAGCTCTCTGACCGCTTCAGAAAGAATAATGTCCACCTGCAGGAACGCGTCCTCCGCCTGCCTGGCCAGTGATACAGAAAGGTTACGAGCTTCGAGTTCACGCTGCGCCAGCTTGAGCTGCCAGTCATGCCAGAGAGACCAGGTGTTGATGCCTGTGACCGTCAGTACAATGACACATAAAAATACTGCCAGGCTCCGGCCCAGCGATGTTCGCATAAGCGGTGAAGACAAGTTGTCTGATGTTTTGTCCAAGAAACCGGCGCTCCAGTCACACATAACATTTTATGAATAATATAGGTGCCCTCAGGGTAAAGGTTGATACCCCCGTCATCCAGTCAGGGGCTTATCAGACCCTGAAGGTTTCGACCATCCCGCGCAGCGCATGCACTTGCTCAGCCAGTGACTGCGAAGCAGTTGAAGATTCCTCAACCAGTGCAGCATTGCTTTGCGTCACACCATCCATCTGCCCGACGGCTACAGTAACCTGAGCAATACCCTGCATCTGCTCGTTAGATGCCAGCGCGATTTCATCCATAGCCCCTGCCAGTTCACTGACCCGCACATTAACGTTCATGATATTTTCGGCCGTGCTGTCGGCAACCGAAACGCCCTGCCTGACCAGCGCTGAGGCATTTTCAATCAAGGCTTTAATATCCCGGGCGGCCGTGGCGCTGCGTTGGGCAAGGTTACGCACTTCACTGGCAACCACAGCAAAGCCACGGCCATGCTCGCCGGCACGCGCGGCTTCAACGGCAGCATTGAGGGCAAGGATATTGGTCTGGAAAGCGATGCTTTCTATCGTGCCAGTGATCTCGCCAACTTTGGCTGCGCTAGTGGATATCTCCGCCATGGTCTTCGTCATTGCACGGACGTTCTCTTCTCCGCCTTTAACAAAGGCAACCGTGTCCCGCGCAGCTCCTGCCGTGTGGGTTGCACCCGATGTGTTGCTGCGCACCGTTGCGGTCAGTTGCTCCATGCTGGCCGCGGTTTCCTGCAGAGCCGCCGCCTGCTGCTCAGTCCGCGCAGAAAGCTCAGTGTTTCCACGGGCAATCTCATCAGATGCCAGGGCAACGGTTGCGGAAGCGTCTTTAATCTGTGAAACCATGTCGCTGAGCCCTTTCTGCATGCGGGCAAGTGATGCCAGCATACTGGTACTGTCGTCCTGTCGAAGGGCGACCGGCGTGGTAAGGTCGCCGCCTGCGATGGCAGCAGCCAGGGTCTGAGCCTGCACCGGTTCGCCTCCCAGCTGGCGTATCAGTACTCGTGTGGTCAGGTATCCGATAGCTGCGGCCAGCAGGACTGAAACGGCCAGGAGTATAAAGAGCGTTACCGAAGCCTGTCGGCTTTCATTACTGCTTTGCTCCACGGCACCGCTCGCGTTATTCATCTGAATATCAGTCATGGTGCTCAGCGCATCCAGCAGCGCACGCTGCGCCGGCCGCGTCACGTTCATTAAATAAGGAACAACTTCAGCCTGCTTATTTTGCAGCCCCAGCTGAGCAGCCTTGTCAAAGGCGGGCATTGCCGCTTTCTCGCGCTCAATAATCAGCTTCATGGCATCACGCCCGGCCTGAGTAGAATCAGTCTGCATAATACGCATCAGCTCCTCCCGGCTGCTGGCAAACTGCGCCTTTTGCTTCTGCACCCGATCCCATTCAGGCTGCATCTCTTTTGGATCGGTCAGCAGCGCCAGGTTACGTACCGCAATGGCCAGATCGCGCACGTTGCCGCGCATATCAAGCGCAAGCTTGTATTTCTTCATTTTGACGTTGACCACGTCATTCATACCTTCGCGTGCATTACCTAAGGCATTAATTGCAACGCCGGTACATACAGCTAGCAGCAGCACCATCAGGCTGAAACCAATGGCAAGGCGGACAGAAACTTTCATAGCAATTTACCGGAGTGATTAAGGTTCTCCGTTACTATCGGCTCCATTTAAGTTTCGTTTAGAATGCATTTATAGATTTTTTATTTAGAATGCTGTTGGAAAGGACTTCATAAACAGCACAATTATTTGTCTATAACCCGGAAAAAAGGGATGAGTGGGATACGGGACTGGAAAGGCACAACGCGGTACGAATTCGGCTCTGAGCTTCTGCGTTTTTTGGCGGTAACGTACGGTGAAAGCCAACGGCAGGGGTTGCCCCTGCCACTCAGAAACGAACCCGGAGTTCATAGATGCATACACGCTCTACCGGTTTATGCCACAGGACTCTATGAATCTGCAGCGCCGTTGAGTTTAACAGGCCCATCAGAACGTAGATCTGCATTTCCGCTCTGTGCCAGAGCGGACAGTAAAATTGATTACTGCATTAATTTGCGAGCACTGCAGGATTCGGCAAAACAGGACCGCTGCAAAATGATTTATTCCGTCCGTGGAAAATGACGGCAGCCTGGGGCATTTATTTCCTGTTCAGTGCAAAATTGTTTCTGGCCCATGATTCAAAAGTGGCCGGCTGAAAGTCAGCAATACGGTTAGCCAGTGCAATGGCTGCTTCATGCGAGCCCGGACCAAGGTAGGTATATTTTTCGTAATAGGCCAGCGTATCGGCCAACGCTTCCGCACCCGGGAAAAAGCCGGCATAAACGTCACGTGGAACCTGTTTAAAAGTGACGTGATGTCCGAGTTGATTCAGGGTAGTAACAATGTCACTGAAGCTCATGAAATCACCGACAAGCGGCAGATAAGCTCCCTTTCCTGCGCTGTCAGGATTAGTAAACGCGCCGGCCACAATTTTCCCAAGCTCGTTTATGTCGCCCTTATGAATGCAGCGAACGTCGGGGTTAATCGGCAGAATCCAGCCATAACTCCCGTCCTGTTGTTTTTGTGGGCCAAAAGGACCTGCGAAGTTCTGATAATATGCCGGCGGCACAACAAAGGTGTAATACGTGAAGTTTGCAGCTTTGCCCAGACTGTCTATTCTGGCTTTATTTGTAAACTGCGGGAGTCTGAATTCACCCTGACTGACAGATTCAACGTCGGGAGCGTGGACGAGATAACATGGCTTATCCCAGCCGAATTAATGATTAAGGAAATTTTCCTGCGTATAAAGCATGAAATTGACCCTGCCGGTTTCATATTCCTTAGGCATTTCGCCATGTTCGAAATAACTTAGCAGGATATTCACCGCCAGTTGCGCATGGCGAACCGTATTCTGGTCGAGAGTGAGAGACAGTGCTTTTCTAGCAAGCAGTGCTCTGGTAGTTGAATAAAGCTCATGCGTAATAAGAATACAGGTGTTAGTGAGGCGATGACGGGCCAACGCTTCGCTGATTTCAGTGTTCCCCAGTCCGGTATTATAGAGCCCGACGACATGATTAGATTGCTGAAGCTGCTTTTCCAGTAGTCTGCTGATGGTCATGCGACTCTCCTGGCCCGCCAGAACCTCCCGTAATTTCACCTCAGGGAAGCGCTCCTCAATAATGTCGCGAAAACCCTGAATACGTTGCTGATGCGCCCGATACTCAATCCGGCCGCTTACAACAATCACCTCTCCATGCTGCCTGACCAGGCTGCCCATCATCAATCCAGCGGTGCGTCCTGCCTGCAATTGATTAATTCCTACGTGACACAGTCGTTCTGCGCCTGGCAGATCGGTTATCAGAGTGACTACAGGAACTCCGCGCTTTTTACACCGTTGCAGAGCCTGATAAATAGCAGGATGTTCATGCCCGAAGACAATTAACGCATCACGCGTTTTGCTGCGCTCTTCAATGAGTAAAGCCAGCTTTTCTGGTCGGGATACAGACACGAAAGTACGATGCAGCACAACCCGGCGATAACCGAGTGCGGTCGCGATAGCGGCGAAATCGCTGGCAAGCTGTCTGAAGAAGAATGAGTCGTCATCATTTAACAAAACTTCGATCTGCCAGGCATGCCGGCGCTCTTCAGGAAGAATGCGCTTCAGTCCGGCCTTTCGCGCAGCATCCAGTACTTTTTGCGTTGTGCGTGGAGAAACGCCACCGCGTTCATTCAGCACCCGGTCAACCGTTGCCAGACTCACCCCCGCCTGTTCTGCCAACATTTCAAGAGTGGTTGTTTTCATGACAGCTCCTTTTGAGGTGATCCCCTCAAAACATGGATTTCTCAGGGTAAAGCGGCAGGCTATTTTGGCAATGACTTTATCGCTAAAATTAGACCTACAGACAGGTAACCAGCATGATTCATAAAAAACGTTTTGCCCTGATTGGCTGTGGATTTATCGGACAGGTCCATGCAGCAAATCTCGCAACTCATCCGGGTGTTGAACTCGTAATGCTGGCCGATGCAGACAGCACACGGGCCTCTACTCTGGCCGGACAAATGCATTGCAGGGCAGGCGAGGTCAGCGCCGCTATTAACAGTGATAATGTTGACGCGGTGCTTATTGCCAGCGCAACACCTTCACATGCCGAATTACTTGAAGCCGCGGCGCGGGCAGGCAAAGCTGTTTATTGCGAAAAACCGATCGATTTGTCACTGCAAACAGCAATGCGGGTGGCCGAAAACGTGCTGCATTTGAACACAAAAATTACTGTAGGCTTCAATCGCCGGTTTGACAGCAGCCATCAGCAGTTAAAGCGTCTGCTGGATCAGGGAATAATCGGCCGGCCTGAATTAATCCAGATGGTTTGCCGCTCTTCCGAACTTCCACCGCTTAGTTATCTCCAGACATCCGGAGGTCAGATGCGTGACCAGGCAATCCATTTCTTTGACCTGCTGCGCTGGCTGACAGGGGATGAAGTGACATCAATTGCTGCAATGGGGGCAGCACTGGCAATGCCCGCCATCAGTAAATTTGGTGATGTGGATACGTCTGTCCTGATCATGCAGATGCAACAGGGCGGTCTCGCTCAGCTGGATAATACACGTCGCACTGGCTATGGCTATGACGAGAGGATCTGTGTAATGGGTGAGAAGGGACTGGCAGAGTCAGGACCTCAGAGTCCGCCAGGGCTAAAACTTTTTCAGGATAAAACCATAATAAAACAAGGGGTTTATCCAGACTGGTTCAGTCGTGTGCAGGGTACTTATTATCAGCATCTTGACGCGTTTGTCCGGTACCTGAACGACGAAGAGGTCGCTGATCTACCGGGTTTGCTGGATGGCGTTCAGGCACAGGCAATTGCAGAAGCAGCGGTCTTATCTCTTTCAACAAAAAGGTCGTGCCCGATTGATAAGGTGATCTGACAGAAAAACCAGAGCCCATCCTTTAGGGATGCGGCCTCTGGTTCCCATTAATATTCAGCTCTTACTGTCAGCAGATTGCTGTTCTTCATTGAATACAATCCCCAGTTGCTCCCGGACGGTATCCATGGCAGTCAGGGTCATCAATACGGTAGACATCGGGCGAACCGGGGAGTCTTTCAACCCCTGTCCTACGCACCAGGAAAAATGCTGAATCTCATGGTAAAGCTGGGTGTAGCGGTTAGAGGGTTCTTCCCAGCATAATGACTGTCTGCCCTGGCTTGAGGTCAGTACAAATCCGCCCGGCGCGTAAAACTGCCCCGCCAGAACCAGAGTTGCATTACGTCCTGCAATTACCGCACTGCCGGGTGTATTACTGAAAAGCGTTGTATTCAGCACCGAATGCATACCGCTGGCATGTTCAAACAGCATTGAAGCCTGTCCGTTGACATTATCTCCCGCGGATTGCCCACTTGATTGGATTTTAACAGGCGCTCCTGCCACCATCACGCTAAGTGAAACCAGATAGCTGCCCAAATCCAGCATAGGTCCCCCGGCCAGATCAGCATTAAAAATACGGTGATCGGGAGTAAAAAACTCACCATGATCAGCAATCAAAGTGTGAATGTCTCCTAGTACATCGTCTGTTATCAGTTGGCGCAATACATCATATTTCGGCGTAAAGTCACACCACATACCCTCCATACACAGTAGCCCTTTTTGTCGGGCCAGGGTCTGCAGGGCCTCCCCCTCTCTGACATTTAAAGCCAGGGGTTTTTCAATCAGCACATGCTTACCTGCGCTGAGTGCCTTCAGGCCATCAGGATAATGATGGTTATGCGGAGTGGCGATATAAATCGCATCCAGATCATTCATTAACAGCATGTCATCAATACAGCTGAAAACAGCCGGGATCGTCCATCGCTCAGCGAATGCCTGCACTTTTGCACGGTTTCTTCCGGCCACTGCAACCAGCTGTTGACCAGTGTGTTCCTTTAATGCGCGGGCGAAATGTTCGGCAATCCAGCCGGGGCCCATAATGCCCCAGCGCAATACGGGTATCGCCTTTTCAGAGGGCAGGCGCGGAACGGGTAGAGAGGAGGGAAACATAGTGATTCCTTTTTAAGGTACTGATTCAGCGGTTACCGGCCACTGCAACCCACTGACGGGAAACAATGGACTGTTCAATGGCGGTGAGGATCTGTTGATTTTGCAGACCAAACGCAAAATTCGGATAACAGTCGTTATCGCTGCAAACCCCCTGCACCAGATCGTGAACTTCAATGACTTTTACATCAAAATAACCGAGACCGCCGCCGCCAAAATCAAAGCCGAAGAAGCCCGCATAGGCCGGAATCTGGCTGCCTGCAAAAAGGGTTTTGAAACCGCGATCGTGTTTGTCATCACTCAAGCGATAAATTTGCAGCTCATTGAAGCGTTCACCGTCCATATAAATTGTGCCCTTGGTACCGGACACTTCCCAGAACACGCCGAAAATGCGTCCTGCCGCGATGCGCGATGCTTCGATTACGCCGCTGGCACCGCTCGTAAAGTTCACCAGGCACTGCACCTGATCGTCATTTTCGACCTCGCGCCATTCCGCATGCTCATTAATATGACTGGCATAACCAGCATCGACCTGTGGTACCGGCCGCTGATGCAAATAAGTCTGGGCGCTGGCGGTCACCTCGCTGATCCCCCCCATCAGAAACTGCGCAATTGAAAGGGTGTGAGCTCCCAGATCGCCTAGTGAACCGCTGCCGCCAAGTTTCCTGGAACAGCGCCAGGACCAGGGTAGTTCGGGATCGTTATAAAAACCCTGGTCAAAGGTGCCCCTGAAACGGATCGGCGTACCAATATCACCGCGTTCAATAATCTGTTTTGCCAGTAGCGCTGCCGGCGTTTTAATATTATTAAAAGCCACCATCGTTTTGACACCTGCCTGTTCGGCTGCCAAGGTCATCTGCAGCGCCTCTTCCATGCTGACGGCCAGCGGCTTTTCGCAATAAACATGCTTGCCGGCGGCAATCGCTGCCAGTGCCATTTCGTAATGCAGATGATTGGGTGAGGTGATATCAACCACATCCACATTTGGATCATTTACTAATTCGCGCCAGTCGCCATAGGCTTTATCTGCACCAAAGCGCACCGCATTTGCGTCAGCGAGCGATTGATTCTGATCGGCCAATGCATACAGATGGGGACGCTTTGGCAGATCGGGATAAATCATGGCAGCTCGACGATAAGCATCAGCATGCGCCTGCCCCATAAAACCTGAGCCGATAAGACCAATATTAAGCTTCTCTTTCATTGAGCAATCTCCTCTGCTGGCGCGGACAACTGGAAAGCATGTTGTGCCCAGTTAAATGCACGAGAGACCGCAGCAAACGGCTCTTCTTTTCTCGGATCCTGTTCGGCTTCAACAATCAGCCAGCCCTGATAATCTGACATCGCAACAAACTCAATCAGAGGTGAATAATCGATACATCCCTCACCCGGCACCGTAAACAGCCCAGCACGTACCGCATCATTGAAACTGAGATCCTCTCTTCTCACTCGTTGCAGGACATCCGGGCGAACATCTTTCAGATGAATATGGACCACACGGTGGCCATACTTTTTTAATGTCTGTGTCAGGTTAACGCCACCAGCGTAAGCATGCCCGGAGTCCAGAACCAGCCCGACGCTATCGGAGGTTTTTGCCAAAAATTCATCCAACTCCTGATGCTGTTCGACCAGCATCATCAGATGGTGATGATAAGCAAGTTTGAGGCCAAACCTGTTCAGCAAAATGTCTGCAAATTCATTGACTTTATAGGCATAAACGTCAACATTCAGGCTGGTTAAAACCGGGGACAGAGAGAGCGGCTCGTCCAGCGGATGAACGCCAGGCATTTTTGCGCATTCGCCATAGACCATGACGTTTGCCCCTAATGACCGCAGTAACTCTGCGTGAGTTTTTACGGCAGCGATTTCATCTTCAACGCTTCGTTCGGCAAGAAATCCACTGTGCCAGCCAGAAGCGAGTCGCAGGTCAACTCCTTTCAGTAAAGGGGCTAGTTCAGCCGCGGTGCGGGGAAATTTTCTGCCTAACTCTATACCGCGGTAACCAGCAGATGCGGCCTGTTCAAGGCAGGTTTCAAGAGGGATGTTATTGCCTAAATCAAGCAGAACGTCATTGGTCCAGCTCAATGGGCTGACACCTAACTGGATACGTGGATTCATTGCGAAAGTGCTCCTTACAGGTCAATTTAAGAGCACTATAAAAAGGGCGTCAGTCTAACTGTTATCGTTTGAATGAGGTAAAACCCTCATCCGAACAAAGTGCCGCATCTTGAGATTTAAAGTGTGATCTGCATTAAACATTCTGGAAGAGCGAGCTTTATGTAAGATATTACTTACAGTCATCATTGTTTCACTTCAGGACTGGTGACGCCGCTCTCTCGCTCGAAGCATAAATTGGCGTCCTTATCATTCCTTCTATTAACCTAATGCCATTAGTTTTTTGCGCAGCGATTAAGCATCAGGCCAGAATGAAGTCATTCCATTTGGGTATTTCGGCGGGGATAACAAGTGTTGACTCATGGCTGATGAAATGTGCAGCGGCTGAAAACTCTTCATCATCGGCTTCAATCGTCATGTCAGAAACCCGGTTATAATACCGGGCGCCCGCTTTCGTGAACCGGCTTTCTTAACGCGTGTGCCAAGATAAACCCCGTCCTTGCCTGTAAGGCACTCCTTAACGATAAAAATGCCCGGCCAGTAAAACGGATGGTGTGCCCGCCTTCACATAACCTGAGCGACACAGGTGGCATGCTGTCGCGATATGAAGGAGGGCATCATGATAAAGAAGCCATAGCCTATGTGAGATTCTCAACTGCTTCCCAGCAGTACGGTGATTCCCTGCGGCGTCAGAACGCGCTCATCTCTGAGTGGTTGTCTCAGCATCCGGATTATGAGCTCGATGACATCACCTATCAGGATCTGGGGCTCAGTGCTTACAGCGGCATGAACGCCACCCGCGGCGCGCTTTACGACTTTCTTGACGCCGTAGAGCACGGCTACATAGCTGCCGGAACTGTTCTTCTGGTTGAGAGCCTGGACAGGCTGTCACGTGAAAAAATCAGCGATGCCACCGAACGACTCAAGAGCATTCTGCGGTCCGGCGTCGAAGTCGTCACGCTGTGCGATCATACTCACTACAGCATCGACTCGCTTGATGACCCCTATGTTCTCATCAAAGCTATTCTCATCGCACAACGTGCAAATGAGGAGAGCGAGACGAAGTCACGTCGCATGCGCGCGGCCTGGCAGAAAAAACGGGAAGATGCAGCGGCAACCGGGAAGCTCATCACGCGCAGCTGCCCGCGCTGGCTGACTGTTTCCCCTGGCGGTGAGAAGTTTGAGCTGATTGAAGAACATGCCAGGACCATTAACCTGATATTCAGGCTCAGGCTGAAAGGCTGCTCACTCAATGGCATCACGAAAACGCTCAACGAACGCGGTGTTCCCACCCTGACGGGGGAAATCGGGCGGTGGAATCCCAGCACCATTGAGAGTCTGCTGGGTAACAAAGCCCTGACGGGCACGTTTACGCCGTCTTATCAGACGATGGCAAAAGGCGTCAGCGAAATCCGCGGCTATTTTCCCCCGGTGGTTCCGGACAAACTGTTCCACGACGTGCAGGGCGTCCGTCTCGCGCGGTTCGGTAACCCCGGCGTCAGCGAGAATCCTTACCTCATTAATATTTTCAGATCCCTGATGTACTGCGGAACGTGCGGGCATTCCATCATGCTGACCAGCGTCGACAAAAAGGGCGCGGGTTATTACGCCTGTCCGATGAGGCGCCTGCATCGCTGCAGCGAACCGGCCATACGACGCGATCACGTTGATGCAGCGCTGGTGGGCGTCCTGCTGTGCAGCATGGATATGCTGCAGGCAAACGGAACCGTCATGGGTACCGCCAGTCAGCTGGAAAACCGTCTGGTCGAACTCAACATGAGCATCAACCGGCTTATCGCTGCGCTGCAGATTGCGCCGGACGTTCCGGAGCTGGCCATGAAGGTGCGGGAACTGAGTAAAGAGCTGCGGGCGGGTGAACTGAAGCTGCGTGCCCTCAGAAACCGGGGCGTGGCCGGCTCCGGGGAGTGGATAGCCGGACTTAACCTCGCTGACAGGCGTAACCGTGAACGATGCCGCGACTACGCCGCCCGGCACATAGACAGGCTGTTTCTGCATACTGCTGAGGGGCGCTGCGATGTACATTTGCTCAACGGACTCAGGCTTATTAACTTTCCGGTAAAGAAAAAACTTCCCGTTTCATCCTTCATCAGCAGCCTTGCCTACCTGTGTGGAGACACGCTGATTCTCTGACCCTACCCCATTCCCGCAAGCGGGTTTACTGCATTTCACTTTTTAAAACCGATCCGTTCTATCGGTCTACACAGTAGCGGGACTGACTGTCCGGTAAACCTACGGTGTTCCAGCAAACACGCCCAGTGTCTGCAAGCTGCCGCATTATATCGCTGCCTCTGCAGGCTAAATGCCTGTCTGACATCCAGGTTTGCCATTATCAGAAGTCACACAGGTAAGATGCACGCAAAGATGATCTGCCAGGCACACCATCGTATTTTCAATTTAAGTCTCGCGTACATCCAGCCTTTCCACTACTTCAAACTCTTCAAAAACTAACTCCATTTCTTCTGAAAAGGTCCCTTCGCGCTCAAAAAAGCGGCGGTGCTCCTGCCTCCAGTACTCAAGGCTCAAATCACCTTCGCCCTCTTTTCTTGCCAGCTCAGGCATGACATCGCAGAACCGGGTAACGGATGTTGCGAGGGTCCTGATTACACATACCGCCTGCCCTTTGCCGTTTAAAATAATACTGTAACTCCCGATGGCAGGCGCTTCACCCCGCGCAGTTTCCTTCTGATAAGCCACCATAGAGGTACAGGTTGCCGTTTTCAGGCCATCGAGAACCAGCTGCGCAAGCTCGTCTGCCAGTGCCGGACTGTCGCCAAATTGCCATGTCAGTGCGCCAGGGTATTTCTCGTTTAACAATGCAGTATCGTTCACTGTAGTCAGCTTCCTGTTCAGATTATCCTAGCGCAACAGCCGGCAGACAACTGGCTGCTACAGGTGAGGTTTTTTATTTCGATTCAAAAATATGACAGCAAAAATCAAACAAGGCGAACTGAATACGGCATTTTTGCTAAGCCCGCGACCTACCCGCTTCAGGCAAAGGATGACGCTCCATTCCATCAGACGAATAACCGGTGAGTTTCAGGCGGCACTCACCGCCTGAGAGGCATCAAAGAGATAAACCTGACTCAGCGATGAAATCAACAAAGCAGCGGATCCGCGGAGAGAGATACCGGCTGGCCGGCCAGAGTGCCGAGAAATAGCCCTGCCTGATGCAATAGCCCGGTAATACTTCAACCAGCTGCCCGCTGCTCATGGATTCGCGCACAACAAAATCGGGCACATAGCTTATCCCCATGCCCGCAAGGCTCAGGCGAACAGACGCTTCTATATTATTTACTGTCAGAAAAGAAGCGGCCTTCACGTCAGCATGGGGCTTCATGTCGCGCAGCTCCCAGGGCTGGAGCAGCCCCGTTGAGGGGAAACGAAAAGAAATGCATCTGTGCATCGCTAACGCTTCAGGGGAGTCGGGCACACCGTGCTCTTTCAAATAATCAGGACTAGCACAGAGGATAAAACGAAAGTCTCCGAGCCTTTTTGATTTCAGTCGCGAGTCCGCGAGCTCACCACTTCGAATGGCCACATCAAATCCTTCATCAATGATGTTGACCAGCCGGTCGCTGAAATCCAGATCCAGTTCTATTTCAGGGTAACGGCGTGAAAACGCAGGCAGAAGCGGAAGGAGCAGCCTGTAGCCAATAACAGGTAGTGAGACCCTGAGCTTCCCGGCGGGCTGTGCCACGCTGTTCGTCAGTTCTGACTCTGCCTCATGCAGCTGTTCAAGTATGTGCTGACAGCGGACCAGGAGAGCAGCCCCCTCCTCCGTCAGACTCACGTTTCTCGTGCTGCGGTTTAAAAGGCGTACGCCAAGTTTTTGCTCAAGTCTGGCCACATTTTTTCCGACCGCGGAGGCAGATATCCCAAGCAGCCTTGCCGCCTGCACAAAGCTCCGCGTTTCGGCTGTCCGGACAAAAGAAGTGAGCGACGTCAGACTGTCCATCGATTATAAACCTGATGTCCGCAAAGAAGGGAATTCCAGTGTATTTATCCGCGTTTACGTCTGCAATAACATCCCTGCAATTTTTGACGTATTCACATCACGGATCCAGGGTCACACTATGCTTACTTCACTCAGAAAGCGCAGCCGGTACATCAGCAGAATGGCATCCTTTTCTGTTTATCTGGCAGCGGTACTGCTGCCCTTAAGTTTTACTGGCGGTGTCATCTCAACGCCGGCAATTCATCATACGCTTGGCGGCTCGCCGGCGGCGCTGTCATGGCTGACGAATGGATTTATGCTGGCTTTCGGCAGTTGCCTGCTGCCAGCCGGCGTTGCTGCGGATGCCATCGGCAGGAAGCGTATTTTTACTGCAGGTGCAGTTCTGTTTTTTCTGAGCAGTGTGGTGATCGGTCTGGCGCAGGGTCTTTTTATGGCTGGGTTATTCAGGTCACTACAGGGGCTGGCGGCGGCCCTGATATTAGCCAGTGGCAGTGCCGCGCTGGCCTGCCTTCACGAACGCACCAGCAGGACACGCGCTTTCAGCTTACTAGGTACCATGTTTGGCGCAGGCCTGGCTTTCGGCCCGGTATTACAGGGCTTTATCACGGATGCGCTGGGCTGGCGTTGGCTGTATGCCCTGTTAGCGCTGCTTGCAGGCATTGTGTTATTTATCGGGGCTGCGTTTCTGCCTGCATCACAGGAACGCGCACAGCAGAAACCCGACATAGCGGGGTTAATGCTGTTTACTGCAGCCCTGATACTTTTCACATCGGCGGTAATGCTGATACCGGCCTTCGGATTGCTATCATTTGCCGTGCTCGTTTTGCTTGTCTCAGCCGGGCTGTTTTTAAGCGGTTTTGTGGTGCGGTGCCTGCGTATTCAAAATCCGGTTCTGGATATCTCATTGCTGCTGCGTCCACACTTTGCCGGCGTCCTGCTGCTTCCGGTAGCAACATGCTATTGCTATGTGGTGTTGCTGATTATTCTCCCGCAGCATTTTATGGGCGGTGACGGAATGAGTGAGGCTCAAAGCGCTGTTTATCTTATGGCGCTGACGTCTCCGATGCTGATTTTCCCATCCGTTGCCGCAGTGCTGACACGATGGTTTTCGCCGGGAACCGTTTCAGCCATGGGGCTTACTGTGTCAACGGGTGGGCTGCTTTTACTCGGATACGCCTTAACCGGCGATAGCAGTAGCTTTCTTGTGCTTTCACTGATGCTGACCGGCACCGGCGCGGCTTTTCCCTGGGGGCTGATGGACGGTCTGGCCCTCTCTGCGGTGCCTGTTGAGAAAGCCGGCATGGCCGCAGGCCTCTTTAATACCGTACGCGTTGCCGGAGAGGGGATCGCGCTGGCAATGGTGTCTGCTTTTTTAACCGTCATGAACACATTCACGCTTGAGAAAAATGCGCACGGGTATCCCCCAGAGGTGATTCATCGGGCGGCTGCCTGGCTGGGAAGTGGTAATAGTGATGAAGCCGCTACGATTTTACCCGGTTTTCCCGGATGGCTACTACACGACAGCTATGACAGCGCCTATACGACGCTTTTCAGCGTGCTGGCGGCCATCACGCTGTTTTGTGCGCTCGTGACAGGAGTCATGTTAAGCAGGAAAGCAGAACCTTGTCCGGCAAGCACGATTTTGACCAGAAAAGGGGATGAAATCCTGAGCGAGAAAGATGGCGGACGTTAATTTTATCATGTCAGCCCGCTGCCAGAGCAGAGATGCAACAAGGTCTATTGCGCGGAATTTACAACGCTATATCGTGTAGTTTAGTCAGCAGCACAAGCGTCCCGTACCGCTTATGGGGCTGGAGACAGTTTTTATCCTCTACAGGAGAATCAGCAATGGAACATCAATATACCTCGCACATATTCTGGACCGGGAATCAAGGCACTGGAACATCGGGATATAAGGCGTATGCGAGGACCTGGGACATCGCCATTACCGGCAAAGAGGTTATCCATTGCTCAAACGATCCCCTGTTGGGTGGCGATGCCACTAAAATGAATCCTGAAGACCTTCTGCTATCCTCGCTTTCTGCATGCCACATGCTCTGGTACCTGCACCTTGCCTCAGATGCAGGGATCGCTGTTCTGGAATATGAAGATTCTCCGATAGCCACGGGGGAGGTGTTGAAAGGCGGTGCGGGCAGATTTACTTCGGCTGTACTGAGACCCAAAATCACGGTAGCAAACGGCACTAATCTTGACTCTGCAATGGCCATTCATCATGAAATCCATAAAGTCTGTTTTATAGCAAGGTCAGTGAATTTTCCGGTTCGCTATGAGCCTGAATTTGTTACCCGTCATCAATAAGAATTCGTCCGCACGCGCTCTAACGGCCGCAAACCTGAACGCCACTGTATGTGAGGGGCAATGACGATCATTTTTGTCCTTTTACACCGGGTTAATGGTTTTGGCATCGGCAAAGCCAATGATGACAGCAAGGGGCCGGTCCACCAGCAGCGTTCATGCGGGTTACCGCTGGCTGACTCAGCCCGAATGACAGCAGGAACAAAACCGCTAACGGTTTAAAAATCCCTGCCCGGCCAGGGACAACGTTTCATTGCCGGCAACGATAATGTGGTCAATCACCCTGACGGCGATAAGGCTGAGCGCTTTTTGAATGCGCAGGGTAATGGCAACATCCGCTTCTGAAGGTTGCGGCCTAAACGACGGATGGTTGTGACTCAAAATCACCGCCGATGCATTCAGCTGCAGCGCACGCCGGGCAATCTCGCGCGGATGCACGTCTACCGTGGCCACCGATCCCCTGAACATTTCGTCGCAGGCGAGAAGCCGGTGCTGATTATCCAGAAACGCTACCGCAAACACCTCGTATTCGTGGCGGGCAAGTTTTGCCCGGAAGTACGCTTTTGTATCGGCAGCGCTGGAAAAAGGCGCACCGACCGGATATCGATAATCGATGGCCAGCATGGCCTCAGCCAGAACCTGACTGTCGCTCGCCATCACGTATTCTCCCTTCTCATTCAGGGCGAAAAGCCGGCTGAAAAAGCGTACGCGATGGCTCGAGGGGTGCTGAGGCCCCTCTTCTGATCGCCGTTCAGAACACTCAACCCTTTTCTGAAACATCGCCTGCCTCCCGTTCAGTTCCCTGACTGACTTTTACAGCATTGATATCCGCCTGCGCACAACGGGCATGCAGTCTCCCGCTCGCTGCGACTTTATGTGACCGGGATGTGTTCGTCACGCAGGCACGCTGACACCAGCTCCAGGTCAAATCCAGCAGATCGCTGACGCCCACTCCGCGCTGGCGCCACCCGGCGTACCAGCGACGGTAAGTACCGGCAGTCTGGAACGCAAGCGCCAGTTCCGCCGCGCAGAGTAATGCTTCCTGCTCCTCTGCCCGTCGGCGCAGTGCCCTTGCAGAAGACGTGACAATGGTCGGCCGCGATGATGAAGCCCCGGCCGGGCGGGCAGCGTTAAACCGGAGGAGATGTCCGGGAAACACGCGATTAATATCCGGCCCGGCACACGCTGAGGCAAGTGCATCCTCGAAGTTCTGTAACGCGCTGCCGTGCGGTGCGCCCGAATCGACGTTGCATCGTGGTGTGATTTCGGAGAAAGCGCCCTTTGAGTTCATGCGCACCCGCCTCTTCTGCCCAGAACAGCCACAATTTCTGATGGTATGAAGCCGTCGGCTAACATGTTCTCTACGCGCGCCAGAAGCTCACCAATAGCCTGCGGCTCAAAGTGCTCTGTGTTCAGCACGTACAGGCCGGTGTGATCGGGATTAACCCAGATAAGCCCGTGCCAGAACGGTGACTCACTGCCCGGACTCAGGATATCGAGCGTGACGTGAGGATTTTTTTGGTGCGTCAGGCGCAGGTGTACCGGGAACACCCCGCCCCACTCGCCCCGACATTCGCAGTCGGCCCGCCAGGCATGGCTGACGGGCAGCGCGTGCAGCACGGCGCCACACAGCCGCCGGCGAAACGCCTCGCCCCGCGCGCGGTAGGCTTCGAAATCGTCAGAGCTGAATGTCTGCAGACGTTGCAGCGTCACGCTTTCATCGCGCGTCAGCTCGCTGCCGGAGCAGCAGCGGTAACCCGCGCGCCGGCGGCCGTAATACGCAGATGTCTTGTCGTGGCGTTTTTTTCCTTTAGACTGAGTCGCTGACATATTTGGGTCCTTCATATCTGATGTGTCATGCCCTGCGCGGAGTGTCCGCTCCGCCAGGGCAACCCCGGCCTTTCCGGCCGCCTTTCTGCTTTGTTTCCCGCTGTTTTCACCTCTGTCGCCGCCCCGCGTAAGCGAAGCCACGTCATTCAGAATGGGATATCGTCATCAAAATCTGCCGGCGGATAGTTGCCCTGCGGCGGTGCCAGGGGTTCCGGCTGCGACTGAGCCGTACCGCGCCCGCCCTTGCCACCGTTACCTGCCCCTGCAGGTGTCTGCTGAGGCTGACCGCTCTGCTGGCTGCTGAACGGCTGTCCGGTCTGTGCGCCTGTGTTGCCTCCTCGCCCGCCCAGCATCTGCATGGTGCCGCCGACATTGACCACGACCTCGGTGGTGTATTTGTCCTGTCCGTCCGTGCCCTGCCACTTGCGCGTGCGCAGCTGGCCCTCGATGTAGACCTGCGAACCTTTGCGCAGGTATTCCCCCGCCACCTCGGCAAGCTTTCCGAACAGCACCACGCGGTGCCATTCGGTTACCTCCCTGTTCTCACCGGTCTGCTTGTCGCGCCAGCTTTCCGACGTGGCCAGCGTAATGTTTGCGACCGCGCCGCCGTTTGGCATGTAGCGCACCTCGGGGTCCTGCCCCAGATTTCCGACCAGGATGACCTTGTTGACGCCCCGTGAAGCCATGTTCGTTCTCCTCATGCAGTTGGTTTAAAACCACCTCACCCGTTGAGTTTCGGGAGCCGCGGTGTTGACGTTTTGTGGAAATCGGCTGGTTTTTCCTCCGGTATTCACTTCACCCGTTTGAGATCCTTCGCCGCGAGGGCGTAAACCAGCGCGGGTGACGGCAGGCGTCCGGGGCGACGGGGAAATTTATTTCTGGTCTGACGCAGTGGCCGGAAAAAAATTTTCACGGCGTGAATTTCACCCTGGACGACCACGGTGCCTGTGCTTGTCTCAGCCCCGGCGAATGGACTTAAACCGGTGAAGCCTGGCGGAAAAGCACAGCACGATGCAGCGGCAACGGCGGCTTTGCGGCAGCGAAACGACGTTGCGCCTCAGAGCGGCGGCGGATTTTAGCCGGCGCGGTTCGCGCCAGCCCGCGGGCTGGCTGCAGGTCAGGCTGTGGCCCTGCCATTGTCTTTGCGCTGTGGTATGGCCGGATTACGGCCGTCAGGGGTTTGCGATACTGGCGCTGAGGCCGGTCACGAGTGGTAAAAACAGAGGGGGGTAGGATGAGATGGTTTTCAAAACATAGTCCTTATGCGAAAGCTCCCTGAAACGGACAGCAATCATACACGCCGGTCTCCGGTTAAAAAGCCTTCACCTGTTTTTTCAGAGGAGCGCCAGCTGCCTTGTGCATCGACTTCAGATCTGAGTCCATCTGCGGTTCAGCCTCACACGCATTTAACGGTACGGTGAAGCTAACAAGTGAAGTGCGTCAGCTCTGCACGGCTTTATCCACACTTTGTCTGAACACCCGGGGTATAAAGCTGTGGATAGTCTGCGGCAACCTTTTCTGCCCGTAGCTCACGACGATTGATTAAAAAACGCACTAAGCAGGTGGCACCACTATTGCACGCCCCTGTCCGGAAGGATTACTGAAATATTTTATTTTTCAGTGATATGTCAAATTAACTATCAGCCGCCGTTTCGTTGCTACTTGCCAGATAATTTCACCTCAATAATACTGTACGTATAACCAGTATAATTCAGAGGAGGATTTTTATGCGCACTTTATTTACAGCAATGACAGCAATTACCGGCAGGTCAGCCATTTTCCCGGGGACCGGATCATGAATCCGGGCAGTTTTGCCGGGGGCCTGACACTGCTCTGGCCCCCGCTTTTTACTCCCCGCGTCAGGGTACCCCTCTATGCAGAGCCCTGCGCCGCAGGGTTTCCCTCTCCGGCGGCAGATTACGTTGAGAAAGAGCTGGACCTGAATGAACTCTGCATCCGCCGGCGCGCCTCTACTTTCTTTGTCCGCGCCAGCGGCAACAGCATGCGCGATCTCGGGTTGTGCGATGGCGACGTCATGGTTGTCGATCGCGCCGAGAAGCCTTCCCACGGCGATATTGTTATAGCCGAAGTTAACGGAGAATTTACGGTCAAGCGCCTGCAGCTGCATCCCCGCCCCGCCCTGCTCCCGATGAACCCCGCCTACCCCGTGATTTATCCGGAGGAGCTGCAGCTGCTCGGCGTGGTGACGTGGTTTTTCAACAGCACGCGCGCGCGGAGGTGATTATGCCCATGTTCGGACTGGCCGACGTGAACGCATTTTATGCCAGCTGCGAGGCGCTGTTCCGCCCGGATCTGCGCGGTAAGCCGGTTGTGGTACTGAGCAACAACGACGGCTGCGTCATTGCGCGCAGCGCCAGCGCAAAAAAACTTGGCATAAAAATGGGCACGCCATGGTTTCAGATAAAGAACCAGCTCTATCCCGAAAAGGTATTTATCTTCAGTTCGAACTACGGGCTTTACCATATTATGTGGAATGCAATTTGTACAAATAATTAGCAAATTATTCTCGAAAGTTGATATCGGGACGAGACAATCAATCGGATAAGTGGCACGAAAGGCTGTTTAATGGCGGGGCGCTTATCGTTGGAGTTTCGCGTTTTTTCTGATGGGGAGTGTCGAAAGGTATGGAAATGTGCTCATGGATTAAATGAATGACAGACTGTGTTTTCCGTCCAGCATACATCTGGAAGTGGGAAGACCACTTTGAGCGCGCCCGTCAGGCGCTCTGAAGAGAACCTGGAATTTCATCATTGCACTATAGTCCTCGTGACCGGAGCAAGCCCTTCATTTTGTAGTTGAAGGGCTTGTAAGTGGAGAGTCAGTTCAGTTGATTCTTACGTCAGACCCGAAACGTCTCGACCATGCCACGAAGGGAGTGCGCCTGTTCAGAAAGCGATCGGGAGGCCGATGACGACTCCTCGACGAGAGCAGCGTTATTCTGCGTGACACCGTCCATCTGACTGACCGCAATGCTGACCTGCGAGATACCCTGCATCTGCTCAGAGGATGCCAGCGAAATAATGTCCATTAATTCCGCCAGTTCCCCGACCATACCCACAATATTGAGTATGCTCTGTCCGGTACCTGATGCCACGCTCACACCACTTTCAACCTGTTCTACAGCCTGCTCAATAAGCGACTTTATTTCTTTTGCTGCAGTTGCACTTCGCTGTGCAAGTGTACGAACCTCACCGGCAACAACAGCAAATCCTCTGCCATCCTCGCCTGCCCGGGCGGCTTCAACAGCTGCATTCAGTGCAAGAATGTTGGTCTGAAAGGCAATGCCCTCGATGACACCGGTAATGTCGCGGATCTTTTTAGCACTCAGGGATATGTCATTCATGGTTTCTGACATGCGGCGGACATCTGTCTCTCCTGATCGCGCGAGCACCGCCGTTTCTCGCGCTGAAGCTGCCGTCTGCTGTGCGCCGGCCGTATTACTTTTCACTGTTGCCGTGAGTTGTTCCATGCTGGCGGCCGTTTCCTGCAATGCAGCCGCCTGTTGCTCAGTGCGTGATGAAAGCTCTGTATTTCCCTGAGCGATCTCGTCTGCCGCCAGCGCCACACCGGATGCGGTTTCTTTGATCTTTGATACCAAACCGCGCAGCTGACTCTGCATGCGGGCGAGCGATGCCAGCAGACTTGTTTTATCATTGCGGCGAAGTGGCACCGGTGATGTCAGGTCACCTGCTGCAATGGCGGCCGCCAGTACCTGTGCCTGCTGAGGTTCACCACCCAGCTGCCGCATCAGCACGCGGACGATAATGACACCCGTAAAAATGGAAACGATAACCGAGATTACGGCCAGAATGATCAGCGTAAGAGAGGCCCGGCTCACGTTACGACTGTTATCACGAACGGCGTCCTGGCTGCTGTGCATCTGGATATTCGTCATTTCATTCAGATTATCCAGAAGAGTACGTTGCACCGGCCTGACCGTATTCATCAGATACGCTGTGGCTTCCTGTGGACGGTTCTGCAGTCCGAACTGACCGGCCTGTTCCAGACCTGACAGAACGGCGGCTTCATTTTCACGGACTATGGTGAAGGCAGCGCGTCCTGCGGATGAGGCGTCATCTGCCAGCATGGACTCCAGTGCTTCCCGGCTGCGTATATATAAGGTTTTCTGTGCCTCAAGGCGCTCCCACTCGGGCTGCATGGCTTTCGGATCGGACAGCAGGGCCAGATTTCGGGCCGCAATGGCCATGTCGCGTAATGCGCCCCGCATGTCCAGAACGATCTGATATTTTTTCATTTTGACATTAATCACGTCATCCATTCCTTCGCGGGCGCCGGAAAGCGCCTTTAACGAAAGTCCGGTGCAGAAGATGAACAGCAGAATAAGCAGGCCAAAACCTGCGGCCAGACGGGTTGATATTTTCATTGGGTAGCCCTGAGTGTTAAGTGACAGGGGAAGTATCGGCAGAAGTGGGCGTCAGGACAGGTCTGATGAAGCGGGTCGGGGGGAGGGAGCAGATAGTTATGCACCATACTTCTGAATCATCAGGCTTTTTATGTTCATTAAAAACTATGCCGTTCTTACGGTTATGGTGGCTGGTAAGGCA
Source organism: Candidatus Pantoea soli (assembly GCF_007833795.1). Classification (NCBI taxonomy): domain Bacteria; kingdom Pseudomonadati; phylum Pseudomonadota; class Gammaproteobacteria; order Enterobacterales; family Erwiniaceae; genus Pantoea; species Candidatus Pantoea soli. The sequence goes on along the minus strand of NZ_CP032704.1, from coordinate 241,903 downwards.
TAGCCGGAAAATCGATTTCCCTGAGCGGGGTTTATCTGCCACGCTTCTTCTGAAGCCCTTAAGCGGGCAATGAGTCTTATCCCTTACCACCCCTATGCAGGAAAAATGATGATAAAAAAATACAGGATCCCGGGACTGACCGCGGTGGCGCTTCTTCTCATCAGCACCCTCGCCGGTGCCGCAGAGGCGCGCTGGACGTTTGATGGCGATATCCACAACAATTCTCTTGCTGTCAGTCCCGATGAAAAAACGGCGGTGGCGTCCTACAGTGAGCGCCCTGACGTGGTGGTCTACGACCTTGCCACCGGTAAGGTCAGGAAGGTGCTGAAGGGATACGTCACCCCCCGTAATGCGCTTTTTACTCCGGACGGTAAGGCCATATTTCTTTCTGACAGCAGTCTGGGCGTGGTCAGAAAAATCAGTACCGGGACGCTTGACGTGGAGACCTCGCTGCCGCTGGGTCCCGGGGCATTCGGCACAGCTATCAGCCGTGACGGTCAGCGCCTGTATGTGAATAACGAAGCCGCCAGCACACTTTCGGTGTATGACCTGACCCACAACCGGCCCGTTTCGGTCGTGACGGGTTTTGCTCAGCCCCGTCAGGGCATCAAAATCAGCCCGGACGGCAAAACCGTCTACGTCACCAACTTTAAGGGCGATAAAATCACCCTCGTTGACGCCGTAACGGGCGAGATTCGCGGCGAGATAACCGGCTTCAGCAAGCTGCGCGCCATTTCTGTCAGCGCCGACGGCCGCACGCTTTACGCGGCTAACAGCGGGAGCAACACCATCGCCGTGGTTGACACGCAGAAGCGCGCCATTACGTCAACCATTCCCGTGGGGCAGGACCCTTACGGTGCCGCGCTGACACCGGATAACCGCTATGTTTACAGCGGCAACCTGGGTGACAACAGCCTCTCCGTTATTGATACCGCGGCCGGTAAGGTGGTCGCCACCGTTACCGGACTGGATGCGCCCCGTCAGGCCATCGTTTTCAGTAAAGACGGTGCCCGCGCGTGGGTGCTGAATAAAGACCTCAGTATTTCGGTGGTTGACCTGAAACAGAACCGCGTCACGGCCACGATTAAAAGCCCGCCGAAGGCCTGATTCAGTCCCTCCCTCACTCCGGTGCTGTAATAGTCCTTTGCAGAGTGGGGGATGGTAAACCACTTTTACAGATTTATTTTAGCTGAATAACCTGTTTTAAAGATTTACGTCTGCATGCCTATACTGTCTCTGTTTACACAGGAGATCCCGGCATGAACGATAAAATATTTACCCTGCATAACGGAGCGCGCCCGCTGAGCGCGCTGAGCAGCCCGAAAGAGGCTATACGTCAGTTCACGCCTAACTGGTTCGCCGCGACCATGGGGACCGGTATCCTGTCGCTGTCTCTGGCGCAGTTCCCCTGGCCGGTTCCGGGATTACGCCTCGTCGCCGAGGGGCTCTGGATGTTTAACATCCTGCTGTTCAGCGTCTTTGCCGTGATGTATCTGGCGCGCTGGGTGATGTACTTCGGTGAGGCAAAGCGCATCTTTGGCCATTCAACGGTGTCCATGTTCTTTGGCACCATCCCGATGGGCATGGCGACCATCATCAACGGGCTGCTGGCGTTCGGTCTTCCCCGCTGGGGCGCAGACGTTATTCCGGTGGCACACGCCCTGTGGTGGCTGGACGTGGCGATGTCGCTGCTGTGCGGCGTGTGTATTCCCTACATGATGTTTACCCGGCAGCAGCACAGCATTGACCAGATGACGGCCGTCTGGTTACTGCCGGTTGTGGCTGCCGAGGTCGCGGCGGTCAGCGGCGGCCTGCTGGCGCCGCACATTGCCGACACCCACGCGCAGCTCGGCATCATTATTACCAGCTACGTGTTGTGGGCGTACTCTGTGCCGGTGGCGCTGAGCATCCTTGCCATCCTTCTGCTGCGTATGGCGCTGCACAAGCTGCCACACGAGAGTATGGCGGCCTCAAGCTGGCTGGCGCTGGGGCCGATTGGCACCGGCTCGCTCGGCATGCTGGTCATCGGTGGCGATGCGCCCGGGGTGTTTGCCGCGGCGGGTATGCCGGAAATCGGTCACATCGCGCAGGGCGTGGGGTTCGTTGCCGGCATTCTCTTCTGGGGCTGCGGCCTGTGGTGGATGCTGCTGGCCACGCTGATAACCGTGCGATACTTCCGTGAAGGCATTCCGTTCAACCTGGGATGGTGGGGATTTACCTTCCCGCTGGGCGTGTACACCGTGGCCACGCTGAAGCTGTCTACACTCGTTGAACTGGCGTTCTTTAAAGGCTTCGGGGCGCTTCTTGTTGTCATGTTGGCCGCCATGTGGCTGCTGGTCGCAGTGAAGACGGTGCGCGGTGCATGGAGCGGTAAACTCTTTGTTTCCCCCTGCCTGGCAGGCCTGGACCGGAAGCCGTGAGTGAAACCTGCACGTCGCTGCTGGACCCGTTTTTACGCGAGGAACGCCTCGCGGCGGTCACCGCGCCGCACGTGGCCGCGCTGAATCGCTGGGTCAGCGGGCAGAATCAGGCCGGTGTGGAGGTGCCGTGGTTTGATCCGGCCGACGGTGGGGCCGGGGCCGGGCTGCTCGTGCTGCTGCAGTCACCGGCGCGCAGCAGCCCGTCACCCCGGTTCGTGTCGCGTGATAACCCGGGGCCGGCCCAGCAGAATCTGGGGCGGTTTCTGGCGGAAGCGGGCATTGCGCGTCAGGACAGCGTGCTGTGGAATACGGTGCCCTGGGTCAGCGACGGGCCGCAGAAACGGCCCTCAGCGGTGGATATCCGTACCGGCTGCGCCTGGCTTGAGGACGTGCTGGCGCATCTGCCCGCGCTGCGCGTGGTGGTGCTGGCCGGTGCCGTAGCGGCGCAGTCCCGCGGGACGGTCAGTCACCTGCGCCCCGGCGTCACGGTGCTGGTGATGCCGCATCCCAGCCCGCTGTCGCTCTGCACGAGTCCGGCGGTGCCGGAAAACATCCGCCGGGTGCTCCGCGAGGCACGCGCTGCGCTGGCGGGCTGAGGGCGCCAGCAGAATAATACTGACAGGTTTTCCGTCTGGTTCTATACTCAGAGTACAGGGTGATGGCGTTCCACCTTTCCCAACCGCTCCGTTCCGGAGCTGATGACGCCTGATGTGACTCTTGATTTTCAGGAGGTGCGTCAGGCCGTCCATACTTTCTTCCCGGCCTGCGTACTTCCCTTTATGGGGAGAGACCCTTGATACACGTTTTTGGCCACATCAATCCTGACAGCGACGCCATCTGCACGGCCGTCGTCACCGCGCACTGGCTGACCGGGCGCGGCATGGACGCCCGTGCATGGCGTCTCGGCGAGGCTAACCGCGAAACCCGTTTTATATTTAACGCCGCCGGCCTTACGCTGCCGCCGCTGCTCGCATTTCCGCTGCAGGATGAACGGGTCTGGCTGGTTGATTTCACCGAACCGGCGCAGGGGCCTGATGACCTGCTCCGGAGCAACGTCGTGGGCATCACTGACCACCACCGGCTGGGTGGGCTGATAACGCAACTGCCGCCGGAAGTACATATTCGTCCGGTTGGCAGCAGCGCCACGCTGCTCTGGCTGCTGATGGACGCGGAAGCGCGCCGCACGCTGCCCCCGACGCTCGCCGTGCTTCTGCTGGGCGCACTCCTCAGTGACACCGTGAATCTTCGCTCGCCGACCACCACCGAAGACGATATCCGTTCGGCCACCGAACTGGGCGTGCTGTCCGGCGTAAACCGCAGGGCCTTCGCCCGTGACCTTCTCACCGCCAAAACAGACGTCACCGGCCTCAGCGCACAGCAGCTGCTGGACAGGGACCTCAAGGCCTTCGTCATTGCCGGCACCGACGTGCGTATTGCCCAGATTGAAGTCAGCTCACCGACACAGGTTGCCCCCGTGATGGACGACCTGCTCGCAGCCCTGGCGTATCTGGCAGACCAGTCGGGAGCTGGCCTGGCGGTGCTGATGCTGACCGACATTCGCGCCGGGTTTTCAACGCTTTACTTCGCCGGGCGGGAGAGCGTTAACGCGGCCTCCTGCTCCGTACCGGGCATGCTCAGCCGCAAAAAGCAGCTTCTGCCGTGGCTTGAGTCCCGCCTTAACCAGAACGGGAGTTCATTATGACCTGCTACACCCACGCACTGATTCTTGTGAACGATAAAGACGACGGCACCCTCCTGCTGAAGCGCGCGGTTGCGCTGGCGCAGCCGCTCGGCATGAAAATCACCCTGGCCCACATCAGCGACGATTACAGGGAGATGAACTATGTGTCCGACAGCCTGATGGACGACGTCGTGTCGGACGAGGTGGTTAAAGCCAAGGCGTTTCTGAGCGAGCTGGCGGCCTCCGTGCCTGAGGAGGTCGATACGCGGGAGCTGGTCACCATGCGCCGTTTTGAGGACGTGGAGAAGTGCATCGCGGAGCTGGGCGTGGACCTCGTGCTTGCCGGGCACCGCAACCGCTTTATGGGCATGCTCACCTCCCACTCGGCGGACTACATCAACCACCTTACGGTGGATGTGCTTATCACTCACCTGACTGACTGAACCGGGAGAAATACCATGCGTTTTACACTGGATAACGTGACCGCCCGGGAAATTCTTGACTCGCGCGGCAACCCCACGGTTGAAGTCGAAGCCCGGACCGCGGACGGGATGATGGCGCGCGCCTCGGTGCCTTCCGGGGCCAGCACCGGGTCGCGCGAGGCCGCAGAGCGCCGCGACGGTGACGCACACCGTTTTGGCGGCAAAGGCGTTCTGGATGCCGTCAGGGCGGTTAATACGGAAATCTGCCAGGCCGTGCGCGGCAGCGACGTGCGCGAGCAGCGTCAGCTGGACAACATCATGCTGGCGCTGGACGGCACGGAGAACAAGAGTCGCCTGGGTGCCAATGCCATTCTGGGCGTGTCGCTGGCGGTGGCCCGGCTGGCGGCTCAGGCCTCGCACGAGCCGCTGTGGCGCTACCTGGGGGGCCTGCAGGCGAACCTGCTGCCCGTGCCGTGCATGAACATCATCAACGGCGGCGTGCACGCCCGCGGTCAGGGCGCGGACTTCCAGGAGTTTATGATAGCCCCGCACGGCGCGCCCACGCTGCGCGAGGCCGTACGTCAGGGCAGCGAGGTCTATCAGGCGCTGCGCCAGATCCTGCTGGACAAAAACCTCTCGGCGGCAGTGGGAGACGAAGGCGGCTTTGCGCCCGCCGTGTCGTCGAACCGCGACCCGCTGGCGTTTATCGTACAGGCGATTGAGAAGGCGGGATACCGGCCCGGAGAGGACATCAGCATCTGCATGGACCCCGCCTCAAGTGAGTTTTACGCTGACGGTCAGTATCATCTGCGCACCGAGGGCAGCGCGCTGAGCGCGGCGGAAATGACGGCGTACTACGGCGAGCTGATGGACCAGTTTCCGGTCATCCTGCTGGAAGACGGCCTGGCCGAGGACGACTGGGCGGGCTGGAAGCATCTGCACCAGCAGCTCGCGGGCCGGGCCGAGCTGGTTGGCGACGACCTTTTTGTCACCAACGTGAAGTACATTCAGCGCGGCATAGACGAAAACCTCGCCAGCGCCGCGCTGATTAAGCTCAATCAGATAGGCTCGCTCAGCGAAACGCTGGACGCCGTGGCGCTCTGCCAGCGGCACGGCTGGGGCGCGTTCATGTCCCACCGCAGCGGGGAAACCACGGACACGTTCCTTGCCGACCTGACGGTGGCACTGCGCGCGGGACACCTGAAAACCGGCGCGCCGTGCCGCGGCGAACGCGTGGAAAAGTACAACCAGCTGATGCGCATCGAGCAGGCGCTGGGTGACGATGCGCACTACGCGGGGCTTCATGCGTTTGTGCGCCGCACGTAAAGCATCCGCCGGACGGTCCGCGCCCGGCACGGGAGCACTGCCTGTGGCACCAGCAACGCTGATCCTCCTGCGCCACGGCGAAAGCCAGTGGAACCGGGAAAACCGATTTACCGGATGGACGGACGTGCCGCTGACGGACCGGGGGCGGCAGGAGGCCGACCGGGCCGGTGACGCGCTGCGGGCAGCGGGCCTGATGCCCGACCGGGTCTTCACCTCGGTGATGACGCGCTGTGTTCATACGGTCTGGCGGGTGCTGGACCGTATTGACCGCAGCTGGACGCCCGTGGAAAAAAACTGGCGGCTGAACGAGCGGCACTACGGTGCGCTGCAGGGGCTGAACAAGGACGCGGCTGCCCGGCTGATGGGCGCAGAGACCGTCCGGCTCTGGCGCAAAAGCTTCAGCGGTATTCCTCCCGCGGACACGGAGGCGCCGGCTCAGCTGCGTCGGGACCCGCGCTACCGCCGCGTTGCGCTGGCCGACCTGCCTGCAACGGAAAGCCTGGAAATGACCCTGCGTCGCGTCATGCCGTACTGGCACCACGTTGTGGTGCCACAGCTGCGCTGCGGAAGTACCGTTCTGATCGTGGCGCACGGCAACACGCTGCGCGCCCTGACCGCCTTTCTGGACGGCATGCCCCACGACAGCGTGGCACAGCTGCATATCCCGACCGGCGTGCCGGCGGTATACCAGATGGATGCGGCCGCACAGGTCGTGTCCCGTGATGCTCTGAATATAAAAAAATAACAGGAGTGAACGTGAATCAGCTTTTTGCCGTCATCACCGGCGGTGCTTTAGGGTGTGTAATCCGCTGGCAGCTGGGCGCACGCCTGAACGCGCTTTTTCCGGACCTGCCGCCGGGGACGCTGCTGGTCAACCTGCTGGGTGGATTTATCATCGGGGCGGCGCTGGCGTATTTTCTGCGCCATCCCGGCCTCGATCCGGCCTGGCGGCTGCTCATTACCACCGGGCTGTGTGGCGGAATGACGACCTTCTCCACATTTTCAGCTGAGGTTTTTGCCCTGCTGCAGTCCGGCAGCTATGCCTGGGCAGCCGCCTCGGTGCTGATACACGTGCTGGGTTCGCTGGTCATGACGGCGGCCGGATTTTATATCATGACGCTGTGTGGTTAACCCGGACCGTACGGCCTTTAATCCAGGGGATACCTCAGTGCAGCGACCGCTGCACTGAGGTCTGACCCGACAGGGTTTACGCCTGTAATGCTTCCCCTAAATCCGGGACACTGTCGAGACAGAGTTTCAGGTCTGCCTGTTCTGGTAAAGGTCCCAGCGATTACCATAGAGGTCCTCAAACACGACAACCATTCCGTATTCTTCCTCCCGCGGCTCCTGACAGAAGTGGACGCCTTTTGCCTTCATAGCATTGTAATCGCGCCAGAAGTCGTCGGTCTGCAGAAACAGAAAAACCCGCCCGCCGCACTGGTTGCCGATAAAGCCTTCCTGCCGGTCATTCGACGCGCGGGCAAGAAGAATAGCACAGTCGCTGTCAGGGGCCGGCGTCACGACGACCCAGCGCTTACCCGGCTGCGGCGTGTCCTCAATCAGGGTAAAGCCCAGCTTATCGGTGTAGTACTCAATTGCACGATCGTAGTCATCGACAACGACAGCCACATACCCCATACATCGCTTCTGTTTTCTCATCTGCTGCTCCATCAGTTACGGCATCACGCCCACTATAATCAAATTTATATCAATACGACGTTCGGTCGTCTGTACTGATTCTGCACCGATACCCTCAGGCCGGACATTGTAGGCATCTGATCCGTCAGGATTGTGGCCCCGGTCTTGTGAGAGCATGCCCAACCTTTTCAGCATCCTGCTCCAGTATGGCTCTCTCATCGGGAGTGAGCGGAACCTCTTCGAGGTAACGCCGGATGGATGCTTTACTCTCCAGTATCAGCCCGCGCGCGCTGTCTTTAAGCAGGTTGAAATCGCAGCCGATGCAGGCCATCCGGTGCTGACAGCTGCTCCAGAAGGGATTTGTGCAGTATGAGTCACCCAAATCATAGTACGTCGCGGGGCCTGTCAGGCTGGCGGCGTCAGGGTCGTGATCAATCAGCACGCTTATCATGTGAGCGACCCTGTCTGCTTTGGCGAACGAGGCGGCCAGCTGAGTCGGACGGATACGAATATAATGCATGGTGGACTGGGGCGTTGAATGCCCGGTCCACTGCATCAGTTCATACAGCGACATGCCCTGTGGGACGCTGGCCAGTGCCGTCACCGCTGAGGCCCGTCCCCGGTGGCTGGTTATCATTCCGCCGCTGTCTTCTGAGGGCACGCCCGCCCTCGCGCAGAGCATCGGTATTACCGTGCGGTTGAGGATAGCGCTGCCGGCAGGCTTACCGCGGTACTGAAACAGAAGCCGGACTTTCTCACCCGTCCGATCGTCGGCCAACATTGCCTGTTCTGCCGGGCGCTCATCCAGCCAGAGATCGACGTATTTTTTCACCACGGCTGCTACCGGCTTAACAAAGGCTTTTGAGGTTTTTCCGGCAGGGATATGCAGGTAGCACAGCGTTCCGGCCGGGATAATGCTGCCGTCCTCCTTCACTATTTCATCCGCCTGCGGCGTGATGCATCCTGTCGTCAGACGGAGCAACTCGTTTTTCCGCAGCCCTGCATGGGTCCAGATAACGGCCATCGCCTGCAGCATGGCCAGCGGATAGTGTATTTCAGTGAGCAGGTCTTCCTGACGCAGATTGAGGCTGGCCCAGATGAGCTTCAGCCAGACCGGATCGTCGATCACCCGGGGATTGACCCCACGGCGGAAAAGGGGCGTATCGGGCGTGGAGAGATGACGGGCAGGGCTGAAACGCAGGCGTCCCCAGCCCCAGTTTTCGTAATCAATCATAAAACGGCGCAATGAATAGATAAAATTCGCCCTGGAATGCGGCATCATGGGCTCGCCGGAGCGCACCGATTTGCGGATGCCCCTTTCAGTGCCCAGCTGAAGATCATCCACATTCATCCGGCCTACCGCCGCGATAAAGCTGGCGCAGGTTTCCATCGTCCAGTCAGCCGGTTCTCTTACCTCCGGATGCGCTTCTGCCAGCCAGAGGCCGCATCGCAGAATAAAACTGTACAGGCTTTCGCAGGAGCGGGGCCTGAGCACCGACGTTTCCCGCCAGCGACGGCACCAGTGTACCCAGGCCGGATCGATGCCTTCCACCGGCTTTTCATACCACTGCGTGTAGTTTCGCATCCTCATTGGGGTGCTGATAATGCCCAGCGCGGCGAGCGCATGTGAAACGCGACCGACATAGCGGGAAGTCCCTGCCTCCATGCCGGACTGGACCTGCCAGAGCAGTTCCGGCGTAAATGACTCAAGCCGGGGATCCCTGTTCACGATCATCAGCGTGGCCAGTATGCCAGAGACATGATTTTTCTGGCTGGCAGGGGCATATCCCAGCGACGTCAGCGTATCGGTAAGTCGTTGCAGCTCCTGGTGATAAAAAGCCTGGCCAAAGATAGCTGAGGCATACAGGGCGGGTTTCCGGATATCGGGCAGGCTGAGCGGGTCATGCAAATCAGCAAGATGCCAGGCAAAAGCGGCTATTAACGGCCGGCCATCACGGACTTCCCGGCAGAGTGTCTGCCAGCGTTCCTGCGACCAGCACCAGCAGGGTATGCCGGTTACATGCATTTCACGCAGCAATCTGGTTATTACAAGTCTGGTGATTTTTCTGCCGCATCCGCTTGCGGCGGCAATATCCGCCAGCGGTCTGATAAGGTCTGGTACGGGATCCATGCGTGACATACCGGACCGGCTGTGAGAGCTGGCCAGCGCCACCTGTTCAGCGGAACTCAGTGACGTTTCAAGCCGGTATGCAGTCATGTCGAACGGACGCCAGTTGCATTCAATCGGTCTTTGAGTGCTCATGCTATTTCTCCGCGCTGAAAATGAGGTTCGCCATTCTGAGATCTGCCGTTTCTATCGCGCCCGCCATCCTGGCGGCGAGATCCCGCCCGGAAAGGTGGATGTAAATCTGGGTAGTGGCCAGGTCGCGGTGTCCCGCATAGGTAGCCAGCTCGTGCAGCTTCCAGCCTGCGCGCGCCAGATGTGTGAGGCGCAGGTGGCGGAAGGTATGGGTTGAGATATCCGGTAGCCCTGAAATCAGTGCCCATTCCCGTACCGTTTTGCTCCAGGTCCAGAATGAGAGCGGTGCGCCCTGATTACGATCCGACTCAGAACGAAACAGGGCACCTCTGATGATTCCTGCCCGCTTCATCTGCATAAGGTGGGCCGCCAGCACGGGTGCAACGGCCGGGCTGTAACAGACGATACGCTCCCGCCGGCTCTTCGTGGTTTCTGCCCGGATACGGATAAGCCGGTGTGCAAAGTCGAGGTCTTCGAGACTCAGGGAGGTAATTTCAGATCGCCGCAGCGCACCGTAGTAGGTTAGTGCCAGCATCAGGCGGTCACGCAGCGGGGACGAGGCCGCATGAAAAAGAAAAGACTGCCACTGTGCATCGTCAGGGATCCGTGGCAGCTTCACGACGCGGGGGACCAAGCCCCTGCCAGAACTCAGCGTGCCGGGCGTGCCGGAGCGGGGCAGCGGATTTATCAGACAGAGATCCTGGTACATCAGAAAGTCATACCAGAGACGGATTGCCGACAGGCGCAGCTGAAGCGTGGCGCTGGCCACGGGGAACGACATTCCGGGTAACTGAGGGCTGATGTAGGCGGCCAGATCTTCAAACCGGGCCTTATCAGGTTTAATTCCGTTCTGACTGCAGAACGAAAAATAATGGTTTAAGGCATTACGGTAGGCTGAGAGTGTGGCCTGAGCCCTGCCAAGATCTGATAAAAGCTTCAGCCAGCGCTCTACCAGTAACAGAGCATGTTCATCCGGTGGAATCAGCATCGTGTTCTCCTCTGACAGCAATATCGCTGCTCAAAGTTTACTCACTCAATGTTGCATTCCACATAACTTACTATCTCAGCCAGCGCGTGATGACAGCCCTGGAAGAACTGACACCCCGTGTTGAACAGTACAGCATTGATGAAATGTTCCTCGACCTGACGGGCATTAACGGCTGCGAAGATTATGAACATTTTGGCCGCCGCCTCAGAACACATGTGATGAATACCACCGGGCTGGTTATTGGCGTTGGTATGGGGCCGACCAAAACGCTGGCGAAGTCAGCACAGTGGGCCAGCAAGGAGTGGCCACAGTTTCGGGGCGTGCTCGCGCTTACGCCAGACAACCCAAAGCGCACCGCTACTCTTCTGGAAAATCAGCCTGTGGAAGAAATCTGGGGGGTGGGACGTCGCATCGGCAAACGCCTGAATCTGATGGGTATCCATAATGCGCTACAGCTGGCACGCGCCCACCCTGCCCTCATCCGGAAAAACTTTAACGTGGTTCTGGAGAGAACCGTACGCGAACTGAACGGCGAATCCTGTATTCCGCTTGAGGAACTGCCCCCTGCCAAACAACAAATTTGCTGCTCCCGCTCTTTTGGTGAGCGCATCACCTCAAAGGTCGCCATGCAGCAGGCGCTGTGCCTGTACGCGACAAGAGCGGCCGAAAAGCTCCGGGGCGAGCGGCAGTTCTGCCGGCGTGTCAGCGTGTTTATTCGCACCTCGCCGCATGCGGTCAACGAGGTGTTTTACGGAAACAGCGCCGGAGAAAAGCTCAGCCTGCCCACCCAGGATACGCGGGACATTATTGACGTGGCCATGCGATCGCTCGATCGCATCTGGCTCGAAGGTCGCCGGTACATGAAAGCGGGCATCATGCTCGATGACTTTACTCCGGACGGAGTGAGTCAGCTCAATCTCTTTGATGACAGGCAGCCACGAAAGAACAGTGTGCAGCTCATGAAAGTGCTGGACGGCATTAATCAGTCCGGGCTGGGAAACGTGTGGTTTGCAGGACAGGGCGTGAATACCGAATGGAACATGAAGCGGGAGATGCTCAGTCCAGCCTGGACCACACGCTGGTCTGACATTCCTGTTGCACGCGTATTATAGCCGGGCAGGCAAACGGGAGTTCGCCTGTTTTTTTCTCAGGAACCTGTATCGGAAACGCTTTCTCAGACAGGCCCTGATGCCAGCCATAACGTCCCTGTTTTGCGTGACTCACAGGGGCATCGCTCGCCGTTACTCGCCGAAAAATGCGTCAGGCGCAGTACGCTGACGCACCGGGAAATCAGCATCACTCAGAGGGTAAAATCAACGTGCTCACCGCCAGGCATATTGACGCCAATTGTCAGCTGACCGCCAAGCGCCTCAACATAACGTTTGAGCGTGGCAATTTTGAGATCTTCACCGCGCCCTTCAATAGCCGCAACAGAAGGCTGTGCAATACCCATGGCTTCAGCCTGCTGCTTTTGGGTTTTCGACAGCGCCTCGCGCAGTTTATACAGCTGAGAATCAAGTCGCATTGCCGCGACTTTTTCATGAACCTGAGTGAGTTCATCAGGTGTCAGATCAGCCATCAGGTCATCAAGCGTTTTCATTTCCCGCTCCGTTTCAGTTGGTCCAGATGTCGGTGGTACTCATTTTCCGCTGTTTTAATCATGGTCTTGTAGAAGCGCTTTTCATCTGCGCCTTCTTTATTACCCGCACACAGGACAATCGCTTTACGCATGGGGTCAAACACAAAGAACCCTCTTACGGGCCGCCCGTTGCTCTGTACCCTCAGTTCTTTCATGTTCGGGATTTTTGAGCCGTAAAGCGTATCCACATGCGGCCGGCCAAGATGCGGACCTTCCTGCTTCAGAAGGTTCAGTGCGGCAAGCACATCCAGCTGCATCGCCCTGTCCTGCTCTCTGAGCCATTCCGCGAATAAATCCGTGGTTTCAACGATCCACACACGCCCACCTTTATATATTACAGTCTATACAGCATATATATCACAGTCTATTTTTTCAATACTGCGCTCTGTCTGCTATACCAAAATCCTTTATCGCCAGGTTTTCATATCCGCGCAGGTGGCAGGCTGTATAAATGCAATATGCCGGACATCAGCCAGACTGAATACGCTCAGGGTAAGCGTCAGGCCCCGGCCTGCTAAACACGGTGCCTGCCATGAACACAGAACCCTCAGATTGATTCTTTACCCTGCGGCGCGTCATTAAGTCCGTCATGACTTTCTTCGTTGAGGTAGCTGATCTCACTCTGATCGATACCGGACAGCAGATGCGCCAGCGTTTTACGGCCGCGGGGCAGGCGTGAAGCCGGTGTCAGTGACACTGTCTCACCCTCAACGGTGACGTTAAGCCGGATACCAGGCGTCCAGCCGGCACGGACAGCCACATCATCCGGAACCGTGATGACTAGGATACCGTTCTGTTGATGTAATATCAGGTCTGCCATATTTCCTCCCCTCCTCCGCTTAGAAAAAGCGTTTGCCGACAGGCAAGCGGCATTTGACTTTACTGTGAGGTTTGCTAAAGCCGGTTTCAGACAGTAACAAGACGCTGTCAATAGCTGTATGCCTGTCCGTTAACGTGATCTGTAGACACAGCGCAATTCTTTCCAATACCGAAAACATGCGGACTGGTTAAGTGAATGTCTCGTTAATCATTATGGAAGGGAATTTCATGTTTACGACACCATTCTGGCCTGCTGCTGATTCATATCACATTCATATGATGGATATTCCGCTGCCAGACTCACTTTCTCCGGCTGTGCTGGACCTTATCCATCAGGCTACCCGGCTTGCCGATGCAGCAAATCATATTCATCCGGTTGCCACGCGAACCGGTACCACTCTGCTTCAGTCCGTTGAAGAAAAGCTCAGCATTATCTGTTTTAAGCTCGCCCGGGAATTTACTGACCCGGACACCCGAAAAGCATTGCAACTACGCGCTGATGTGCTTTCCGATCCCCGTACCGCCGGCGAACTGCTCCCGCAGATAGCCGGTCTTGATGAACAGGAACTGGTGCAGGGTATTGGTTATATGTCGACATGGGTGGGTAAATCCAGGGCACAGCATTATTCCGCATGGTTTGGATTACCTAATCGCGGCCTGCAGGAGGTTTCCGATGTGGTGGACGACCTTTTTTCAGATAACCTGGCCTGGCTGCAGCGCCATATTGATGCGCGGCTGATTGCTCTGCCCGGCTGCCGTTACAAAATCGTTGATCTGTTTGCGATTGCCGGTGAAGCCAACAGCTATCCCAAACACTTTGCTTATTTCTTCCCTGAAGACGAAGGCGTCAAGTACGCACCTCAAAAACGCACCATCGTATTTGCAAATACGTATCTTAACCTGTTCGAACGCTTCGCCCGAACCCAGGCCTCTCTGCTCGGCTGGCAACAAAACGTTATTCCGGAAAGCAGCATCTGTGCCCGTCACCTGATTGCGTGGTTCAGAGGTCACGATTTGGGGCATTCCATTGTCATTGAAAAAATGAGGTTCGGCAGCCTGAGCAAGCAGGACCGGTGGGGATCCATGGTCATCCAGGAGGCGCTGGCTGACGTGTTTGGCCTGCTGATGTGCCTCACAGAGGATACCCGACAGGCACTGCAGCTGGATGAAACGCATCAGCTGAGGGTGTTTCTTCTGGAGATGCTTCGGTATCTGCGTCGTGGTCCCTGCGACTATCCCGATGCCGGGGCGGCGTATATTCAGCTTAAATGGCTGACGGAACATCAGTGCCTGTACTGGAATGGAACCCACTATGAAGTGGATCTCGCCGCGGTTAAACCGGCTTTAACCGCGCTGGCCAGTGCGATGACTTGCTCCGTTCTTCAGGGTGATACCGGAAAAGCCGGGGAGTTCCTGCAACGTTATTCACCGCATCATCAGCGTGAAGAAGCTGCAATGCTGCTCAACCGGCTTGGCAAAACGGTCGACATGATTGAATACGACCAGAAGATAAAAGGTTTTCTATTATGATCGAATTCTCAAACGGCTTTTTACTGAGTTTATCGCTGTGTCTCGATATCGGCATTGCCAATATCGCCATGATTACTCTTGCCATGCAGCGCGGGTATTTCCATGGGTTCTGGCTGGGTATGGGCACCTGCGTCGGTGACCTGGCCTATGCATTACTGGCGCTGGCAGGCATGGCAGTGCTGCTTCAGTATGAAGTGGTCCGCTGGGTGCTGTGGATAGGCGGTGGCGCCCTTCTGTTATGGTTTGCCGGTAAAATGCTGGTGGCCGCATACCGAAAGGCAGCAGAACTTAATGTCAGCGAATCTCACCAGGCTCGCCCGCTCCTGCGGGAGTTCGGACGGGGTGTTGTACTAGCCATGTCCTCGCCCACAGCCATCTTGTGGTTTGCCACCGTGGGCGGTGCGCTGATTTCGCGGATGGGTCATCATAGCCTGACTGGTACATCGTGGTTTCTGAGCGGGTTCTTTATAGCGGGTATGTTCTGGACATGCGTGCTTTGCCTTGTCGGGAGCTTCGGCGGCAGGATGCTGGGTCAGCGGCTGCTTAAATATTCCTACATCGCCTCGGCCCTTATCTTCAGCTATTTTGCGCTCTATGTGATTGTGTCAGGATACCGGGAATTTATGGTGGCCTGAGCAGACCTGCGAAGCATAGTGATGGGGCGTCGTCCCCATTACTTTTCGAAAGGCATTAATGAAATGACTCTGATCGTAAAAACCCAGCATTATTGCCGCATCAAGCGGATGAACGTTTCTGCGAAGTAAGTCGCGAGCGTGATGCAGGCGAAGCTGCATATGGTACTGCAGGGGCGGCATACCCGTATGTCGGGTAAAGAAGCGCACAAGATGATATTTACTCAGCCCCGCCATCTGCGCAAGCCTATCCAGCTGGGGTTTTACGCTGAGATTTTCTTTCAGGTATTCAATCACAACGTTGAGCCTCTGTTCGTCATTGCTCTGCAGAAATGCCGGGGTCTCCAGCAGTTCGCCGCACAGCAACATCAGCTCCTGCTCTTCATTTGCCCCTTCACCTTCGCGCGCGGAAGCCGCAAACCGGTACAGCGCATTAAACAGTCGTCTGTTTTCAATAATGCCTTCGCGCAGAACGGGCGCATGGCTGTCGCTGCGTATATTATCCTCATCAGCCAGCAGTTTCATAACGCTCTGAGGCATGTGCACGCTGATAAAATCAACGGACTGACTGTCAAAACGCGACGCCTGAATGGTCCCCGGATTATATAAAGTCACCTGCCCACTCTTAACGTACGCGGTTTTACCTGCCAGCCAGATTTCCTCCACACCTGTCAGGTTGGCGCTAATGACGTACTCATCATGAAGATGTTTTGGGAAGCCAGCATTACAGGCACTGACGCGGGAGCATTCCACGCCGTTACGGCTAAACCACTCTGCAGACTGTAGCGACAAAATAACGGGCCTTATGCAGTAATAGTGAATGATTATTAACGTTTACTAAACCATTCCCCGCCGCTTTTTTCAACTCTCCGCGGCAAAGCTTTCACGGTGCCTGAACGTCCAGGAGACTGACCAGCATCTTTGCGGGGAATGCTGAGTCGGTATTTTACGTTCGATATTTCTTTCCTTTAATCTTTATAAAAGAGGGCAGGGCAAAGCCCAGCTTTCAGCGATGAATTTGGCATGTGAACAGGTGAAAACAAAAGGTGGTGTGCACATGCGTTCATCTGCAGCCTGACAGCAGGCATTCTCTCCCTGGCTGCGTGACTATCTGACAGCCAATCCAATTACAGGTGCTGCAATACAGTCAGCGCCCCCCTATGCCGGGGCGGTCGCCTTTGCGAAACTTCGTGTCTGGTCAGTATCCGTTGCTATGTTCATGAGTAGGACACACCTGCACGTTATCGTCGCAGCGGTTAAACAGGCCAGCGTGCTGAGCCATGACCTGATCAGCTTTCCACTTCTTCTATGGATTCAACAAGTCTGGGGCTGAATGTAGTATCTGTTGGCAGTGAATCAACGCCCGGCTACTTTTCACTGCCCGTAATGCTTACTCATCGTGGCCTTATAACTGCGTGTGTCCATCCACCTGACAAACAGGTTAAAATTCTGTTCAAACCATGAGTGAGCAGTAAACCACATGGGAATTTCACATTGAAATAAATCCATAAAAATATTTTAAATCAAGTAGTTAACATTGAAATTCGCATGGGAATTTCATTCTGCTTTCAGACCCAGATATGTGAGATGCAAAACAGGGAAAGGGCAGGGGCTTGCGGCATTTCACCCGCTGCCTTTTAGCTGATCCCCTGTAAAAGCAGAACAAGAGGCAATAAGATCATACCACCCGGCCTGTACAACTTTTTATTGAAAACAGAAAAATGTTGCACAAAGCATTCATAAATGTACACTGGCGAAATTAATTGTCAGTGGAGCGGATGATGAAAAGTAACTACGGTGGAGTGGATGAAACAGCGCGCAGAGCGAATGCTATGTTGCGCAGTATGAGTGATGACATTATCGATAAGCGCCAGGAATTCGGTCTCGATCAGTTCTATCAGACGTTCACACGTAATGCCGTGGCCAACCTGCCTAAGCTCAGCCGCCGTGCTGTTGAGCAGGCCATTGAAGAAATGGAATCCAAAGGGCATGTATTTGGCAAAAAGGATGCCGGTAATGCGAAACATTACGCGCTGACTGTTCAGGACGTTGTTGATATCTACGCTCACCGGAAGGTGCCAAAATACCGCGACATCCATAAGGGCGAAGGCCCGTTTGTGATTTTCGTCGTCAATCTCAAGGGTGGGGTTTCCAAAACGGTCAGTACCGTGACGCTTGCGCATGGATTACGCGTTCACCCTGACTTACTGCAGTATGATTTGCGCAATCTGGTTATCGATCTGGATCCGCAGGCATCCAGCACCATGTTCCTGAATCAGGCAAACAGCATCGGGTCAATTGTGGAAACCGCCGCTCAGGCCATGCTGAATGATCTTGATGCGCAACAGCTCAGAGAACAAATCATCAAGCCAACCATCATTCCGGGTGTGGATATTATTCCGGCTTCCATTGATGATGGGTTTGTGGCCAGTCAGTGGGATCGCCTGGTTCAGGAACACCTGCCCGGCGTGTTGCCTTCTGAAGTCCTGCGCCGAAACATTATCGACAGGGTGGGAAGCGACTATGATTTCATCTTTGTCGACACCGGGCCTCATCTTGATGCATTCATGCTTAATGCCATTGCGGCAAGCGATCTGCTTCTCACGCCAACACCGCCCGCGCAGGTGGACTTCCACTCAACCCTGAAATATCTCACCCGCTTACCCGATATGCTGGAGCAGCTGGAAGAGGAGGGGATTACACCGCGTATAAAAGGAAATATCGGCTTCATGTCCAAGATGACGTCCAAACGTGATCATGAGATGACGCACGGGCTGGCCCGGGACGTGTTTACGTCTTACATCCTGGACGCCACGCTGCCCCGACTGGATGGGTTTGAGCGCTGCGGGGAAACGTTCGACACCATCGTCAGTGCTGATCCACAGTCATATCCGGGCAGTTCAGAAGCGCTTAAAAATGCCAAACGTGAAGCCGAACGCTTTACTCAGGCCGTGTTTAAACGGATTGAGTTTGTCAGAGGGATGCAATAATGAAAGAACTGAAGAAAATGGGACGCACCCTGGGTAACTCCAGCTTCAGCAAAATGCTGAGCGAAACGGAAAGTGCCCGTACGTTTACCCTTAAATCCGGTGCCACCGCGCGGTTTACGCTTACCAAGATTCTGCATGATGACATCGAAACGCAGACTTACGTGGATGCCACGATTAACGGCCGCGATCAGGCCTTTTTAACTGAAGAATCCGTCAGCGATATTTCACGCACCATTAAACTGCAGCAGTTCTTTCCGGCTATTGGCCGTGAGGTAGACGGGCGTATTGAAGTCCTGGACGGTTCACGCCGCAGGGCCGCGTGCCTTTACAGCGGTATGCCATTTGAAGTGTTAGTGACGAAAGATGAGCTGTCGCTTTCAGACGCCCGGCAGCTGGCCATCGACATTCAGACGGCAAAAGAGCACACACTGCGTGAACTGGGTAATCGCCTTAAGCTGATGTACCCGGAGCATATGAATCAGTCTGACATTGCTGCTGCGGAAGGGCTGTCGCCGGCAAAAGTCACGCGTGCTTTTCAGGCGGCGTCGGTACCCGATGAAATGATTGCGGTCTTTCCCTCCGTCGGCGAGCTCTCTATTAACGACTATAAGACCTTACTGGATATTGCAGAGAAAGCGGCGAGCAGGCAAATCAGTGTCCAGGAACTGGCTGAGGGCGTGCGTGAACGTATTGCGCATGATGCGCTCACTGAGCACGATGATCCGGCTGTTAAGGCAAAGATTATTGGTTACTTTCGTGCAGCCAGTGCTGAACCTAAGTCAGCGCGTGATGTGAAGAAAGTTGTGACCGAAAAAATAGCGGAATTCAGCGATAAAAAGCAGTTTGCGCGGAAAAAAACGGACGCCGAAAAGCGCCTTGTGACGTATGAGTTTTCGCGTCTTCCTGCGGCCTGGCAGGCAGAGCTGGATGATGCGGTGAAAGCCGTAATTGAAAAGATGCTCGCAAAATAATTTTCAATCCAGCGTGAAAGAGAAGGGGAGTTACTCCAGTGAGTATCTCCCCTTTTTATTGGATACCCACCAAAAAACCTCTCTAACCTGCTGTTATATCTCGCCAATCTGGGAAGATTTCAACCTGAAATTCCCATCCCTGAATATCCTGTTTCTGCACAGCATAGCATTCACCGTTGACTCAACAGCACAATCTGCCTGGCCCTGAATCCTCAACGTTCAGCTTAGAGAGAATCATCGATCAAACATGCAGGAGTGATAGGGAAACTCACAATGACCATTTTAATGGCGTTACACCATTCAAGACGCCATATGGTCTGTTAACTGGAACCGCTGTTCGTTGTCCACAGCTTGAATGATAGGAGAAGGGATATCTGTCGCGTCTCAATGTACAACTTAATGGAAAGATCTTGTCCGATCGTTGTGATGGCCGTGCAGGTAACGTTACTTTCTATATCTTACAGGCCTGTGCAAAAAACATACTGACAAGCCTGATAAAATAGAAATGTTATTTAATAACAGTTGCTTAAAATATAAGTGGGAGCATTTTTGGCATACTTTTTAGCAGTCCTATACGACTAAGGTTTTATATGCGAGCATAATTTTGGCTCCTCTTCCTGTGACATTACTGCTGAGTAATCGTTTAAGAGGGAATGTATGACGAACTGGTAGTGAGCACACAACACCTCAGACAATTTCAGAGAGGTCTCTCATCACATTTCTTTTCATAGAGTGAGGGTGATACCCCATAGCACCTCAAGGCTTTTACCAGTACATAAATGCAGGCTGATAAAGAGTGGTCTACAGCGACGGTTTATCTGCAGCAGAGATCGGCTGTAAATGACCCGTTGATGATGGCGCGGGTATACCTGTTAAGCAAAAAGCCCTTAGAGTTATCCACTTATCCACGCGATAGATCCCAATAAATTGATCCTAATGAGATCCTTTATAGATCCCAAAGAGATCCCCGATCGCCGCAGGCCGCACCAGCTCTGGCCTGAAGAGGGGTCCGCATAAGCTATAACAAGTAAAATATAAGCTATACAGAGATCACAATAAGCTATAGAAAGTAAAATATAAGCTGTAATTAGGAAAACACATAAGCTATAGTGAGTTTATCGCTCATTTCCCGTTTTGATTGTGGATAACTAATCTGATTGCCTGTCAGAGGGTTACTTCGATCATTGGCGAGTTGTTATCTAACAATTCACAATCCGGATCGGTTGATCATGCTCAACGATCCTCTGAAACGTGTGCAGGAACGCTTGTGGCCAGCGACAATCTTGACTTAACAAAGCTTTTTGAAGAAAAAGACACGAAATCCGGGGAAATCGTAACCCTGACGCCGAATGCCAATAATACCGTGCAGCCGGTGGCACTGATGCGCCTGGGCGTATTTGTCCCTACGCTTAAGTCGTTAAAAAACAGCAAGAAAAACACCTCTTCAACAACCGATGCGACCGAGGAGTTGACGCGTCTGTCACTTGCGAAAGCGGAAGGTTATGAAAAGGTTGAGATAGTCGGCCCGCGCCTGGATATGGATAATGATTTCAAGACCTGGGTCGGGATCATCCATTCCTTTGCAAAGCACAAAGACAAGGTCATTGGCGACAAGGTACAGCTCTCATTTGTAGAGTTTGCCAAGCTCTGCGGCATTCCCTCAAGTCGCTCCTCAAAGCAGCTCAGAGAGCGTATCAGCCCGTCTTTGAAGCGTATTGCCAGCACTACCATCTCTTTCTCTTCAAAAAGCGGCGACGACGCAAAAGAATACATCACGCATCTGGTCCAGTCTGCTTTTTACGATACCAAAAAGGACATTGTTATCCTGCAGGCTGACCCGAAGCTTTTCGAGCTCTACGAGTTTGATCACAAGGTGTTACTGCAGCTTAAGGCGATCAACGCGCTTAAACGCCGTGAGTCCGCTCAGGCGCTCTATACCTACATCGAAAGCCTTCCCAAGAACCCGGCCCCTATCTCCCTGGCGCGCCTTCGCGAAAGGCTGAATCTGCGTTCTCCTGTGTTTTCGCAGAACCAGACAGTGCGCCGTGCGATGGAGCAGCTCAAAGAGATTGGTTATCTGGACTATAGCGAAGTTCAGAAGGGACGCAGCGTCTACTTCCAGGTGCATAATCGTTATCCAAAGCTCAGAGCGCCCAAGACGGAGCAGCTGGAAGCACCGAAGGCAACAACGAAAACAAAAGAGCCACTCGATCCGCAACTGCAGGAAAAGATTGAACTTCTGGATAAGCTCGGTATTTCACTTCAGGATCTGGAGAAGATTTTTAAGTCTCAGTGACACATAAGCTGTGATGAGTGGTTCTCTTATCAGGAGAGCAAAGAATTAATGAGGCTGTAAGTACAGTCTTATAGTAACTCTCTGAATTTTATTGGTTTTAGAAAAAACCACTCACTACAGCTTAGGTCTGTGGCACAAAGGGCGCGTTTTACTCCTTATAGCTTATATCTATGCGCTGAGGAGCCGAGGTCGCTCACTATAGTTTATATAACCTCTCCCTCTGAAGATTCTTACTCACTACAGTTTATAAAGAACGCAAATTACCGCTTATTCCACTCACTACAGCTTATGCAGTAATGGCGAGTAGCTGATTACTCACTACAGCTTATGACTAACAAGTCAGAGTCTTTCTTATCTGATCTTATCCTGCTGATTTTTAATGGTTTATATGCCTTTCCGGCTTCACCGCTATGAAATAGCAGAACTCACATCACTCCCTATAGCTTATGTTTACTCACTATAGCTTATGATCCTGCCAGAATAGTCACTCTCTGCAGCTTATATAAGCTATAGAGAGTAAAAGCACACGTTAAACACCCCATAGCAGCACACGGACGTAAGGTCTTTTGCGAGGCTTTTTATGGTTTTCAGCAGGAAGGAATTTCTGGTGTGAAGCGATAAAAACAGGAGTTGGTATCTTGCTTAATGAGTCGGCACTTTAAAAGAGACCTCGTCATGAGGAACTATTCATGCAGGATCATTCCTGAAGCCAAGGTTTTTTTCCGGCTAACGTCATGAACATTGCTGCTGCGCTCCCGCCAGGCTTATTGACTGAAACAGTATCAAAAGCCAGAACAACCGTTCAGCTCGACAGTTCACCTTGTTAGCAGTGCTCAGGAAGCTGACGGTAATGAGAGGATATGACCTGCTCCCCGTTGATTAATACACCGCGATGTTAGTTATGTCTTCATAAGCCACATGAGGACATCCCCATGAAGAAGCGTTTTTCCGACGAACAGTTCATCAGTATTCTCCGCGAGGCTGAATCCGGCGTTTCTGCCCGGGAACTCTGCCGTAAGCACGCTATTTCCGACGCCACGTTTTATACCTGGCGTAAGAAGTATGGCGGCATGGAGGTGCCTGAGGTTAAGCGCCTGAAGTCACTCGAGGAAGAGAACGCCAGACTCAAGAAGCTGCTCGCCGAGGCCATGCTGGATAAGGAGGCGCTTCAGGTGGCTCTCGGGCGAAAGTACTGACGACAGACCAGAAGCGCGAAGTCGTGGTGTTGATGTGTGATGCGACCGGTCTGTCGCAACGTCGTGCCTGCAGACTCACAGGTTTGTCCCTGTCGACCTGCCGCTATGACGCTCAGCGTCCGGCGGCTGATGCCCGTTTATCAGGGCGCATTACTGAACTGGCACTGGAGCGCAGGCGTTTTGGCTACCGCCGCATATGGCAGTTACTGCGCCGTGAAGGGCTTCTGGTTAATCACAAGCGCGTGTACCGCCTTTATCATCTGAACGGACTGGGCGTTAAACGCAGACGTCGTCGTAAAGGGCTTGTAACAGAACGTCTGCCGCTGCTCCGCCCGGCGGCGCCCAACATGACCTGGTCGATGGATTTCGTCATGGATGCGCTGGCTACTGGTCGCAGGATCAAGTGTCTTACCTGCGTCGATGACTTCACAAAGGAATGCCTGACGGTCACTGTTGCCTTCGGGATTTCAGGCGTGCAGGTCACGCGTATTCTGGACAGCATTGCGCTGTTTCGCGGCTATCCGGCTACGATAAGAACCGATCAGGGCCCGGAGTTTACCTGCCGCGCGCTCGATCAGTGGGCCTTTGAGCATGGAGTGGAGCTGCGACTTATCCAGCCCGGCAAGCCGACACAGAACGGATTTATTGAGAGTTTTAACGGACGCTTTCGCGATGAATGCCTGAATGAACACTGGTTCAGCGACGTCAGTCATGCCAGGAAAACCATCAGCGAATGGCGTCAGGATTATAACGAATGTCGTCCGCACTCCACGCTGAATTATCAGACGCCGTCTGAATTTGCAGCGAGCTGGAGAAAGGGTAATTCTGAGAGTGAAGGATCCGACATTACTAACTGAGTTTTGTATTTAATCCTGGGGGCAGGTCAGTTGATGCAGCTTAAGACGTTCCCGGAACAGATAATTATACTTACACTGCGATTGAATAATTATCAGAAGCGAAGCGCCTTTCAGATGACAAGACTGTACTGGTACAGAAACTGTTTTTCACTTTTAAGGATGATTTAAGTTTTCGCGGTCATCATGCGTGAAATAGGTTGACCGGGAAACCGACCATGACTGACACCTTTACCAAATTAAAAACCAAAGTGCCACAGGCCACCTTGTTGTTTTGGGTGCTAAAAATGATGTCAACCACGGTAGGTGAAACTGGGGCTGACTGGATTAATTTTGGACTGGGATTTGGCCTGACGGGCACCTGCCTTATTTCTGCATTGCTGTTTTTGCTGGTGCTGCTATTTCAGGTGCGAGCGACACGCTATATCCCATGGTTGTACTGGCTGACGGTGTTAATGGTGAGCATTAGCGGAACGTTACTGACCGATTTTTTAACCGATCAGCTTCAGGTGCCGTTGCTCTATTCGGTGGCAATGTTTGGTTCGGGCCTGGTGATGGTGCTGATGTTTTGGCATCGCACCGAAGGCACGCTGGCCTTCTCTTCAATCAATACCAAAGGCCGGGAACTCTATTACTGGCTTGCCATTATGATTACCTTCGCATTCGGTACGGCACTGGGTGATGCGTTGGCAGAGAGATTGTCTCTGGGCTATGTCACCACAACCCTGCTGTTCGCCGTGTTAATTGCTGCGAGCTCCGTGCTCTGGCGCGTTGGCAAACTCAGCAGCGTCACCTGCTTCTGGACCGTGTATGTCCTGACGCGCCCGCTTGGCGCTTCCCTCGCCGATCTGTTTTCCCAACCGATTAAAGAGGGCGGGTTGGGCTATGGCACCACGCCCGTCAATATTATTTTCCTGCTGGCGATGGCGATATTAATCGGCGCATCTACGGTCTATGGCCACTCATCGCGCCAGATGTCCAAACTTTAAAAACCTGGAATGAAAGCATGCTTCAACATCTGATGGATTATCTCTCTGGCAGCCACCTGATTGCATTGGTGAATGCCGATCCTTTATGGGTAGTGGCAATAGTCGCGTTGGTTATTTTGTGTGAAACCGGGTTGGTGATCGTCCCGTTTTTACCGGGAGATTCGCTGCTCTTTACTCTGGGCGCCTTTTTACCGACAACAACACTTTCTCCCATCTTGATCGTTGCGCTGCTTACCGCTGCGGCTTTTGTTGGGGACACGCTTAATTACCATGTGGGTAAAGGTGCCGTTGGGCGCTTTATTCTCCGACGACAGTGGCTGAAAACGCAGCATCGTGAAAAAACTGAGACCTTCTTTCGCAAGTACGGCGCAGCCACCGTATTTATTGGTCGCTTCGTACCCATTGTTCGTACTCTCGCCCCTTTCATTGCTGGCCTTTCTGCCATGCCTCGCAAGACATTTTTACTGTGGAACTTCACCGGCGCGTTGACCTGGTGCGGCAGTTTTATTGCACTGGGTTATTTGCTCGGTGATCTGGCTTGGGTGCGCGATCACCGTGAGTGGCTGGCGTTGGGCATCATCGGCGTTTCGCTGTTGCCGGTGCTGACAGCGGTGTTCCGCCCCGCACAGCAGGAAGAGTGATGAGAGTGCTGCTGGTGGAGGATGACCGCATGATCGGAGACGCGGTGTACGCCGCGTTGAAAGATGCGGCCTATGCAGCTGATTGGGTGCGTGACGGTGAGCAGGCGCTGCAGAGCCTTGCAACTCATAGCTACGATTTGGTGTTGCTCGATCTGGGCTTACCGCGTCGAGACGGGGTGGAAGTGCTCAGGCAACTGCGCCAGCAAGGAAATCAGGTACCTCTGCTGATCGTCACCGCCCGCGATGCACTGGAGGATCGCTTGAAGGGGCTCGATGCGGGTGCGGATGATTACGTCCTTAAACCCTTCGCCATGAGTGAGCTGTTGGCGCGTGCCCGGGCGGTGATGCGCCGTAAAGCGGGGAATGCCTCGCCGCTGATGAGCAACGGCATGCTGTCGCTCGATCCCGCAACCCGGCAGGTCTGCCATCTTGCCCGTGATGAAGCCCATACCTTGTCAGGCCGTGAATACGCGCTACTACAGGCGCTGTTGGCGCAGCCAGGCCAGATATTTTCCCGCGGCGAGTTGGAAAGCAAAATCTACGGCTGGGGCGAGGAAATTGAGAGCAACGCGATTGAGTATTTCATCCACTCGCTACGTAAGAAACTCGGCAGTGATGCGATCCAAAATGTGCGAGGCGTGGGATGGAAAGTCTCAAAAGGCGCTTGAGTGAGTCAGTGCAGTTGCGGCTTTCACTGGTGTTGTGTGTAGCGGTGGGCAGTATTGCGCTCCTGAGCGGCGTGCTGGGTTTTCTTTCGGCCTGGGATGAAGCGCATGAGTTGCAGGATTCGTCGCTGCAGCAGATCGCCAGCCTCGCGAAAGAGGGGATGTTGACGCCACGCAGCAGCAACTTCATCAGCCCACCCCTTCAGGATGAAGCCGCTTCACGCATTCTGGTGCACTTTACTCTTCCTGCTGCGGCACCCTCAGCTGACTTTCCGCTGCCAGCCCGTCCAGAACCGGGTTTTCACACCCTGAATATTCATCAGCGAAGCTATCGCGTGCTGATTGAGGACATGCCCGGTGGTGTACAGGTGGCCGTGGCGCAGCTTGCCTCGGTGCGTGAAAGTGTGGCGCTGTCATCTGCGCTGCGCACCCTGGTGCCGTTTGGCATCCTCTTTCCGGTGCTGTTGTATCTGGTGGCCGATTTGGTGAAGAAGATATTCCGGCCGATCCGCCAACTGGCGGCAGAGGTTGACCAACAGCGTGACAGCGCGCTGGTGTCACTGGATAGCGCCAGCATTCCGCGTGAAATCCGACCTTTTATAAAAGCCATCAACCGCCTGTTACAACGATCTTCAGATTCGCTTGCGCTACAGCGACGTTTTGTTGCTGACGCGGCCCACGAACTGCGATCCCCATTGACGGCCTTGATGTTGCAGGCAGAGCGACTGGGCGGCAGCGAACTGCCGCAGGAGAGTCAACAGCGTTTACGCGCGCTACGCGCCGGAATGGAACGCGCAACCTGGTTGGTTGAACAGTTGCTGACACTGAGCCGGGCGCAAAGTGGGGAAGCGGTAGCGCTGCCAGCCATTGAGCGCACCTCGGTGTTTACGGTGGTCAAGCAGGTGATTTCGGATCTGCACCCCTTAGCTGAAGAGAAAAAGCTGGACTTGGGGGTGCTGAACGCCAGTGACGCAGAGGTAATGGCGCGTCCCGCCGATCTTTATACCGTGCTGCGTAATCTGCTGCACAACGCCATTCAGTACACGCCGAGCGGCGGAGGCATTGATGTTGCCATTGAACGGCACGCCAGTCGGGTGCTGATCACCGTTGAAGATTCCGGCCCGGGTATTCCCACGGATAAACACCAACGCGTGTTTGATGCTTTTTATCGCATAGAGGGCAGTGACGCTAATGGCTCAGGTTTAGGGTTATCGATTGTCAGTGCGATGTTGATGCGGATGCAGGGCGAGGTGACGTTATCTGCAGCGACACGTTTTTCCTCAGGATTACAGGTGCGGGTTTGCCTGCCAACGGTTTAATTATCTACAAGGAGATAGGTATGTTTCTGACGTCCGAGAGCGCGGAAAATATTAATGATAGGGTTTTTCTACTGCTTAATGCGCCAGCACAGACTTCGTCAGCAATGCTTCATTTCGGCAATGTCTGTGCGACCTGGCTCATATTGATTTATCCGCTGGCGTTGTTGATCTATTGGTTTAGTTTTAACCGGAAAAAACAGCAGGTCGCGTTATTAGCGTTGGTGACGTCATTCATCGCATTGAGTATTAATGTGCTGATAGGGGATTTTTTCCCGCATCCGCGCCCTTTTATGGTGCCCATCGGCCACACTTTTATTGCTCACGTTGCAGATGCTTCGTTCCCGAGTGACCATATGACGTTGGCATGTGCGATTACGTTTAGTTTATTGCTGAGTCAACGGCTAATTTCTGGCGTGGTGTTGTTATGTGTCAGTCTTTTTATTGCCTGGGGCCGAATTTATATGGGCGTGCATTTCCCTGCGGATATGTTGGGCTCTGCGCTGGTGGCCTTGTTCTGCGCATGGGCAGTGAAGCAATCTGAATACTTGCTGACGCCGCTGTTTAACAGACTCTGCGATCTGAATGTTTTTGTATTAGGTCGTTTAAAGCTGATCCTCGTGAAGCATTAATTTACTGGTGATAATACTCATGCGATTTTTACGCAATCCCTATATTGTGCTGGCGATCTGCTGTGCGTTATTTTTTACTATTCCACTGTTTGCATGGGGAGTACACTGGCGTTGGAATGCCAACGATCAATCATCGTTATTAATCTGGTTCTATTTGCTGACGCAGACGGTGAGTAGACCCTTTGGCATCATCACGTCCGGGATATTGCTCTTCGTGCTGATGTACGCGTTAAACATTCGCAAGGGAGAGTGGCTTAAATTTACGTTAGTCGTGCTGTTGCCGGTAATCGTCGGCCAACTGGCGGTGAGTGAAATCAAGAAAACCAACCAGGAGCCGCGCCCTTTTGTCGTGTGGCTCAGCCAAACGGACAGTGAAATAGATCGTCATTTTTTTCAGGTTGATGCTGCCCAGCGGCAGCAGCTCATTACCCAGCATCTGGCGAATAACCGGCAGATCCCTGACTGGCAAAAACAATACTGGCTTCAGCAGGTTGATTCAGCATTCCCTTCCGGGCATACCGTGTTCGCCGCGACCTGGGGATTGCTGGCTGCGGCGCTGTTGATGGCTCGGAAGAGATGGTTACTGGCGAGTGTCATTGTGCTGTGGGCGTGTGGTGTGATCGTCAGCCGTTTGGCGCTGGGTATGCACTGGCCCGGCGACCTTTTTACCTCAATTATGATTGCGCTCTATTTGAGTTTGCCCGCGTTGTGGTGGTGGCTGCGTCCGCGGGCGGTATGAAAGCCACCCCAGCTAATGCATGCTGGGGTGGCCGTTATCGCATCCTATTATTGCTGCTGATAGACCGGTGAATGTACCGATTTATCGGTCAGCGGATGCAGGTTGTTATCATTATCAAAGTGGCGAGGTTGATCCTCGTCACCCATATTGATTTTTTTCTCTCCTAAATCGAAGGGATAATTCTCGTACAGCTTATTGGGTGTGCCAGGATGCCAACTGGCAGGCGTTAATAGCCACGTATTCGCCGTACGTTCCACACCGATATTGGCTTCTACCTGCGTGACGGCCAGCAGAGAAACGGCGGCTACCAGCATCATCACTAATTTCTGTTTCATATATTTCACCTCGTGGGTAAAAGGACTGTTGTGTTGACAGTCCTATTTTCTCACTGTGACGGTGACCAGACACAAACCCGAAGATGACAATTTTGACAGGGAAATATTATTGTGGAAGGGAAAGGGTAAACGTACTGCCTTTACCTGGCGTGCTGATTACAGCGACTTTTCCACCGTGTAACTCTGCGATGGTTTTCACAATCGCTAAACCTAAGCCGGTATTTTCCGTGCTGGTACGTGAAGCATCAACACGATAAAAACGATCGAATAAAAAGGGAATATGCTCAGGCGAAATACCTTCACCATTATCTTCGACGCTAAAATGAAGCCAGCTATTTTCTCTTATGACACGCAGACTAATTTTCCCGCCAGCAGGGGTATAATGCAGCGCGTTAGAGAGCAGATTAGCCATGGCGCGCTGAAAATGCAGGGGATCGGCCAGAAATAACGCCTCACCCTGATGCGTTAACGTAATATTTTTCTCTTCAGCCAGGATGTCGTAAAAACCAATCAGGCGGCAGAATTCACTGGCGCTATTCAGTCGCTCTTTTTTCAGAGGCTCGCGGCTGTTATCAGCGCGCGCCAGAAACAGCATTGAGGAGACCGTACGCGACAGGCGCTCACCCTCCTCAACAATCGCTTCCAGCGTCTCCTGATAGTCTGCTGAGCTGCGCGGCTGGTTTAAGGTCACGCTGGCTGCGGAAATCAGATTATTAATCGGTGCGCGCAACTCATGCGCGAGGTCGGAAGAAAAGCGGGTCAGTTGGGCAAAAGACGCTTCCAGCCGCGTCAGCATACTGTCGAAAGAGGAGGCTAACACCACTAACTCTGATGGCCAGCGTTCTGTTGCCAGGCGCGTGTGTAACTCTTCAACGTTAATCGTTTCGATTTGACGACTGATCACCCTTAACGGACGCAATCCTCTGCGCGCTAATCCATATCCACAAGCGGCAAACAACAGAATTGCCAGTGCAGCGGCAATTTGCATACGTGCCCAATAATTCTCGATGATCTCATTGTTACGCGAAACATTCAGTGCCGCTTGCACCGTCCACAACTCCTGATCTTTCAGGGTAAACGTAGTGGCAGTAATCAAATACTTTTCATGTGACTCGCCATCATGATGCTTCCAGCCAAGGTAGTTAAAATCAGCGGTTGGGGCAGGGTAAACGTCTTGTGGCACGCGCATGTTTTGCGACTGTGACCAGACTTTCCCGTCAGGACTGATGATGCGCAGCGAGAGCCGATCCTGCTCGGCAATAAACTCGAATAACTCCTTTTGCCACTGTTCCTGCGGTCCTTGTCGCTCACTGATGGTACTGGCAATCTCTTTCTGGAACTGCAATGTGCTCCGCAACTCATTGACATCTTTACTGTTCAACTGGTCGCGCAGCGCCTGATACAGCAAACCCGACACGCTATACAGCACAATGGCCATCGCCAGTGAAAAGAACAGCGTGAGACGAACGGTTATTGGGACGTTACGGGGTATCAGCATGCTCTTTCTCTTCTAATACATAGCCGGCACCGCGAATGGTATGCAGCAGCTTGACGGGGTAATTATCGTCAATTTTGCCGCGTAAACGGCGGATCGCCACGTCAATGACGTTGGTTTCGGGATCGAAATTCATGTCCCACACTTGTTCCGCTATCACGGTACGAGACAGCACTTCGCCGCTGCGTCGCATCAACAGGCTGAGCAATAAAAACTCCTTTTGTGTCAGCTCGATGCGATTCCCTTCACGGGAGACTTTGTGTTTCACCACATCCAACACCAAGCCGCCAATCTGCAACTGCGATTCGTCACTGCTCATGACAGCGCTGGGCGTCTGGCGACGCAGAATCACCCGTGCGCGTGCCAGCAGCTCGCTAAATGAAAAAGGTTTAATCAGATAATCTTCTGCACCCAATTCCAGCCCTTTGACCCGGTCTTCCACATCGTCACGGGCAGTCAGAAACATCACCGGTGTGGCGCGGTCGGCCTGTCGCGCCATCTCCAGCAGCTTCCAGCCATTAATCCCCGGCAACATCACATCCAGGATCGCCAGGTCGTAATCGTGCGTCAGCAGCAGGTGCAAACCATCGATACCGTTAGCGGCGACATCCACGACAAAGTCATTCTCGCGCAGCCCTTTGGCAATGTAATCTGCCGCCATTTGCTGATCTTCTACCAATAACAGTCTCATGATTCCTCCGTCGCATGGGTGAGGGTGTCCAGACGTGCGCCAGTACGGTCAAACAACAGGTAAAGCACCGGCGTAATAAACAAGGTAATGAATTGCGAGAACACCAGCCCACCGACGACTGCCACGCCCATCGGCTGGCGTAGTTCAGCACCCGCGCCCCAGCCACAGGCAATGGGAAGCGCACCCATAACGGCGCACAGGGTGGTCATCATGATCGGACGGAAACGCTGGAGGCAGGCTTGGGTAATCGCGTCATGCGCACTCAGCCCCTGTTCGCGCTGTGCTGATAAGGCGAAATCAATCATCATGATGGCGTTCTTTTTCACGATGCCGATTAGTAGCAGGATGCCAATCATGGCGATGAAGGTCAGATCCAATCCCATTAGCCTTAACGCCAGCAAGGCACCCACCGCAGCGGAGGGTAAACCGAGCAGAATGGTAACGGGGTGAATCCAGCTCTCATACAGCATGCCGAGAATCACATAGATCACCGCCAGTGCCAGCACGATCAACCAGACCTGACTGCTCTGCGACTGCTGGTAAAGTGCAGCTTGTCCGGCATATTGGCCAAAGACCGTGGCAGGGAGATGGATGGCGCTCTCCGCTTGGCTGATCGCCTGCGTGGCATCAGACAGTGATTTACCGGGTGCAAGGTCAAAAGAGAGGGTGATGGCGGGTAATTGCCCCTGGTGATTGACGGCCGTGACGCCCTGCACGCGGCTGATATGCGTGAAGGTGGACAATGGCAGCAGATCGCCCGCAGATGAGCGCACGTAGATTTGCGACAGATCGCTTTCGTTCTGCCGGAATGGCTGTTGGACTTCGAGGATCACTTCATAGCTGTCCTCTGGCGCATAGATGGTAGAGGCCTGCAAGGTGCCAAAGGCGGCGTACAGATTGCTGCGGATCTGGTCGAGATCGACACCCAGCAACGAAGCTTTATTGCGGTCAATAGTGAGCTGCGCCTGCAATCCGTTGAGCTGGGCATCGCTGTTCACGCCAACAAACACACCGCTTTTGTTCATCTCTGCCATCAGTTGATTAGCGTAGTCGTTCAGGCTCAACCCACTGCTGCTGCTCACCGATTGCAGCGTGTACTGGTAGCTACTTTTTGCCGCACGGCCCCCCACCTTAAAGTTCTGCACTGGACTAAAGAACACCTGAATACCCGGCAAATAGTGTGTTTCTGCGCGCATCTGCTGCAACACCTGCGTCATTGCTGGACGCTGGCTGGCATCTTTAAGGGTGATATTCAACTGCGTGGTATCGTGATCGACTTTAGTGACGAGTGTCGCGACGGCCCCGTCTTTCAACAGCGTGTTGCCGAGTTGGAACGCCACGTCTTTACGGGCGTCGTAAGACATATCCTGTGGCGTATCGATATTCGCCGTGACCTGGCCAATATCCTCTTGCGGGAAGAACCCTTTGGGCGCGCTGATATACAGCCAGGCGGTCAGTGCAACCGTCAGGGCGGCCACCGACAGCGTGACGGCACGGTGATCAACCGCCCACTCCAGACCGCGTGCATAGCACTGGCGAAGGCGTTCAAAAGCCTGCTCGAACACGCGGCTCCACGCCGGTTCAGGTTTATCGTGATGGGGATCGTGACGCATCAGCATCGGCACTAACAGCGGAATAATGGTCAATGATGCCGCGGCGGAGACCAGAATGGCTAACGACACCACCCAGGCGAATTCGTGGAACAGCAGCCCCATGGTGCCGGGCATAAAGAAGATCGGGATAAACACGGCGACCAGCGAGAGCGAGATGGAGATCACCGTGAATCCAACTTCACGCACGCCTTTTAATGCGGCGTGCTTAGGATCCTCTCCCTGCTCGATGTAGCGCATGATATTTTCCAGCACCACGATCGCGTCATCCACCACCAGCCCAACGGCGATGGTCAGGCCCATCAGGGAAATGTTGTCGAGGCTCAGGCCAAAGGCGTACATCAGGCCAAAAGATCCCAGCAGTGAAATCGGTACGCTCAAGGCGGGGATCACGGTGGCACGCACGTGGCGCAAGAACAGCAGAATCACCATGATCACCAACGCAATGGTCAGCAACAGGGTGAGATTGACATCGTGAATGGCGTTGCGGACCGAAATTGACCGATCATTGAGCAACTGCATGTGCACGGAAGCTGGCATTTGCTGCTGTAACTTTGGCAACAGCTGTTTGATGGTATCCAGTGTCGCCACCAGATTTGCGCCAGGCTGGCGGGTAATGCTCAGCACAATCGCGGTGTGGTTATTGACCGCACTGTGGCTCAGGGTGTTTTCAATGCTGTCCTGCACGCTGGCGATATCGGCCAGCCTGACCGGCTGACCATTGCGCGTGGCGACCACCACCTGACTGAAGTCGCTGGCATTGCGCAGATCGCCACGGTTTTGCAGCATCATCATCTGGCGTTTGCCATCCAGTTCACCCACCGGTGAGTTGTCGTTGGCGGCCTTCAGCGCCGTATGCAGCTCTTCCAGCGTCATGTTGGTGGCGGCGAGTTTTACCGGATCCACCTCCACCCGCACTGCATAACGTTTCTGCCCGATGACCGTGACTTCCGCCACCCCTTTGATCATCGACAGCGATGGAGAGATCAGATCATCCGAATAGCGGTTGAGATCGGAGAGCGTCATGGACGGTGAATCCAGACTGATCTGCGCTATCGGCGCATCCGCCGGATTGACCTTGCGAAAGGTGGGTGGCGTGGTCATCTGCGACGGCAGTTTTTTAAGTGACTGATAGAGTGCAGCCTGCACATCGACCGATGCCGAATCGATGTTCACCGAGGGATCGAACTCCAGCACGATGGTGGTCGCCCCTTCGAGGTTGGTCGATGTCATGGTCGCCACCCCCGGTATGGTCGCGAGGTTTTTTTCCAGCGGCGTGGCCACTGAGGAGGCCATGGTTTCCGGGCTGGCACCGGAAAGCGACGCATTGACTTTGATAGTGGGCGTATCAAAAGTGGGCAGCGCCGCAACCGGCAAATGCTGCCAGCACACCGCGCCCGCCACCATCACGGCGACCCATAACAGCAGTACGGCAATCGGCCGTTCTAAACAACGTTCAGTGAAGGTCATGGCTGCATTACCGCCTTATCGATGTTACTGGCAATCTGTACCGTCATGCCAGGGCGCAGATTATTGGCCCCTTCATTGACCACTTTGGTACCATGAGAAAGTCCACTGATCACGGCCATGGATTGCTGCACGCGTAACAACGTAACGGCCTGTGCTTGCGCCTGGTGGTGCGGGTCGATGATGTAAACAAAGTGTCCGTCTGGGCCATTTTGTACGGCCTGTGGCGGCAGGACCACGGCGTCTGGCGTGACACCAGCATCCACTTTGACGTTCTGGAACAGGCCGGGCCACAGTAGATGCTGCTGATTACTGAAATGCGCTTTAAGCGTGATGGTACCGCTGGTGGTGCTGACACTGTTATCAATAAAATCCAGCGTGCCGGAGGTCGGTTTACCGCTGGCATCCTCCACCCAAACCGTTATCGTCCCCTTCGCTTGAGCAGCCAGCACCGGTTTGAGGTCGTTCTCCGGCAGTGTAAAGGCCACGCCAATCGGATCAAACTGGATCAATGACACCAGCGGCAGGGTGCTACCCGGTTGAACCAGACTGCCAGGGTGCACATTCAGCGCGCCCGTTTTGCCGCTGACTGGTGCGGTAATGCGGGTGTATCCAAGGTTGACCTGTGCGGTCTGCACATCCTGCTGCGCTGCCTGGTATTGGGCCTGATACTGCTTCAGGTTGCTTTGCAAGGTATCCCAGTCAGACAATGAAATGTAGTTATTGGCCTTTAACTGACGACCACGTTGCAGATCGTTTTGCGCCTTCACCAGCAAGGCTCTGGATTCACCTGCCGCCGCCACGGCACGATCGTAGGCCGCATGCTGACTGGCATCATCCAGGGTGAAGAGCAGTTGCCCGGCTTTCACGAAATCCCCTTCATGGAAATCCACGCTTTTTACCGTGCCGGTAAGCTGTGCCTGAATATCAACCTGGTTCAACGGAACGACGTGGCCCTGAGTGGTGAGCGTGATCGGCAGCAGTTTGACTGCGGCACTGATCATACTTACCAGCACGGGGGCAGCGGGGGATTTAACGGCAGCATCGGCCTGCTGTTTAGGCCAGAAATACCAGCCGATGCCGCCGATGATCAAGCCGACCATCAGCAGCAGCGTGGGTTTGGATTGAAGAGTCATGGTGCCTCAATTAACGGTTTTATTTTTCACAAGTTTATCGAAGGCCACCGAACAGAAGGGGAAGCGGCAGATGACAAATTTGTCATTTACTGGAATACCGTTGCATCAAGCGGTAAAAAAACGCCACAGCGTGGCGTATTAGCGCGTGAACCAGAGCATCAGGAAACTCACAACGGCGAACAGGCTCAGTGCAACAGAAAAATATTCGTTGGTTGGACGTGAGAAAATTGACTTCATATAGAATATCCTAGTAAGATATTTAAATATTATTGCGAATGAATGTTAATTTAACCTTAAGGGGTTTGAGTGTATAAACAGTTAAGAGACTCTTCGATTCCTGGGGGATAAAGCTCTGATGGATTACTGATTCTTGGTTCGGTTATTTTATAAAGCGGAAATTTTTTATGAAGTCCAGGAGTGAGTTACTAGTAATAATATATTATGGGTTAATGGTTTCGAAGTGACCATTTGAATGATTACATAGTGTTATTTGTTAAAAATAAAATCAAGTCATATTAGTGGTGTAAATGACTGTATTGTAATGTTTCAGTAATTGATTTCGTCACAATCAACAAGCTATAAATAAGAAGAATGTCGGTTAATGGCCGGGTAGAGTGGTTTGAGTTAGTACTTGTGTAAATTTATAAAAAATTGAGATTGATATGAAGCAAGCCATAATTGAAGAAATTAAAGTATGGATTGATCAAAATATTACTGTTGCATTGAAGGTTGAGGATGTGTGAATCGCTACGGATAATCTAGACACTTCTGAGCCGTTGATAATACTGGTTTTCATATTCTGTCGGTGACATCTGATCGCTCGAACCATGCCGACGCTTACTGTTATAGAACATCTCGATGTAATCAAAAATATCACTGCGGGCTTCTTCCCGCGTTCCGTAGATCTTTTTCTTTATCCGTTCGCGTTTCAGCAACTGGAAAAAGCTTTCTGCAACCGCATTATCGTGGCAGTTACCGCGACGGCTCATGCTGCTCTCCAGGCTGTGTGATTTCAGGAACGACTGCCACTCATGGCTCGTGTACTGACTGCCCTGATCAGAGTGAACCAATACCTGTTTTTGAGGATTACGCCTCCACACCGCCATAAGTAATGCGTTCAGGACAATCTCTTTTGTCATGCGGGGCTGCATTGACCAGCCAATAACTTTTCGGGAGAACAGGTCAACCACCACGGCCAGAAATAGCCAGCCTTCGTGGGTTCGGATGTAGGTTATGTCCGTCACCCAACGCTTATCCGGAGCATCCGGATTGAACTGCCGCTGGAGCCTGTTAGGCGACACGATACTGGCTTCTCCTTTACGTGCCCGTGGGCTACGGTACCCAACCTGAGCTTTTATTCCGGCACGCTTCATCAGCCGCAAGACCCGGTTCACTCCGCACTGCTGCCCGGTATCACGCAGATCGAGATGGATCTTGCGATAACCATAGACGCAGCCAGACTCAAGCCAGAACTGTTTGATCTGCCCGGTCAGCATCTGGTCTGCATGGTGACGCTGTGAATGTGGCTGCTGAAGCCAGAAATAAAATCCACTTGGATGTACATCCAGAACCCGACAAAGCAGGCGAACAGGCCAACTACGGCTGTTGTCGCGGATAAAGGCGTACCTCACTCGGACAGCTTTGCGAAGTACGCCGCGGCTTTTTTTAATATGTCCCGTTCGTCGGTAACCCGCTTCAGCTCTTTCTGGAGACGGCGGATCTCGGCCTGAGCATCCGACTGTGCATTATTAGTGGAAGAATCCGGACCGTACTTCTTTATCCAGGCGTAAAGGCTGTGGGTGGTGATATCGAGACGTGTTGCAACGCTGGAAACAGAATGATCACGATCAACAACCTGTTTGACTGCTTCAATTTTAAACTCTTCTGGATAACGCTTACCGCTCATGGGCACCTCTCTTTAAGTCATCTTAAATGACTCTGAGGTGTCTGTTAAACCCGTGGCGATTCACTGTAAAATTGACGGTAAGCGTTTCATGTTTCTCAACGTAATATCATGCCCACGATTATGCCTGACCCGGTGATTTTTCTTGAATAACCGGGTTCAGGACATTTTGTCAGTGAGAAATCGTCTATCTCAAGTATGTCCTTACCACATGCAATCCTTAGTGGTGCAATGGAAATTACAGTTCCGGGTATAAATGACTGTTCACTGGGTAGTACGTTGCATTTCCAGATGATGAGTTTTTTCCCCTCAGAATCAGTGAATGCCCCTGGCCATGGGAAGGACAGGGCACGTACCAGATTGCGTATGTCGTTTGCGCTTGAACGCCAGTCGATATGTCCATCCTCGGGTCTTCGCAAACCATAACTGCTCGCCTGACTCTCATCCTGATCAAGTCCGGTAAGATTCCCTTCATAGAGATCGGTAAACCACACCGGAAGGAGTGTACTGGCAAGTTCCGTAATTTTCCTGTGAAGAGTATGCGCCGTATCATCATTGCTAATGGACACTTTCGTCTGTGCATAAATCGGCCCAGCATCGGGAATATTATTTATTTCATGCAAAGTAATTCCACTTTCTTCATCACCTTTAATTATTGACCAGTTAAGATGAGAGCGCCCTCTGTGTGCAGGAAGCAAAGATGCATGGACGTTATACGCACCGAATTTAGCAGCCTTAACTATCTCATTCGAAAGATAATGCCTGTAAGAAATGGTTATTATATAATCAGGAGAAAGATCATTTATTTTAATGACCCAGGAGGGTTCATTAACATCCTCGGGCCGAAAGACCGGGATTTTATGTTTGTCAGCGAGATCTGTGACGGATTTAAAAAATACATTTTCATTGTTACTATCCTTATGAGTGAAAACCGAAACAACATTATAGCCGCTTTTAATTAATGCGGATAGTCCAGCATAACCCATATCATGGTATCCGAATAATATAACAGTGGGTTTGACTTTTTGAGATGCTTTCATTAAAACCTTCATGTCGTAAAAGATTATAAAAGTCTTTTGATACTATTGGTCGGCAAGAACATGTCAATATAAAATCGTATCCCTAGACCGCGCTTCCATCCAATCGCAACACTTGATACCAGTAGCTACACTCCTTTCTAAACTCATAACGGAGTTCGATATACTATTGAGCTTTTGTTTATCTTCGTAAGCAGGAGAAGAAAGTTGCAGTATCGAAAAATTCGAGCATTTTACAACGATAGTTTAAGAGTCAGTTATTATGTTGCATGCTTGGGCTGTAAAACGCTTAAAATGCAGTTTAAGAATAGATCTACTTCTGACTTAGAAGAAAAACAAAAAAATAAGACGTTTTCTTTTGAAAATATACATTTCAGTTACATGGCACTACTTTTGTTTTTTTGGACCATTCCTGGACTTATAGGTCATGAGCCATGGAAGCCAGATGAAGCTTATTCATTTGGGTTAATATTGAACATTTATGAAACCGGCGACTGGGTTGTACCTATGCTTGCGGGTGAACCGTTCATGGAAAAGCCTCCGATCTATTACATTGTTGCTGCCGTATTTATGGTCCTGCTACATCCTTTATTATCTCTTCCAGATGCGGCTCGCTTAACGTCGGGTTTTTTTATAGTTATAACTAGTTCAATGATTGCCCTTTCAGTCAGAGATACTCTGGGCAAGGGTTACGGCCGTTGGGGAATACTTATTTTTATTTCCTGCTTGGGTGTGGCTGTCCGAATGCACCAGATGATTACCGACACTGCTTTAGTAGCAGGATGCTCGTTCGGTTTATACGGGCTCATTTTATCGCGCAGGCGTTTCATAGCTGGTGGAGTTGTGATGGGGATCGGGGCAGCACTTGGCATGATGTCAAAAGGGCTTCTGGGGCCCGGCCTGTTGTATCTCAGCGCTGCGCTTTGTTTCTTTATATTGGGCAGTTACAGAAAAAAAGCTTTATAAATTCGATTCTGATCGCTTTGGCTGTAACAATGCTGCTTTCTTTCCCCTGGATTTTAGCGCTATGGCATCGTTCCACAGAACTTCTGCACCTCTGGTTCTGGGACAACAACTTGGGGCGCTTCCTGGGTACGAATAATCTGGGTCCCAAAAAGGGGCATTTATTCTATCTTTATACACTATCCTGGTATGCTTTCCCGGCGCTGCCGATGTGCTTACTTTACTTTTTAACCAAAAACCGAAAAGTTCTCCGGGATGGTATCAGTGTAAGCCTGATCTTCTTTATGGTAACTTTTTTTACACTCTCCCTTTCAAGCGATGCGCGTGAACTGTATGCGCTTCCATTATTACTTCCACTGTCAGTTATTGCGGCAGCAGCCGTGCCAATTTCTGTAATTCCTTCGTTCTCCTCTTTCCTGAAGGGGCTTTCTTTTTCATTAATATTACTCCTTATCTTTATTGGCTTGTTGGTTAACCTTCCATTCGCATTTTCGCCTTTAAGGGAGTTTGTAAACTCTTTTGTACCAGGCTACAATCCAGATATTAACCCACTTCTTGTAATTATTTCACTTGCGGCTCCCCTTGCTGTGTTGATTGTAATAATGAAAACCGACTCATCAAAAACACCTACTGTGTTCTATTTTTCGTGTTTAATGACAATTATATGGTCAATCATTATGACTCTTGGCCTTCCTTTAATTGATTATTCTAAACGTTATTCTGATGTTTTTAGTCAGATTCAAATGATTGTGCCTAAAGGCGAGTGCGTAATTAGTCAGGGGCTTGGCGAGCCGCAAAGGGCAATGCTTCATTATTACACTGGCATAAAGACAAGCAGGGTCGAAAATGGTTCTTTAAATGAAAGCTGTCACTACCTACTAAGACAAGGTAAGACAACTACAGAGAAAAAGAGTTTTCATGACCTAATCTGGAGTGGGAGCAGGCCAGGTGAGGAAGATGAGTTTTATGAAGTCTTTAAGACGCATTGAAATTAAAAATTTATTCATTTTGAGTGATTTTACAGTGTGAAGGTGTTGTTAACAACAAAAAACAATAATTGTTTCAAAATGAAAATTAGTCGCAGATTTATATGGATTCCTGTTGGTCAGGAAAAGACGTTTAGGAATCGTTTATGTTTTATGGCGACAATGTCAGGATCATTAAATTAAAACCATCGAATTTATCGAAACAGAATTGCTTCGGATAAAGAATTTAACAGTTTATTTTAGGTAAGGATTTTCATGACTTTTTTGCCTTTTTCACGCCCATCGTTGGGTGAAGAGGAGCTTGTTGCCGTTGAGCGAGTATTTGCTTCAGGATGGATAACGACTGGGGCTCAAAATGCAGAACTTGAAACCGCGTTCTGTAAACTCACCGGTAATCAGCACGCGATTGCCGTCAGCTCTGCCACAGCGGGTATGCACGTTGCACTTATGGCACTGAATATTCAGCCGGGTGATGAAGTGATCACACCTTCGCTGACCTGGGTCTCGACCATAAATATGATCACTTTGCTCGGTGCTACTCCGGTGATGATTGATATTGATCGCGATACGCTGATGGTCACACCTGAGCAAATTGAAGCAGCGATTACTCCTCGCACCCGCGCCATTATTCCGGTGCATTATGCGGGCGCTCCTGCGGATATTGATGCGATTCGCGCTATCGGTGAGCGTCGCGGCATTGCAGTCATAGAAGATGCTGCACATGCCGCAGGTTGTTACTACAAAGGTCAGCACGTTGGCCAGCAAGGTACGGCCATTTTCTCCTTCCATGCCATCAAGAATATGACCTGTGCAGAGGGCGGTTTGATCGTCACCGACGACGCTGAACTTGCCTATCGTATGCGCAGCCTGAAATTCCATGGTTTGGGTGTGGACGCCTATGACCGCCATACCTACGGGCGCAAACCGCAGGCTGAAGTGGTAATGCCGGGCTTCAAATACAACTTGCCAGATATCAGCGCAGCGATTGCGCTGGTGCAGTTAAACAAGCTGGCTGCCATTAATACGCGTCGTGCTGAGATTGCACAGCGTTATCTGGCCGAACTGGCGGATACACCCTTCTTACCGCTCGCTCAGCCTGAATGGTCTCATCAACATGCCTGGCATCTGTTTATCATCCGAGTCGATGAAGCCTCCTGCGGTTTAAGCCGCGACGCGCTGATGGAAACGCTGAAAGCAGAAGACATCGGCACCGGTTTGCATTTCCGCGCGGCACATACCCACAAATATTACCGCGAACGTTATCCGCGACTTTCCCTGCCCAACACGGAATGGAATAGCGATCGCATCTGCTCAATACCGCTTTTCCCAGATATGAGCAATGACGACGTCAGCCGCGTGATCGGCGCATTACGTCATATCGCTGGAGTTTGATTCACATGCTTGAAGAAAAAAACATTCGTAAAGTCTCCGTGGTGATCCCGGTTTATAACGAACAGGAGAGCCTGTCAGAGTTGGTGCGTCGCACCGATGCGGCTTGTGCTGTGCTAAATCTGGATTACGAAATTTTGCTGGTGGATGACGGCAGCAGCGACCGCTCCGGTGAGATGATCGCTGAAGCCGCTGATATGCCAGGCAGCCACGTGGTTGGCGTATTGCTGAACCGCAACTATGGGCAGCACTCGGCAATCATGGCCGGTTTTAGCCATGTGTCAGGCGACCTGATCATCACGCTGGATGCGGATTTGCAGAACCCGCCAGAAGAGATCCCCAATCTGGTAAAAGCGGCGCAGCAGGGTTATGACGTGGTCGGTACCGTGCGTCAAAATCGTCAGGACAGTTGGTTCCGCCGCCGCGCTTCACGCACCATCAACCAGCTTATTCAACGCGTCACCGGTAAAGCGATGGGTGACTATGGCTGCATGTTACGTGCTTATCGCCGTCACATTGTCGATGCCATGCTCAACTGTCACGAGCGCAGCACCTTTATTCCTATCCTCGCGAACACCTTTGCGCGCCGCACGATTGAGCTGCCTGTCGCCCATGCCGAGCGCGAATTTGGTGACTCGAAGTACAGCTTTATGAAGCTGATTAACCTGATGTACGACCTGGTGACATGCCTGACCACCACGCCACTGCGCCTGCTGAGTATCGTCGGCAGCCTGATCGCGCTGGCTGGTTTTGCCTTCTCACTGGTGCTGATTGTGTTGCGTCTGTTCCTCGGTGCCGACTGGGCCGGGGACGGGGTGTTCATGCTGTTTGCGGTGCTGTTTATTTTTATCGGCGCGCAGTTTATCGGTATGGGCTTACTCGGCGAATACATCGGCCGAATTTACAACGACGTACGCGCTCGTCCGCGCTACTTCATTCAACGTGTTATTAACTCGCAGAAAGATACCTCCTCTGTACAGGAAATTGAGCAATGAAAACTATCGTCTTCGCCTATCACGATATGGGCTGTGCAGGTATTACTGCGCTGTTAAATGCGGGTTTTGAAATCAGTGCGATCTTTACTCACGCTGATTCTGCTAACGAAAATCACTTCTTTGGTTCAGTCGCTCGTCTGGCGGCTGAACAGGGTATCCCGGTGTATGCGCCGGAAGATGCCAACCATCCGCTGTGGGTCGGTCGCATCAAAACCATGGCGCCGGATTACATTTTCGCCTTCTACTATCGCAACCTGCTCAACGACAGCATCCTGAGCAGCGCGCGTCTGGGCGCTTTCAACCTGCATGGCTCACTGCTGCCTAAATACCGCGGTCGCGCGCCACTCAATTGGGCGTTAGTGAATGGTGAAACTGAAACCGGTGTGACACTGCACCGCATGGTGAAACGCGCAGATGCGGGCGATATCGTGGCACAGCAACGTGTCGCCATTGATGAACAAGACAACGCCTTAACTCTGCATCGCAAACTGACAGCTTGTGCTACGCAACTGCTGGAGCAGGCACTGCCAGCGATGAAACGTGGTGAAATTGCGGCGGCAGTTCCTCAGGATCACAGCCAGGCTACCGTGGTCGGCCGCCGTACTCCAGAAGATGGTCGCATTAAGTGGGAACAGTCCGCACAGTCAATCAACAACCTGGTGCGTGCGGTCACCGATCCATGGCCGGGTGCATTTGCTTTCGCCGGCACCGTGAAGTTTATGGTGTGGAAAGGGCGCGTACATGCTGATGCGCCAAAAGCGAAGCCAGGCACTGTGATTTCCGTTGAGCCTTTCCTGATTGTCTGCGGGGAAGGTGCACTGGAAGTGGTGACCGGACAAAGTGAAAATGGCGTCTATATGAACGGCAGCCAGCTGGCGCAGAGTCTGGGAATGGTGCCGGGCGCACTGTTGTACTCTCAGCCGGTTGCAGCCGTTAAACGTCGTACACGCGTGTTGATTCTGGGTGTAAACGGATTTATCGGTAACCACTTGACCGAACGTTTGCTGCAGGATGACAACTTTGAAGTTTACGGCCTGGATATTGGCACCGATGCCATTAGCCGTTTCCTCGATCAGCCGCGCTTCCACTTTGTTGAAGGTGATATCAGCATTCACTCAGAGTGGATCGAGTATCACATCAAAAAATGTGACGTGGTGTTGCCACTGGTGGCGATTGCTACGCCAATTGAATACACCCGCAACCCGCTGCGCGTGTTCGAACTCGATTTTGAAGAGAACCTCAAGAT
This sequence comes from Candidatus Pantoea soli, assembly GCF_007833795.1. NCBI lineage: Bacteria > Pseudomonadati > Pseudomonadota > Gammaproteobacteria > Enterobacterales > Erwiniaceae > Pantoea > Candidatus Pantoea soli. The sequence continues at coordinate 198,006 of NZ_CP032704.1, read as the reverse complement.
CATCCGCGATTGCGTAAAATACAAAAAGCGCATCATCTTCCCATCCACGTCAGAAGTGTACGGCATGTGCACTGATACACACTTCGATGAAGATCACTCTAATCTGGTGGTGGGGCCGATCAACAAACAGCGCTGGATCTATTCGGTTTCCAAACAACTGCTGGACCGCGTGATCTGGGCGTACGGCGAAAAAGAAGGTCTGCGCTTCACGCTGTTCCGTCCCTTCAACTGGATGGGCCCGCGTCTCGATAACCTGAACGCTGCGCGTATTGGTAGCTCCCGTGCAATCACCCAACTGATCCTCAACCTGGTTGAAGGTTCGCCGATCAAGTTGATCGACGGAGGCGCACAGAAGCGTTGCTTCACTGACATTCGCGATGGTATCGAAGCGTTGTTCCGCATCATTGAGAACAAAAACAGCAACTGTGATGGCCAGATCGTCAACATCGGCAACCCGGAAAACGAGGCGAGCATCAAAGAGCTGGCTGAACGCCTGCTGGCAAGCTTTGAACGTCACCCGCTGCGCGACCAATTCCCGCCGTTTGCAGGCTTCCGCGAAGTCGAGAGCAGCAGCTATTACGGTAAGGGATACCAGGACGTTGAGCATCGTAAACCGTCAATCAAAAATGCACGTCGCCTGCTGGACTGGACGCCGACCATTGAGATGGATACCACGATCGACAACACGCTGGATTTCTTCCTGCGTTCGGTTGAATTTCAGGATACCGAACAATGAGAGTCGTAGGGCTTCGGGTTGATGTCGATACCTGGCGAGGAACCTCTAGGGGTGTACCTGCACTGGTTGAGCTCATGAAAGAATATGATATCCATGCCAGTTATTTTTTTAGCGTAGGTCCGGACAATATGGGGCGCCACTTGTGGCGCCTGATGAAACCCCACTTCTTATGGAAAATGCTGCGCTCACGCGCAGCATCACTCTACGGCTGGGATATTTTACTGGCAGGTACAGCCTGGCCTGGGCGCGAGATTGGTCGCGGCCTGGAGGAGATCATCAGTGCTACGGCTGATCATCACGAAGTTGGTCTGCACGCCTGGGATCACTTTGCCTGGCAAACCTGGGCGGGGGTATGGTCGGCAGACAAGCTTAATAACCAGATATGGCAGGGATTTGATGCGTTAAGCCAAATCCTTGAAAGAGTGGTGACTTGTTCAGCTGTAGCAGGCTGGCGTGCTGATGGCCGTGTCGTTAAGGCCAAACAATCCTTTGGCTTTCACTATAACAGTGACTGTCGCGGCACGATGCCTTTTCTGCCCGTTTTACCAGACGGTCAGACAGGAACTGTGCAGATACCCGTTACGCTTCCAACATGGGATGAAGTCGTAGGCAGCAAGGTTCGCGCTGCTGACTACAACGGCTTCATTCTTGAAAGAATGCTCAATGACCCGGGCGTTCCTGTTTACACGATTCACGCTGAAGTGGAGGGAATCTCAGGCCTGGAGCAGTTTCGGCAACTGTTACAGCGCGCTAAGCAGCATGGCATCCAGTTTGTACCGTTAAGCCAGCTTTTACCTCAAAATCTGGATACCCTGCCAAAAGGTAAAATAGTTCGTGGAAAGATTGAAGGCCGTGAAGGCTGGCTTGGATGTCAGCAGCTGTTAGGTCAGGAGGCGCAGGGATGAGTGCGATGAAAAACTCCTGCTTACTGATTGGGTTGTTAGCTCTTTACTATCTACTGCCGCTTGAATTTCGTGGCTTGTGGCAGCCAGATGAAACACGTTATGCCGAGATCAGCAGAGAGATGATAGAGCATGGCAGCTGGATTTCGCCTCATTTTTTTGACCTGAGGTATTTTGAGAAACCTGTTGGCGGATATTGGATCAATAATATAGGTCAGTTGCTCTTTGGTCACAGCAACTTTGCGGTGCGGTTTGGCTCAGTATTCTCCACTATGCTCAGTGCATTAATGCTCTACTGGCTTTCTGCCCGCATCGGCATGACCCGGAATGCTGCAATTGCTGCAGTTATCATCTATTTGACCTCTCTGCTTGTATACGGCATAGGAACTTACGCTGTGCTGGATCCGATGCTGACATTGTGGATGACAGCTGCAATGAGCAGCTATTGGTTCGCAACCGAAGCTCAGGGGCGTCGCCAGTCCATCTGCCGATATGCTTTATTTGGTTTTTTCTGTGGTCTCGGATTCATGACCAAAGGATTTCTGGCGCTGGCCGTTCCGGCTCTGGTTATCTTCCCCTGGATGGTTAAGCAGAAACGGTTCACACAGGTACTGATATACGGACCTGTTGCAGTAATAAGTGCCGGACTAACGTGTGCTCCCTGGGCTATCGCAATTCATCATGAGCAACCTGATTTCTGGAATTACTTTTTCTGGGTTGAACACATCCAACGCTTCGCAGAAGATAATGCCCAGCACAAAGCGCCATTCTGGTATTACCTGCCGGTACTGTTGGCAGGATCGCTTCCATGGCTGGCATTACTTCCTGGCGCCATTAAGAAAGGTTGTCAGTCTTCTGCAAATACCTATTTACTGAGCTGGGCAGTAATTCCCTTGATATTTTTCAGCATTGCTAAAGGAAAGTTGCCCACGTACATCCTTCCCTGTTTTGCTCCACTGGCCATGCTGATGGCTCAGTACGGTGTTGAGCTTGCCCGGACCAAAAGCCGCACGCTGCAAATCAATGCCTGGATAAATATCGGATTTGGCTCAGTAGCTGTTTTGGCTGTATTTTTTTTTCTTGCCCCATGGGGTATAGCCCATAAGCCTGTATATGCCCCTCAAGAGATAAATAAGGTGGTAATGGCAGCAGTGATATTTATGGGATGGGCGTTAGCAGGTTTATTTTCCTTAAACGGAAACTGGCTCAGAGCAGCCTTGTGTCCACTGGTTCTTGCCTTGGGGTTAGGTTATGCGATACCAGACGGCATCAGTAACACCAAACAGCCTGGAAGGTTTATTGATCATATAGCAAGTAATCTGGGAGAAAGTCGTTACATCGCCACCAACAGCACTGGCGTGGGGTCGGCTATCGCCTGGAGAATGGAGCGAAGCGATATCTATTTTTATCATCAGGAGGGCGAATTGAAGTATGGTCTCAGCTATCCCGATGACAGTAGACGCTTTATCAGCGAAGTGCTGATGGCTGATTGGGTTAAGCAGCATCGTAAGAAAGGTAATATTTCCGTGGTGTTAATGCTTGGCAGGGATGAGTCAATACCAACAAGCTTGCCGCCGGCAGAAACGACTTATCACGAAGGACGCATGCTCTACTTATTCTATGGGGCACTGCCGTGACGGGTTTGGTTATTCTGATATGCATAATCACATCGGTGGGACAGCTGTGTCAGAAACAGGCTGCCCTTCAGCTTCACAGGCGAGGTTATCTCCTCTGGATGATTGTCAGCGTCATCATTCTTGGCATAGGCATGCTGTTATGGCTGGTCGTTTTACAACAAATGCCTGTTAGCGTTGCTTACCCAATGCTTAGCCTGAATTTTGTCTTTGTTGGGCTTGGAGCGCGCTTTTTATGGCGCGAACGACTTAACGGTACGCAAATTATTGGTACACTCCTGATTGTTTCAGGCGTGGCCGTTATGGGGAGTTACGCATGAGAGGGTACTGCTGGGCTATTTGCAGCGTATTTCTGGTTACCGCTGCGCAGCTGGCACTGCGGGGGGCCGCGTCACAGTTGCCTGCATTAACCCTGTCAGCTCTGTTAGAAATGTCGTTCCCGTTATTGCTGCTTTTATTAGCCGGCTTGGCAGGGTACTTACTTTCAATGATTTGCTGGGTATCAGCTCTGAGACACCTCCCTCTGAGCCGTGCTTATCCCGTTCTGAGCCTGAGCTACATACTCGTTTGGGGATGTGCTCTGATTCTGCCATTAAACCATGAACGTTTTCATTCTGGCAGCATACCTGGTGTAATGATGATCATTGCAGGCATCTATCTGATCGTGATGTCACCAAAAAAATCAGTATAAAGAAGTTAAAATAAAGTTGAGCAATCCTGCCGCGCAAATCTAATGATTTCACGGTGGCATAGCATTATGCCACCGCTGTTCATATAGAAGGAAATGTGTACCCTCAGGCGTTGATGAGGGTTATTGTAAACTTCGCACCGCCTAATCGATTATTCTGGCATGTCACCTTACCCCCGTGAGCCTGCACTATGGCCCTGACAACCGATAGCCCGAGACCTGAAGATGAGATTACGTCAGCGGCATTGGTGCCACGCGTAAACATATCAAAGATTTTTTCCTGCTCACTGACTGGTATTCCAGGCCCTTCATCTTCAATAGAAATTTCGAGTTGCTTATCAGATGTTGGTTCACATCTGATGGATACAGTTCCCGGATTTGAATAAACAAGGCAGTTGTTCAGCAAGGCAAGGACGGCTTGCCTGATTCTCGCTGCATCAATGAAACATGTTAAAGGGTATCCGTTGACTACTAGGATCTTATTCCTTTGATTGAACGCTGGAATCAGCGTTGCGGTTACAGATTTTATTTCTTCGTATAAATCAACTTCTTCCCGGTACAAGATTAACTGACCAGAGTCGGCGAGGCTTACTACACGTAGATCGTTAATAAGCAGCGAAAGTCCGTCTATCTGTTTCATCAATGCATCTAAATTCACAGCGTCTGCAGGCATTACTCCTTCAGAGATAGCCTGTACACCGCCTTTTAGTACCGTGACCGGAGTCCTGAGTTCATGCGCTATAGCCGCATTCCACTGCTTCATATCCTTCGACATAACTTCCAGTCTGGAAGCCATCACATTAAAATCATCTATTAAATCATTAAGTTCAGTAAAATAAATGCCTGAGTGATCTGCGCGAGAAGCGAGATTTCCCTCGGCGATTTCTCGTGCGCTGGAGGCAATAGTTTTTAATGGCCTGATAAGGTTTTGTGCAAATCGCCATGAGCAATACATCGAAAATGCAACGGCCAAAAGTGTGGAGAAAATCAACTGCAATGTGTCGTTCAGGCTGGGAATCAACGATTCACCGTCGCGCGTAGAAGGAAAGAGTAATACGGCAACGTAATACACTAACGTGGAAAGGATGAGGGCCATAAATGCAATAAATGCCGTCATATCTGACAGCCTTCGCGTCAGGCTCTTCCTGGGAATTTTTCTCATATTAATCTCCAAGCCTGTAGCCGAAGCCCCGTATGCTCTCAGGAACAAACTTAAGACCCGCCGCATCGAGTTTTTTCCTTAGCTTGCTGATATGACTATCCACTGTTCTATCATTTACCTCCCCCTCGGGAAGGCAAGCTTCCATAAGTTCCCTGCGAGTGAATACCCGCTTTGGAAAACGAATAAGATGCAAAAGAACCCGGAATTCAGTTGTTGTCAGATAACCCGAGATGTCATGCATGGACTCACCAATAAATACCTGGTGCTCACTGACATTCACTTCAATATTTTTTGTTTTATAAACCATCAGGCTGTCATTTAGGTGGTAATGATTCATTCTCCTGAGAATAACGTGTACTCGCGCCAGAAGCTCTGAAGGGTTAAAGGGTTTGACCACATAATCGTCAGCCCCCGTACGTAAGGCAAAAACCTTATCGATGTCTGTATCCAGAGCCGTTAACATCAATACTGGCACGTCACTGACTTTTTTAATTGCGGAAAGGACTTCCCAGCCATTTTTTTTAGGCATGTTGATATCTAGAATCACAAACCCAGGCAGATGCTGACTGAACATTGTCAATGCCTGTTCTCCATTCTCCGCCGTCAGAACACTGAAGCCGTCTTTTTCAAGATAGGCAGTGACAATCTTAGTTATGGCCGGGTCATCTTCGGCAACCAGCACAGTGAGCTGTTGATGAGTCATGTAAAACTCCCATGAGTTTATGAAATTATCTTTGAAAAGGATCTTGCCTGCAAAATGAGGCGTGTGTCCTCTTTGCAGCAGGCCTGCTTTATGTATGCCGTATTATGCCAGTTCGGGCCCGTGCTTGGGCATTAAACAGTGCAAACCGCAGAGTACAGGCTGATGCCAGATACTCTGCGGCTCAAACGAGATTAGAACGTCTTACCAATGTTGAACTGGAACTGTTCGGTGCGGTCTCCGCTGAACTTTTTAAGAGGCAAGGCGTAAGAAAATACCAGTGGGCCAAGTGGAGACTGCCACTGAAGCGATATGCCTGCAGACAAACGGAAATCGCCGGGTTTACTGTAATCAGGAATGCCTGCCATTTCGGTAGCCGGAGTGTTTTTCCATGAAGTATCCCATACGGTACCTGCATCCATGAAAACGGATGTTCTTAAAGCGTCTGCGTAGCGATTTCCGACAAATGGTGTCGGGAAAATAAGCTCCACACTCGCAGTAGTCATGACATTTCCGCCAACTGCATCGTCAGAGTTCTTAACGCTACACTGACTGTAGTCCGTTTCTGTTCCTGAGCAGTCGTAATATGCAGCCTTCGGACCAATGCTGTTTGAAGAAAATCCCCTGACTGAACTGGATCCACCGGCACGGAAAGTATCATAGAAAGGTACTTGCTTACCGCCAAGACCAGCAGAGTAGCCTACGCGCGCTCGGGTCATAAGAACCCAGTCAAGATCGTCAGTTAATGGACTGTAACGGCTGTAATCTGCACTTAACTTGTAATATTCATTATCTGACCCCGGTACCGTAATCTTTGCGCTGGTATTAAAAAGAGTACCGGCAGTAGGGAAAAATCCGCGATCAAGGGTGTTGTAATTCCATCCCAAGGTGAACAGGAAATCATTGGCCTGAGTTTCGGCCTTATTGTGCTCGTCACCAGGTGAAACGGACGGCAGTACCCCCTGGCCTTTCAGATAGTTCCACGTGGCCACCTGAGGTCGCATATCAGAAAGGGAGTTATGAACAAAATCCAGACCAGAGTTTAGCCTGCTGTTTTCGCTGACAGGGAATCCAAGGGTCAGACCTGTTCCGTAAGAAGTCTGCTTATACTCAGAAAGGTAATTTTTGTCTGCTTTATAGTTGTTATAAAACAGGCGGCCACCGAGGCTAACACCATCAACGGTGAAATAAGGGTCTGTGCCAGCAATTTCTATATAAGATTGATAGCTGTTTTTTACGCCTGAGAAGCTGACGGTATTACCTGTGCCAAGCCAGTTATCCTGACTGACACTGACCTGATAACTGATACCACTGTCAGTGCCATAGCCCAGACCAAAGTTAAACGAACCCGTGTTGCGTTCTTTTACTTTGTAGACCAAATCAACCTGATCGCTGCTACCTGGTACGCGCTGCGTATCGACTTCTACGTTCTCGAAATAACCGGTTCGGCTCAGACGCTGGCGACCCTGCTCAACTTTATCACTTTCAAGCCATCCCCCTTCGGTCTGACGCATTTCACGTCTAAGCACCCTATCGCTGGTTATATCATTACCAGTAAAACGGACGCCACGGACATAGAAACGTTTACCGGCGGAGACGTGAACGGCCAATGCCACCGTGTCTCCGCTTTTATCGAATCGAGGCTCGGTTACGACCTGAGGATAGGCATAACCATGCTTGCTGAGTTCATCCCGAATCTGCTTTTCCATGTCTGTAATTTTTTTCTGGCTATAATACTCGCCAGATTTAATTGTGTTAAGCCTGCGAATATTACTTTCGTATCCTGCAAAATCGCCATCAAGGCTAACCTGAGAAAACTTATATCTTCCACCCTCATTGATATTTACAGTGATATAAATATTCTTTTTATCCGGCGTCAGGGATACCTGGGTAGAAGTTATGGCAAATTTTGCATATCCCTGATCAAGATAAAAGCTTCTTAGTGTCTCCAAATCTCCGGCTAACTTTTGTTTCTGGTATTTTTTATCACCAGCAACGTTCCACCATGGTAAAGAATCACGTAGGGATAAAAGTGAGATGAGTTCATCACTCTTGAAGCTTTTATTGCCTATTATGTTGATCTGTTTAATCAGGGCAGAAGTGCCTTCCTGAAACTCAAATCTTAAATCAACCCTATTCCGGGGAAGGGGAGTAACAACTGCTTTTACACTTGCTGAGTATTTACCAACGCTGTAGTAAAAGTCCTCAAGCTCTTTTTCAATTTTTACGATGTTAGTATTATCCAGCGACTCACCGACTCTGATACCCTGCGCGTCGAGATTTTTCTCCAGCATGTCATTTTTAATGGCTTTATTACCGCTAAAACTCAATGATGCCACGGTTGGCCGTTCTTTTACCTTGATAATCAGATCTGAGTTATCTTCAAGAATCTGGATGTCTTCAAAGTTTCCGGTTGCGAACAAGGCCCTAACAGTTTCCTGGATATCTGATGAAGTGACGGTATCTCCAGGCTTGACCGGAGTTGAAAGGAGTACAGAGCCGAGGCTTACACGATGTAATCCTAAGACTTTAATATCATTGATTTTGACATCAAATGAAGCATGTGCCCCTGGTGCGCAAAGCATCAACAGCGCTAAATATTTCTTTCTGGCAAAAAGCATAATATTCCATCAGTCTGGTATCAATCTAACCAGCGATTCTATTTATAACTCTGTTCGTTATCATCCTGAGGCTCGCGGATAAAGAGGCTAAATCGAAGTGCGTCTCCACTTTTGTAATATTTTGAAATGATTTTAGCATCAATGACTGAGTTTGGCTATTAAATCGTCAAATATCACAACTAAGTACTTACATTTTTACACAATTAATTTCCCCGCTAAGGGCTTTTGTTTTTAATTAAGGATCTCTGGGATGCTTGTAGCTTAAAAAAATCAGGCCTCTCCACACACCCTCCATATATTCTCCATATGCTGTACAAAAAAAGACTGTATCTTGTCGAATCCTAATTATGTGCCGCGGTAATTCATATGTATAAAAAAAATATCTCCTTGATGATGATTGTTGCTTTATTGCCTGTGCTAAACGGATGCCATGACGAATCTGATCAAACAGCGGCACAGCAGCCTGAACCTGTGAATATCAGATTCGAGGAGTTGCGCCCACAGCCAGTCACCATCACCCGATCTCTGCCAGGGCGGGTTTTATCTGTCGAAAATGCTGAAATCAGACCTCAGGTGGGCGGTATCATAAAGAAAATGTATTTCACTCAGGGTAGTGAGGTCCTTCCCGGTCAAGCACTCTTCCAGATAGACAGTCAGCCTTTTGAAGCTGATGTAAAAAGCGCTTTAGCTGATCTTGAACGAGCACGTGCTTCCGAGCGCGCGTTAAGAAATAAATCTGAGCGTATGAGAAAACTCATCCAGACCGGCGCTGTCAGCATGCAGGATTATGATGATAGCCGCTCAGCTGCAGATGAAGCGAAGGCTCAGATAAGTGTGGCTGAAGCGGCGCTTGAGCGTAAAAAACTCGACTTAGGATATGCAACCGTTAGATCCCCTATTAAAGGGCGTATTGATGAGAACAGGGTGACAGTAGGAGCACTGGTCAATACCGGTGACACGTCACCAATGGCGACTGTTCAGCAAATCGATAAAGTTTATGTCGACATCAGGCTGCCTCATGCCGATAAGGCAGAGTCAGGCGATACCATGACCCGAGGAGCAGAAATTGACATTGATTCTGACGAATCTGGAAAAAACCTAATCAAAGGAAAGGTGCTTTTTTCAGGAATTACCGTGGATAAAGCTACGGGGGACACGATTATTCGCGCGGAAGCAGATAATAAGAACAAAGTGCTTTTACCAGGAAGCTTTGTTGAAGCGCTCATACCGGTTTTCACCAGGCAGGATGCAATTCTAGTCTCCGGGCAAGCAGTCACCATTACTGGTCAGGGTGCAGAGGTGTGGATTGTGGATCGGGATAATACTGCAAGCCGGAAAAAAATCAGCGTCAGGCCGGCTGCGGACGGCAATTTTGTTGCCCTTACGGGACTGAATGCCGGAGATAAACTCATCATCCAGGGCCAGGACAAACTGTCTGATGGCGCCACTGTTCATCTGTTACCTCAATAAGTAGAGTCAGCGATGCCTAATTTTTTCATACAACGTCCGGTCTTTGCCTGGGTCGTTGCTATTTTTATTGTACTGGCAGGCGCCATTGCTATTCCCAAGCTCCCGATTGCCCGCTATCCATCAATAGCACCACCCTCTGTCACTATCTCAGTCAATTACCCGGGTTCTACACCGCAGGCTATGAATGAGAGCGTCATTTCTCTGATTGAACGTGAACTTTCAGGCGTTAAAAATTTACTTTATTTCGAGTCATCAAGTGACACCAGCGGAACGGGAACAATAACCGCAACATTCGAAAATGGCACTGATCCTGAGCTCGCGCAGGTTGACCTTCAAAACAAAATAAAAGTGATTGAATCCAGATTGCCTGAAACGGTGCGGCAAAACGGTCTCAACGTAGAAGCCACGTCATCAAGCTTTTTGATGGTGGTGGGTCTGACGTCTGAGGGGGATAAATACAACTCGGCAGATCTAAGCGATTACTTCACGCGTAATCTCAGGGAAGAGCTAAAGCGAATCCCGGGCGTGGGTAAAATTCAGGTATTTGGTGCTGAAAAAGCGATGCGGGTCTGGATTAATCCAGTCAGACTTATCAAATATGGCCTGAGTATGGACGATGTTCAGCAGGCCATTACCGCGCAGAATAGCCTTGTCACTCCAGGGCGATTGGGAGATGAACCTGCTAAAAAAGGACAGCAGGTCAGCTATCAATTAACGATCCGCGGGCAGTTGCAGTCCGTTGATGAGTTCAGAGATATCATCCTCAAAACTAACACCGATGGATCACGTGTACTGCTGTCTGACGTGGCAAAAGTAGAGATAGGGTCTGAAAGCTATAGTTTCAGCACGCGCGAAAATGGAGAATCTTCAACGGCGGCAGGCATTCAACTTGCCCCGGGTGCTAATGCTCTTAAAACCGCGGAGGCAGTTAAGGCTAGGCTTGCCGAACTCAAATCAACAATGCCTGAAGGAATGCAATATTCCGTTCCTTTCGATACGTCGCCCTTTGTAAAAATCTCGGTAGAGAAAGTTCTGCACACGTTTATCGAAGCAATGATTCTTGTGTTCATCGTGATGTATCTTTTTCTGCAGAATGTCAGGTACACCTTCATTCCGGCGATAGTGGCCCCTATAGCGCTTTTGGGCACTTTTACCGTTATGCTCATTGCAGGTTATTCAATCAATGTCCTGACTATGTTCGGCATGGTTTTGGCAATTGGGATCATCGTTGATGACGCCATTGTTGTCGTAGAGAACGTTGAAAGAATAATGGCGGAGGAAGGTTTGTCTCCGAAAGACGCGACAGAAAAAGCCATGAAGGAAATAACCGGAGCTGTCATAGGCATTACCCTGGTGCTTTGTGCCGTGTTTATACCAATGGGACTGGCCAGCGGATCCGTGGGGGAGATTTACAGGCAATTTACCCTTTCGATGGCTGTTTCAATCCTTATTTCAGCCTTCCTTGCCCTTAGCCTGACTCCTGCGCTGTGCGCAACTTTGCTAAAACCAGTGTCGCAGCATGGTTCGCATAAACGTGGCTTCTTTGGGTGGTTTAACAGATCTTTCGATAAGCTGATCGGACGTTATGAAAATGGCGTAACGAAGCTTCTTAAAAGAACAGCCCGCAGCTTTATCGTTTACGCAGCGCTTTGTGTCGCGCTGGTTTTAGGTCTTAACCAACTGCCGACATCTTTCTTGCCCGAAGAAGATCAGGGTTACTTCATAACCTCATTTGAGCTTCCCTCTGCGGCCACTGCAGAGAGAACCTTGTCGACAGTAAAAACCTTTGAGCAAGAGGTGATGCACAGACCGGCCACTAAGGGAAATATATCGATCCTCGGGTTCAGTTTTGCAGGGTCTGGCCCGAACTCTGCCATGGCATTTACCATGCTGAAAGACTGGGACAATCGTGGAGACGCAACCTCCTCATCCGAGGCTGAGGCTTTACAGGAACAAATGTCAAAGCATCCTGATGGTACCACCATGAGTCTGCTGCCTCCGGCTATAGATGAACTCGGTAACTCCTCAGGGTTCACTCTTCGATTGCAGGACAGATCAAATCAGGGTTATGAAGCTCTTTCAAAAGCTCGCGATAAGCTTTTACAACTCGCTGCAGAAAACAAAGCCCTTCAGGGAGTCTACGTTGATGGTTTGCCTGACGGGCAAATGGTTGATGTCCGGATAGACAGAAAAAAAGCGCTTATTATGGGCGTTCCTTACTCAAACATAACTGAGATTATCTCCGGCCTACTGGGTTCATCCTACGTTAATGATTATCCGAATAAGGGCCGTTTGCAGCAGGTTATCATCCAGGCCGATGCAGATTTCAGGATGCAGTTGCAGGACATTTCTAAGCTCTATGTTCGTAACAGTGAAGGGGGCATGGTGCCGCTATCAGAGTTTGTATCATTCTCCTGGGTAACGTCTCCCGTTCAGATGGTCCGCTATCAGGGATACCCTGCGTTGAAGATCAGCGGATATCCCGCTGAAGGATATTCTACAGGCGATGCTATGGTAGCAATGGAGTCGATCGCCGCAGAACTGCCGAAAGGATTTGCAGTGGAATGGACGCAATTGTCTTTACAGGAAAAACAGTCAGCTTCGGAAGCATCAATGCTCATGATGTTGTCAGTGGTGGTTATCTTCCTTGTTCTGGCTGCCTTGTACAACAGTTGGTCAGTGCCTTTTGCAGTTATGATGGTTGTCCCGCTGGGACTTATCGGAGCGGTAGGCGCTGTTATTCTTCGTGAAATGCCTAATGACGTTTTCTTTAAAGTCGGAATGATAACCATCATGGGATTGTCAGCTAAGAATGCAATTCTGATTGTTGAATTCGCAAAACAACTGCATGAACAAGGTAAGTCAATTACTCAAGCGATCGTTGAAGCCGCTAAGATGCGTTTAAGGCCCATATTAATGACTTCGTTTGCATTTACATTAGGTGTAGTGCCGCTTGTGATTGCTTCTGGCGCCAGTTCAGAAACACAACGCTCAATTGGAACCGGTGTGTTTGGTGGCATGTTAACAGGTACGTTTTTCGCAATATTTTTTGTTCCTGTTTTCTATTTCTCGGTTATGAATCTCGTGAAAAGATTCAAAAAGTAATGAATGCAGGTGGCTAAATAGCCACCTGTTTTTTTTAAAAGGTATTGATATGAGTCTAAGAAAGTCTGTACTTAAAAAGATAATTGAAGCTGTTGATACTTTTTCACTAGACGGCTACAGGCTTGACGACATAGCGGAATTTTCAGGTTATTCGAAGTGGCATTTACAGAGAATATTCAAGGAACATACAGGTATAAGTCTTGGAGAGTATATCAAGCACAGGAAAATGCATGCCAGTGCGCACGACCTGTTAGATAAAGACAACACGATTTTGTTTGTAGCCTTACTGTATGGTTATGAGTCGCAGCAAACCTATACCAGAGCCTTCAAACGTTACTTTGGTATCTCACCTGGTTGGTTCAGAAACATGAATTCATCTGACCGATATAGATTGTTAAAAGAGTATAAAGTCCCAAAAATAAATAATGACGCGCAGAAACTGATGGCGTAAGGGGGTTTCTTCGACTATCGATTTTTCTGGATTTGATTTCGATTGTCTCTGTGAGTGCTCTTATTACGACTGATGTGTAATGTTTTGGCACTTATGTTGAGGTTGTGTGGATTCCCAAACTTATTTGGAACGCTGGTTTATCAAATTGATTATAATCTGCAGTTAGGTTGAAGATGAGTAATTTTTGCCCTGGCTGACAATTTTACTAAAGAGGATAATATGATTGACAAATTGATTTTATCTTTTTTATCTGAAAAGGGTTTGAGCATAGTTATGGATGCTGCAATTTTTCTGCTCAGCATAGCAATGATTAAATTTGGCAGTAAGCCTGTTTCAGTAGTCGGTGTGATTGTCATTGCCTTTCTACTTATGAAGTTCACCATTCAAATAATTGAATGGCATTTTTTATCTAGAACCAAAAGATTTTGACTGGGTTGGAAGGAAAATAATTTTATATGAATATTGTGTCAAATATGAACTTCAGCCAAATTGAGGTGTTTAAAGAAGTTTATAAAAAGGTGTATGAAAAAAGCCATATGCCCGATTTAAATGAAATAATTGAACAAATTGTATCTGGGGAATTATTATCATTTTTAATTCATGATAGTGACAGAAATAAAGGCCTTTGCTTAGTATATGAGCACAATGCTTTTCACTACCTTTACAATATAGGTTTTATACCTGGCTTTGTAAATAAAGCTGGAATGACGATAGCGCTTCGTAATGTCAGTAAATTGCTAAAGGATAAACCTATAATTGCAGCCCTTCCTCGTGAAGGTGAGCGATTTGATAACAATGCTTCAAGGATTTTAACTAAAGAAATTTATAAGGTGTCTGGTTTCAGGTCGTCTGGCCTGGAATTAAGGTACAGCGAGATCACCTTCGACGTTTTGACAAATAGCTGTCTTTTTGACAAAGAGAAGTTTAAAGATTTCTTTATCTCCCATTATGAAGGTGAGATACAAGAGGAGCGTTTGGATTTATATCAGATTTTTTCATGCAATGATAAAGAGAAGATGACCTCAGGCATATCTGAGAGAAAGGTTTTCAGTATTTAAACACATTAATTAATAAGGAGATTTTTTATGTACGGCTACATTTTCTTATGTCTTGCCATCATTGCTGAAGTTGTAGCGACAACGTCCCTTAAAGCCGTCTCAGGCCTTACAAAGCCTATCCCTGTCGCTCTCGTAATACTGGGGTATGGTACTGCCATCTGGTTACTTTCGATAGTCGTTCAAACTATCCCAGTGGGCGTTGCCTACGCTACCTGGGCAGGTTTAGGGATTGTGTTAGTAGCTATCGCTTCGTATTTTGTCTATGGACAGAAGCTTGATGTCTTTGCGGTAGGTGGCATGGCTTTCATCCTTGTCGGTGTCATCATGATGCAAGCTCTATCTGATACGGTAGGACGATAAATGTTTGGGCAAAGGAAAAAGGCCTGAAACAGGCCTTTTTGTACTTTAGAACTGGTAAGTCAGGCCTAGACCAGTCTGGTCATCGTGAGCGATACCCAATACGTTATCTTTATTAACTCGATTCAGCTTATAATCCACATATACAGACATATTTTTGTTGAAATAGTAGCTCAGAGAGAAATCCCAGTAATTCAGAAGATCCTGATCGCCTACAACTTCGATATCTTTTCCTTTTGAACGGAAATAGCCAACCCCTGGGACGATCCCGTTTTCAAACGTGTAACGTGCTACCAGTTCAAGGTTCTCAGATTTATTTGCGTATCCCAAAGACCGAATTGGCGTGAGGTTGTGTGCCTGAGCATAAGTTGCTGCAAGATACAGGCTGCCATCATCGTATTTCAGACCGCCAGCCCATATATCTGCGCGCTTTCCTTCACCAAAGAAGAGGCTGTTCTGAGCATCGGTACGTTTGGAACTCGCATATGCTCCCAGCACCGTGATGTCATAGCCAATGTCATATGAAACAGAGGCACCATATCCGTCACCGTTTGAACGCATGATGTCGCGGTCAGCACCATTGTTAGTGTTAGCGCTGTTTTCTCCCTGGTACTGGAGTGCAAAGTTGAGGCCATCCACTGCGCCAAAGAAGTTGCGGTTACGGTAGGTGAGGAAACCATTGCCACGGCCGGTCAGGAAATTATCAGTATTACTAAAAGTCTGATCATCGAAAATTACAGGTGTATCTGTAACTGAGGCGACATCAAATACGACGCCGAAATTACGACCATAATCTAAAGAGCCGTAGTTACCCCACTTAAGTCCTGCAAATCCCAGACGGGTTTTGTTGCCCTTTTGAGCATCGCTACCGCCTTCTGAATTATTTGCCTGAACGTTGTACTCCCACTGACCATACCCGGTCAGTTCATTGGAAATCTGTGTTTCGCCTTTAAAACCAAAACGAACGTAAGTGTTGTCTCCATCTACACTTTCGTTCTGGCTGAAGTAATGGCGAGCGACAGCTTTACCGTATACATCGAGTTTGTTGCCATCTTTATTATAAATTTCTGCGGCGTGAACTGAGTTAAAGGAAGTCAGTGCTACCAGCGCAGCTATGAGTTTTATTTTCATGATTCTTCTCTAAAATTAAAATTTTCCTCTGCTTCACTCAAAGGAACTTAAATTCCCAGATTCAAATAAGTTCAAATGAATGCTGGCTTAACTATTAACAAATCATAATCTCGCAAACAATAGCTTAATCGAGTAGAATTCCTTGCCCTAGTGCGCCTTGATAGTTCATATGATTGTTTATTTTTCGCCTGGCAGCATGACATGCTAATTCTTTGATTTTGGGTAGTAAAAAAAATTAAAACATGGCCTTTTTACATTTAAATGTCACGCGGGAAAAGTATTGAAACATTCTGAAATTAGTGTTGCGATTTGATGGATTTGCGTGGGTTTAAGCTAGTTCTGCGTGCGTCCAGAGATATAATAGGTTGTAAAACGGGAGGTAGGATATGACTTTATTTTCATCAGCAAGTTCAACTGAAGATCTGATTAAAAATCATTTCAATACGCAAAATGCGTCGCTTTCATCTGTAAATGAGGCTGTGGGCTCTGCTTTTGTCACAATGATCACTAGTGGCATAACGTCTAATAAAAAGAATACGCTCAGTATTCTTGAGGCGTTAAGAAAAAATGCATCTGACGATGAAACCATAATGATCTATCAACTCTTAATAGTAAGCGTAAAATCCCCCAAAGCCTGGAGCTTAAAAAATAACTTTTAGCGCTGAATTTATTAATCCTCATGCACGGATAAAAACATGGAAAAGATCCCTTCATTCTCATTTAAGCTAATCACACCACGTTACTGGTTGGGATGGTTTGCAATTATTATTTTATGGTTTTTCGTATTGCTACCCTATCCAATGATTGAAATGATTGGAAAATCATTTGGGCGAGCATCGATGATGTTTTTAAGAAAACGAAAAAGAATTGCTGAGAAAAACCTTAAGTTATGTTTTCCTCACCTGACGTCTTTTGAAAGAAAGGAGCTATTGATCAGTAATTTTGAATCAGTAGGAATGGGGATCATGGAGACGGGTATGGCATGGTTTTGGCCAGACTGGCGTGTGCGTAAGTGGTTTTCAATTACCGGATATGAACACATGCAAAACGCTTTGGATTCAAAGAAAGGTGTTTTGCTAATAGGGATGCACTTTTTGACACTGGAACTTGGAGCCAGAATTTTCGGAATTTTGAATCCCGGAATCGGAGTATATCGACCTAACAATAATGCTCTTCTGGACTGGTTGCAGACATGGGGTCGAATGCGGTCTAATAAAACTATGCTTGATCGTAATGATCTGAAAGGGATGCTAAAAAGCCTAAACAGAGGTGAAATACTTTGGTACGCACCTGATCATGATTATGGCCCGAAAAATAGCGTGTTTGCACCCTTCTTTGCTGTAAAGCAAGCTGCAACAACAACCGGAAGCTATATGTTGATTCGCAGTACACAACCTGCCGTGATACCCTTTGTACCAAGACGTCGTCATGATGGCGGAGGTTATGAGTTAATCATCATGCCAGACATTTCCGCTAACATCCCCATTCACAGTAAGCAGGAGACAGCTGCTTATATAAACAAAAGTATTGAGGGCGCAGTATTGCTTTCCCCAGAGCAGTATATGTGGTTGCACAGAAGATTTAAAACGCGTCCAAAGGGTGTACAGGAACGGTACAATTAACCGTGTGCAGTTAACTAATAATTGATCATCATTTACCTCCATATTATTACGAATTATTATTAGGTGTGCTAATGCAATTGTCTTTTCAGCCGTTCGATACGAGATATTATAATCAAATTTTATCCATTATTATTGATACTTGGGGTTTTGAGTCATGGGTACCTGAGGGATATGCCCATTTGCTGGCTGAGTATTTCCTTGCTGATATTTTATCTGAGTCTTCAAATGTAACTCTTGCGTTAAAGGGTGATGAGGTTGTTGGCATTTCAGGGCATAGTCTCGTCAATGATGCCAGCTCAAAATCCTTTTTACGTAAAAAGCGAGTTTTATCGCTAATGTCATTCATTTCTGACGATAACGCACATTCTCTTATATTCAGGCAGTTTATGAAAACAAGAGTTCTTAGTGAGAACATGCTACTGGCCGCAGATGTGACATTTGAAGCTGTAGTGAATTTACTGGTGGTTAAAGCTGGCAATAAAGGTTCTGGCATTGGTTCCAAACTGTACAATATAATAATTTCTAATTTCAGACAAAACGGCGTACATTCATTTTATTTATTTTCAGACAGTGCTTCTGATATCTCATTTTATGAAAGAAAAGGTCTAAAGTGCGTATTTTCAGGCGTATTCGACTGGGGAGGAAATGACCCGGATAATTTTGAAAAATACTATTTGTATGCCGGGAAGGTGGAGGAGCAGTAATAATCAATAATGACAGATCGTGGTTACTCAGAATGCAACCGTCAATCATAATGAATGACGGTTGCGAAACTTATCTAATATCAGGGTAGTTTATAGGCAATGACATAATCTCCCCGGTCTGGGGAATTTCTCGCACCGCCTGCAGTTATAAGGATGTACTGCTTACCATCCACTGGTGATTTGTAACTTACCGGCGTGCTTTGGCTGCCCACCGGCAGGCGTGCTTTCCACACTTCTTTACCGGTCGAAGTATCGAAGCCGCGCAGATAGTAGTCCTGCGTGGAGGCAATAAACACCAGGCCGCCTTGTGTTGCAAGCGTACCGCCAATTGTTGGCATACCAATCGGCATTGGCAGGCCCATTTTTACGCCGAAGGGGCCGGTATCTTGAACGGTACCAACGGGCACTTGCCAGGCGATTTTCTGCGTTTTTAAATCAACTGCAGTCAATGTGCCGAACGGTGGCTTCTGGCAAGGGATCTCCAGCGGAGACATAAAGCGCACTTTGGCATTAATGGCATACGGCGTCCCTGCTAACGGCAGAGGACGGCTGATTGCTGCGGCTTCGTTGCCATCATTTTTCGCGCCCTGGATCTCCGGTGATGCCGGGATTAGCTGCACTTCCAGACCCACACGCATATCGTTAATAAACAGATATTGATTGACCGGATCAATCGACAGCCCGCCCCAGTTCATGCCACCCAGCGAGCCCGGCAGATTAAGTGAAGCGTCGGTACCTGGCGGGGTGAAGAGTCCGTTGTATCGTTTCGATTTAAACTGGATACGACACATCAGCTGATCGAACGGCGTGGCGCCCCACATATCCGACTCTTTTAATACATCAGCGCCAATGGTTGGCATGCCGACAGAGAAGGGTTGCGTCGGGGAGTAATTCTCATCCGGGATCTGACCCTGAGTTACCGGGCGCTCTTCCACTTTGGTCAACGGTTTGCCAGTGGCGCGGTCCAGTACAAAAAGCTGGCCAGATTTGGTGCCGAAAATGAGTGCCGGAGTGGTTTTGCCATCAGGCCCCGGGAAGTCAGAGAAAGAGGGCTGCATCGGCACATCGAAGTCCCACAGATCGTTATGAACTGTCTGATAGACCCATTTCACCCGGCCGGTGCTGGCATCGACGGCCACCATCGATGCGCCAAACTTGCGATCCAGCGGGTTGTGTTTCACGCCCCATAAATCGACCGCCGCGCTGCCGGTTGGCATATAAACGGTGTTTGAATGGCTGTCGTAGGACATCGGTGCCCACACGTTGGGTGTCGAGCGTGCGTAAGTCTGACCCTCGGCGGGCGCCTGTTTCTGTTCAGGGTTACCTGGATCAAACGCCCAGCGCAGTTGGCCGGTGATCACATCAAATCCGCGCACCACTCCGCCTGGCATATCGGTCGCCACGTTATCCGCGACGCGACCGCCAATGACCACGGTCGTCCCCGCCAGCGTTGGCGCAGAGGTAGGATAGTATTCGCCTTTGTCCGTGCCCTTGCCCATATGGTCGCTCAGGCTGACACGGCCGTTATTGCCGAAGTCATGGCAGAACTCACCGGTATCCGCATCCAGCGCAATCAGTTCTGGCGTCACGCTGTTCATCAGAATACGACGCTGGCACTGTGCATTTGCTGCAACGGACACGGTTTTCACCGGTGTGGAATCCGGCAAATCAGGCTGCTGCAACGCTGCCTGGGCATCGAAGTAGGCTAATCCGCGACAACGCATCCATTTTTTCTGCTTCGCGTTGATTTCCGTTTTCCACAACTCTTTGCCCGTGGTGGCATCAACAGCAATCACGTTGTTGTGCGGGGTACATAGATAGAGGCGATTACCGATTTGCAAAGGCGTCTGCTGATCTTCCGCTCCGCCACCGTTCGGGCTGACCGGGATATCCCCGGTGCGGTAGGTCCATGCAACCTGCAGGTCCTTCACATTGTCGCGGGTGATTTGATCCAGTGCGACAAAGCGCGTACCGCCCGACGTGTTGCCATAATGGTCCCAGTTGACCTGTTCTTCACCGGGCTTTACTTTCGTTAAGGGAAGGGAGGTATCTTCAGAAGCACTTACAGGGTCGTGAGGCACAAACATGCCACCTATAAAGGCGATGAAGATGATGGACAGAAGCGCTGAAATGGAACCAGCCAGTTTCCAGTTTGGCCTCCTACCGGTTTTAGTGAGCAGTGCAGGTATGGAAAGGGCAACAAGTATTCCAAATCCAATAAACGTCAGGAGTCGAGAGACAAGAGGCCAGAAATCGAATCCACTATCGGCAATGGCCCAGATGAAAGTTGATACAAGCAATATACCGTAGATAATAGCGCCACTTATGCGCTTGCGAGTGAGTTGCACGCCCGAGATGATCAGTCCAATACCTACAATCAGAAAGTAAAAGCTTCCGTCAAGGTTTACGAGCACCCAGCCATAATAAGTTAAAAAACATCCCATTAATGTTAAAACCGAGCCCAGAAGCCACAGAGTTAAAGTGGATATTTTAAAGTGTTGTTTATCAACCATATAATTCCCAGAATTCAGTGATTTAACGCATTTTCATATTTGTGAATGCACACATAATTTTTAAGGTTATCTTCAGGCCTTAAAAACACAGGTAGGATATATTTGAAACTAAAATAATAAAATATGTAATGAACAGAGAAGGATTGAAAATTTTCTTTTTAAATTGAATTAACTTAGAAATCAGGTATTTTATGTCAGGTTGTATTTTATGTGTAGATTGCGTGTAGGTAATGCCCATGCTCAGACTGTTATTCCTGCACATGCCTTTACGTTTATAATATTTATACTGTCTGCTTGAAGTGGCAGGGCACTCAGTACGTTCACTGTATACACAAACAGCTCCATTTCACTCATTTCATAAATTATTAAATTCCAGCTAAGAAGTGCCGATACCGTACCAGAGCAACCACCTCCAATGTTCACTCAAGCCTTTTATGTCCTTTTTTAGACGCCTGAAGGGTGTGAGCTCAATGGCACATATTTTACAGTTCTCCTTTCTGACTCCTGCTGACGTTTAGCCCTCATTAAAATTCACATCGTTGCAATCCTTTAGATTCATACACTGTATACAGTTTTCAGTCTCACGCTATTCTGAACTCATAATGAAGTCTGAATTTGTGGCCGATCACATAATTCTGCATACAGATATCGGTTTTGTTGTCGGTTATCACAGTTCAAGACCTCATTATTGACGAATTTTTGACTTAACTGTATTCAGTTTAAGTATTGAACGGGAGATGACGATGATCGATTCAGATGAAAAGCCTAATGAGTTAGTGGAGTACGCTCGCGACCGGCTTCGCGAAGCGATTCTGACTAACCAGCTGAAAGCCTTAGACAGTTTCAGCCAGGTGCAGTTGGCGCGCGAGCTGGGAATCAGTCGCACGCCATTACGCGAAGCGGTACGATTGCTGGAATATGAGGGGCTGACCACGGTTCAGTTCAACCGTCGGGTAACGGTAGCGGGATTAACGGCTGAAGATCTGGACTCTCTGTATGCACAACGCATCATGCTGGAAGCGCTGGCACTGCATACCCGCATCACGGCGATGGATGAAGAATTTCTCAGTAACTCGCGAACCACCCTGTTGGAGATGCGCATAGCGGAAGACGCCCACGACGTTGAAACCTGGTCACGTCTGCATCGCATCTTTCATCTCGGGCTGGTGCTGGGTACCAGCCGCCGGATTGATTTACAGATAACCCATCTGTTCGATCACGCCGAACGCTACCGTCGCTTCTATCTAGGGGATTCAAACGAACACTGGAACAAAGGCGCAGAAGACCATCTTGCGCTGCAGCAAGCCTGCGAAGCGGGCGACCGCGCGGCAGCGGTGCGCAGGCTGATGGAACATTACGCCAGCACGGCGCTGGGGGTGTTGCATCAGATTGACCCGCACTATGTTCCAGCCTTAATCAACGGCTCGTGCATGATGGTGCGTGGATTAATTTTCCTCGACTAATTCTGCGCTGCCGCAGCGGTAAAAGATAACTATACCAACGTGCTTCTCAGATTTAGTGGTTCTGTGGAAAGCCTTCAGGAACAACCTAAGGTGCTGCCATGACTTCTCAATATTTACTGGCCTCAGCCAATGACAATGTCGCTATCGTTACCCGCAACCTTGCTAAAGGGGAATTAATCGCGCTGGATGGGCAGGCGCTGCTTAACCGGCAGCGTATTCTGCCGGGGCATCGTCTGTGTGTGAAACCTATTGCCCGGGGAGAAGCGTTAATTAGCTGGGACTTGCCTTTTGGCACGGCGATGCATGACATCCAGCCTGGCGACTATATCTGTAATCAGGTCGCTAAAGATGTGCTGCGTATTCGCCATCCGGAGGATTATGACAGCAGCCTGGTCGTCAACTTTAGCGACCGCGACACGGTGAGCGAGCAAATCCTGCCGGATCGCCCGCAGTTTGGCCGCAATCAGGTCGATGTTGTGGATGAGGCCGGTTTTGACGGCGTATTCCGTGGCGACCAACGTGGCTGGGGAACGCGCAATTATCTGGTGCTGATTGGCGTCACTTCACAAGCGCGCGCCGCAGTGTTAGCGGCGTGCAAACAGTTGCAGCCACGTTGGCCTGCCAGCGGCGCGTTCGACGGTGTGGTCGCCATTGTGCACACGGAAGGTGGCGGGCTGCATCAACTGAACAATCAGGCGTTGCTGTTGCGCACCCTGGCGGGATTCGCCACCAACCCGAACGTTGGCGCGGCCATTTTGGTTAACGCGGCGGATTCCCGCATTGATTTTGCAGAGATCGAACATGCTCTGGTATCGCGTGACTTGCCCGCTGCTGAATATCGCGTGGACTTTCATCAGCTGCTGCCGGGTGAAGCGATAACCGAACTGGTGGCGCAGGCAGAAGCGCTGATCCCCGGGGTGCAGGCATGCCAGCGCCGTCGAGCGCCGTTAAGCGGACTGCGTATTGGATTACAATGCGGCGGGTCTGATGCTTTTTCCGGCGTGACGGCCAATCAGGTGCTGGGCCGCTGCGTGCAGCAGCTGATTCGCTGTGGCGGCAGCGCCAATCTGGCCGAAACGGATGAGCTGATTGGCGCGGAGCAGTATGTGTTGCAACGGGTTGCCAGCCAGCAGCTGTTTGACCGTTGGCTGGCGGTGCAGCAGCGCTTTAAAGATTACGCGGCGGCGCATGGTCATACCGCTGAGGGCAATGTGTCCGGCGGTAATCTCTATCGTGGTTTGTACAACATCACGCTGAAATCGATTGGTGCTGCGCGTAAAAAAGATCCCGCCACCTATATCGATCACATTATTGAGTACGGCGAACCGATGCATAAGCCTGGCTATTACTTTATGGATAGCCCTGGCAACGATCTCGAAAGTATTGCCGGCCAGGTCGCGGCGGGCGCTAATCTGATTCTGTTTACCACCGGCAACGGCTCAATCACCAACTTTCCGTTTGTCCCGACGCTGAAAATCGTCACCACGCACGAGCGTTTCCAACTGCTGGAAAGCGACATGGATTTTGACGCCGGGCAGGTGCTGAGTGGGGAATCCTTCGACCACTCCGCCGATCGCCTGTTTTCGCTGCTGCGTCAGACGGCATCCGGCCAGCGTTCGAAAGGAGAATATACCGGCCAATATCAGACGCAGATTTGGCGCGATGCCTACTTCCCTGCCAGTTTTAATGCCGCGCAGGCTAACGGACAAGTCGGGTTTGGCAGCGGTGCGCCACTGGTTCCCGCCAATCAGAATGCTCTGGCGCAGCAAGTCACGGGCCGCAGTGTGGCGTCGGTAGCGATGATTTTGCCCACCAGCCTCTGCTCGGGCCAGGTCGCTGAACAGATTGCTTATCAACTTAACCATCAACGTCGTGTCGCCAGCGAGGTTGTCGCGTTGCCGCACACCGAAGGCTGTGCCGTTTCGGGTGGCGATGCTGAGGTGATCTTCTGCAATACCTTGATTGGTTATGCCACCCATCCGCTGGTTCATTCGTGTGTTTTCCTAGAGCATGGTTGCGAGAAAACCCATAACGATTTCTTCAGGCAGAAACTTGTTGAGCGCGGAGTCGATAGCAGCCGGTTTGCCTGGGCCAGCATTCAGCAGGAAGGGGGCATACAGCGCGTCACTCAGCACGTTATGCAGGCGGTTGAGCAGGCGCCACAGCAGCACGCCAGCCAGGCTTCCCCGCTGCTGATCGGCTTTGCTTCTCAGCTCACTAAACTCAATGACAACCAGGCTCAGGTGCTGTCGAAGCTGGTTACTCAGCTGTTAGCCATCGGTGTCGGCGTGGTGATCGCCGCGGGCGATGCGCTATTACAGCATCCCGCGTTTTTAGCCGAGGAGGGCACGTTAACCTTTTCCCCCACCGTAGCCTATTCCGGTGCTATTAATCAGGCCGGGCTGCATGTTATGGACACCAGCAGCAGCGACTGGCTGGAAATTGCCACTGGCCTCGGCGCCACCGGCTGCCGCGCGTTAATCGCACTCTCGGCCAGAACGCCGCTGCAACCTCATCGTTTTATTCCCACCCTGCAACTCTGCGCCAGTGAACAGCTGATTGCGGGTGCGGCTCCCCACTTTGATTGTGTTCTGAGTGAACTGGCGCTGCCGCAGCTGCTCGACCATATCGCGGGCTGTCTGGCCGGCAGCTGGCTTCCGCAGCAGCGCCCGGCAGCGAATGTTGGATTCCAAATCTCGCGCGGGCGTTACGGCGTTTCGCTCTGACTTAACCAAGCTGCACCACATCAGCGACCTACCATCAAGAGGACTTTATGAAAGTTGCCACTATCAATGATCACGCCTGTGTTGTTGTCAGCGCAGGTTGCGCCTGGCGCATTGCTGCCGAGAGCGGCGGGCAGTTTGGACCCCGCATGGCGGATCTTTTCCCGCACTGGGCGGCGTTTTGTCACTGGGCGAGTCACCATCAGCCAACGGAAACCTTCAGCTTTAGCGATGAGGAGCTGGGACTGATTTCACCGCAGCCCGCACAAATCTTCGCTGTCGGCCTCAACTACTACGAACACGCGCGCGAAACTGGCTTGCAGAGTGAGAAAAGCTTTCCGCCGGTGTTTCCAAAATGGGCCAGCAGTCTGGCAAATCCGGTCGGTAAGCTGGCGGTACCAGCGCAGCGCAGCCATATCGATTGGGAAGTTGAGCTGGTGGTAGCGATCGGGCGTGAAGCACGGCAGGTCTCACGTGAGGCCGCGCTTGATTACGTTGCCGGTTACTCGGTCGGTCAAGACTTCTCGGACCGAAAAGTCCAGTTTGCCGGGCAGAGCGCGCAGTGGGGATTAGCAAAATCCTTCAACGGATTCTCACCTGTTGGCCCGTGGCTGGTGACGCCGGATGAGCTGCCAAGCAGAGCTGCCTTAACCTGTACCGTTGACGGCGTGGTTAAGCAAAGCGGCACGCTGGATGAGATGATTTTTTCGGTGGCAGACATCATCGCCATCTTGAGCGACGCCGTTACGCTCATGCCCGGGGATCTGATCTTCACCGGTACGCCTTCCGGGGTGGGCTTCGCGCGCCAGCCGGCAGAATATCTGCAACCGGGCAGCACGGTGGTCAGTTCGATCACAGGTATTGGCGAACTGCGTCAGCGGGTAGTGGCGCGTTAATTTTACTGGGAGCGATGGTCATGAATATTCCGATTAAAAGAATGATTGAACGTGTACCGGGCGGCATGATGGTGGTGCCGTTGTTGATCGGTGCATTGCTGCACACCTTTTTACCGCAAACGCCGTCCTTTTTTGGCTCTTTCACCGGGGCATTATTCACCGGCAGCATGCCGATCATGGCAGTATTTTTTGTCTGTGTGGGTGCCAGCATCAATATCAAAGCCACGACCTATATTCTGAAAAAAGGTGGCAGTCTTTTCCTGACCAAAATTGGCATTGCCGCGCTGGTCGGCGTAATCGCCGGCTATTTTCTCGGTGAACAACCGATAGCGGGCGGTATATTCGCTGGCTTATCGACCCTTGCGCTGGTGGCGTCATTGAATGACACCAACGGCGGGCTCTATTGTGCGCTGATGGGACAATACGGTAGCGCGCGGGATATAGGCGCATTCAGCATTATGACGCTGGAATCGGGACCGTTTCTGACCATGGTCACGCTTGGTCTGGCTGGGTTAGCGGGTTTCCCTTGGCAGACTATGCTGGGGGCGATTTTGCCGTTGCTGATCGGCATTGTCCTCGGCAATTTTGATGCGGAAATGCGTGCATTTCTTGGCAAGGTTACTGACGGACTGATCCCCTTTTTTGCATTTGGCATTGGTGCCAGTCTGGATCTGACCAAAGTCTGGAGCGCCGGATTGCTGGGATTAGGTATTGGCGTGATGGTCGTGGTGGTGTCAGGTGGTGCGTTATTCCTTATAGATCGCGCCACGGGTGGAACTGGCGTAGCAGGTGTGGCCGCGGCATCCACGGCCGGTAATGCGGCGGGCGTGCCAGCGATCGTTGCGGCGGCGAATCCGGTTTATGCCGATGCCGCCGCGAGTGCGACCATTCTTGTTGCCGCCTCGGTGATAGTCACGACGCTGCTGGTGCCACCACTGACGATGTTTGTCGCCAATCGATACGGCACGATGAAAGGCAAGGATGAGGTTAGAGCGCAATCTGAAGAGCATGAAGCGGATACGCTGCGCGAAACTGTATTCAAACCTCACGGATGACGCGGACAAATGAAATTGAGGATAACTGCTTACCTTGGGCTGATGGGCAGCTATTGGCGGATTTAGAGCAAACGATGACATTCTATTCGGCCCGGACAGAAAAGCGGGTCAAACCAATTCTCTGTTATGAAAATCTGCCTGAAAAAGCTGGATTATGTTGATTAGGACAGGGCTGCGGGGCGGCCATGTTTTAGGGATAATGCAGATTGATAATACGGAAATGGCGATATTCGGCGGATGCAGGCTAGGTGGACTGATAATGAGGAGTCCGGGAAAACACCGTCACGGATTTTGCTCCACGGCAAAGCGCGACGTAAAGATCCTTTGGGCTCATAACCTGAGCATCAAGGACATTGCAGCCCCTTAAGTAACAGGGTCGATCCAATGGCCCGTGCAGGAATTCGCTGATCGCCTTGATATCTGCGCTGCTCCCGGATTACTGCAGCACAGTCGGACAAACTTCTGCCAAGCGTATTAAGGCTGAGAGTAAGAGTATCTTTAAGGACATTGAAAGCCCCCCGACGCCCGGTTTTTCTCTAATAGCACATAGCGCATCCAGCAAAGTTACGCGGGAAAGATCTCCATTAAGGAGCAGCAATGCTGATTCAGTGGGGGTCGGTGGCGTTTTGTTAAGCCCGGCCCCGATTGTGGCGAGCCGCTTCTCCGTCGCTGCAATCTCAACATTTAACATTATCTCAGCGGCGGCGCCAAGCAGCGCGCTGACCCTGTTACCGCCGACGGTGGCCTCTAGGGCTCCGACCATGCGCAGTACGTCTTTAAGATCGACTGGTTCAACCACATCAAGACCATTCATGCGCTGCGCAAAGTTGTGTCTTATATTCGTCCGACGTGAGTCAACCAGTACAAGAATCGTCTCCCCCTCACTGCGCCCTGCGACGCGGTAGTATTCCTGCTGCTGCATCTGCATGTCTCTTGCCCCTATGCCGGTAAGCTGGTGGTAAGTCACATGCGTAGGACATGAATCAAGCTGAAGTCGCTTGCCAGTCAGTAGTATTTCCCGGCTTTCAAGCAACCAGTGCCCCAATGCGAGCGTACCTGCATTGATCCATCGCCAAAGCGTCTGGAGCGTATTTAACAGTGGAAAGTTGACCTTCACCTCACGCTTCCAATCCGGCATAGGGCCACTGAAACTGAAAATACAATGCATGGGATCGCCGAACACCTCGGAAGGGAGGATTTCAGCAAGTACTTGAACGATTTCATGCTGCACTGCGTTACAGTCCTGGTATTCATCTACCAGCAGGCGGGAATATGACGCCTGAATAATCTCTTTTAGATTGCCGGATCGCAGCAGCTCCCGTATCCCAAGTCGAAGAGCATTGTAGTCAGGTGCTCCCAGGCCTGGGTGCTCAATATCAGGGCTGAGTCCCGGGAAGCTGGTGGCGACCCTGACAGCCCATCCATCAAGCGTAGTAAGCACATAGTGGCTGGCCGGAACGCCAAGCGTGTCAGGCGGCTTTTCAGTGCGGTCACGCCTGCGGTGGTATGCGTAAGAACAAGATAGGGCCGTTTGGGCTTTACGCGCAGTGGGTCTGCAATCAGATGTGTTTTTCCACATCTCGCAGGGGCAACAATCATCCCCCTGTGTGCATCCAGTACGGCTTCTACCGTCATCGCCTGTCTCCACTAACTTGACCCCATTAGTACAAGGTACCGATGACATTTTTGAACTCTTCAGCAAAGCTATTCAGGTAAGGCCCTACAATATTTTTTCCCAGCAACTCTGCAGAGGTGATGGACTTAAACCATTTATAATTTCCCGCAGCGGCAGCGAGTGACTGACGCATATTCTCTGCTGGATTTGAAATACACCCTTGCAGAGTATGCAACTGCACTGAATGGTTTTGGATGTGCTGATTAATCTGCTGTTCGCCAAAATTTTCCACAGCCAGATTTAGTATTGCGGGTATGACAGCAAGCGGACAGTGAGTAAACAGCGCCTCTTAGGTTGACTGGCCATTACCCCATTCAAACCCTGACACCATTCTGCCGGCAAGCCTGTGTGTCTGCTGGTGAGCGTCACCGGATATATCGAAGTCTTTAAGCAACGCCGTGTTATAACCAGGATGCGCAAAAACTGAAGCACGTCTGAAATATTTTTCCCCTCCATCACCATTAATGGTGTAGATATCTCGGTCCTGGAAGCCTGGCCAGTTCTGGGATAACCAATAATGATCCAACCCCCCAAACAAGTTCTACTTCGGTTCTGCCTTCGCCAACTGACCTGCTCCCCATTGATCAACATACCGATAGCAGTGAAAAAGCGCGATAGCAAACTGCGTAGCATGAATGCGCTCGCCAGAATAGATCGTACCATTAATGCAGAAATTGATATCCTGCAGTTCTGGATGTAGGAGGCTTTGATTTGAATCATATCCTCAAGGAGTGACCGTAGTTCTTGGAACCTGAGTATCCTTTTGGATGGGCGGGAATCTACTCCCTAGATGCCGGTGTGCATTAGCGGCATTATCCTGAAGGTCCAAATCCTTATATAGGCGTCTTGTTTATGCACATTGCTAATTACAGCGCTGCAACACTGACGGAACTTACTGCAGAGGCAGATTCAACGTTTCATGCGGACACGCGCGCTGCCCTGAAGACGGGTCCCATAATTTCTTCCGGTCAGCTTCTGGATTTACCCGTTCCGGAGCAGGGTGGTGTCTCGTTTGCTATGGAGATTCAAAAAAGCAGATTTTATGCGCTGGCAACCAAGCACATTCCTGACGAGTTTTCTCTTTCTCTCCGACGCAACGCGACTATAGTATTGCCTAGTATCTGGCGCTTATAGCGCTGCACACAGCCATGATGACGAGATTATTTCTGTAGGCATTACGCTCGATGGAGAGCTGTCTCAGGGAAAATTAAGCCAGTGGCTACGTATGTTGTTATCGACGGAAGGTGAAAATATATTCCGCTCCAAGGGCATTATTAATATTGCCGGTCAGCAAAATCGTATTGTGTTCCAAGGCATTCATATGCTGATGGATTTTCATATGGACCGTGCGTGGCAAGGGAACAAGCCGCTTAAGAGCGAAATAGTTTTTATTGTCCGCGGGCTCAATCGGCAGGCGCTTACTGAAGGTGTGAATGCATGCCTTATTTAACGCCAGCTGGCTCAGGCTATGAGCCGGTTTGGTCCGCTACGGAAAGTGAATATGTCAATCAGCTGGCCTTCTCATCTGATGGCAAGCACCTTGCGACCGCCTGTGCAGCTGGTAGCGTAGCGGTCTACCGCTGTTCTGATGGCGAATTTCTGTGGCGAGAAGAGGTGCACGGACTGGGTGCAAGCGCACTTGCCTGGGCTCATGAGAATGCACGTTGGCCAGCGGGGGTCAGGACAGCCGCATCACTAGCTGGTCTGGGGTCAACGGCGACAAAAAACATACGCTGACGGGTGGAAAAGGATGGGTAGAAAAGCTTGTCTGGTACCCCCAGCATGTTCTTGCAGGCATCACGGGCAAAGAGCTCAAACTCCGGGATAGAGAAAGGAATCTCCTAAGTGATTTTACACCCGCTGAAAGCACGCTGACCGGGGTTGAATGGCAGGATGATGGCTGTCTGCTTACAAGCGCCTATGGACAGGTAGCGAGGTGGTATCCCACCAAAAGCAAGCCGGTAAAAACCTATGAGTGGAAAGGTTCGCTCTTAAGTCTTGCTGTTCGCCCCGATGGCTCCATCATTGCTGCAGG
This sequence comes from Candidatus Pantoea soli, assembly GCF_007833795.1. Taxonomy (NCBI): domain Bacteria; kingdom Pseudomonadati; phylum Pseudomonadota; class Gammaproteobacteria; order Enterobacterales; family Erwiniaceae; genus Pantoea; species Candidatus Pantoea soli. The sequence continues at coordinate 167,305 of NZ_CP032704.1, read as the reverse complement.
TAGTCAGGAGGGCGCCATTCATCTCTGGCGGCTCAAAAAAGCAATGAGTTTCAGATGGGAGGTTACGACGGTAAAGTCCGTCTGATAGACTGGAGCCGTAATGGGCGCTATTTCTATACAGCGGGTGGCGCAGCGCTCGTTATCTGGGACTGTAAGGGAAAAGGCCCTGAGGGAACCCGGCCTGATTACCAGCTTTGCCATGACGGAAACATTACGGCGCTTGCCGCGCATCCACAACAGCCGGTGGTAGCCTCCGGGGCAGAGGATGGGAGCCTGTTTATCTATGACTCTTCCCGGCAGAACGCGCTGGCAGCCGTGCAAGGTGACGCTGCGATAAGCAGTATTGCGTGGCATCCCGTTGATCCCATGATAGCCGCAGGCACAGTTGATGGGGGAGTACATTTGTTAAAGATAGCCATGTAGACTTCTCTGTCTGTGTAACGGCAGGTGTTTTAAACCTGACGAATCGAACACCCGTTAAAGGGTAAAAGCAGGGCGGAGATAAGCAAATATCACCGCCCGCCTCATCATTTTGGATATGGGCAAAATATTATTTCCTGAGTGTTATGTGTCTGCATGACGCTTCGTGTGGAGGGGAAAGATGAGCAATGTGCTGCATCAGAAAGCCCAGAGAAGAATCGCCACCGGCGTGACGGGCGCTTTCCTTACCGTCATTATCTGTGTGCTGGCTTATCACTGGCAAGATTTTGTTCAATTTTGTTTTAGCCTCCAGGTCACCCTGCACCGGTATCTGGTGCTCTATCTGTTACAGCAAAACAGCCACCAGCTAAACGGCGGCCTGATGCTGATCGCAGGGAGCTTTATCTATGGTGTCCTGCATGCCGTTGGGCCGGGTCACGGTAAGTTCGTCATCACCACCTTTCTTGCCACCCACCGGGAAAAACTCAAAGCAAGCAGGCTGATTACCTTATCCGGCAGCCTGATGCAGGGTGTGGTCGCGGTTGTGTTTGTTGTGTTGCTGGCGATCATGCTAAATCTTTCAACCGGCGATCTTAGCCAGAGCCGATACTGGATAGAAAAAATTAACGCATTGCTGATTGCCGCCTTCGGCGCGGTGCTAATCTGTCGTGCTGTAGGGGGGAGAACAAGGCTTTTCAAACAGGCCCGGCAGGTAGAGTGCGGATGCGGGCATCAGCATTATCCCGCTGAAAATGCGCTTTCTCCCGGCTGGCGTAATGCGCTCTGGCTTACGTTGACCATCGGGATACGGCCATGTAGTGGTGCACTGATGATCCTGATATTTTCTAACGCGATTGGGATGTTCAGATGGGGTATAGCGGCAGTCATGGCCATGTCTCTCGGAACCGCGCTGTCGATTATCATCCTGGCGACGATAGTGCATCATGCCCGGGAGAGGATAATAGCGGCTAACAGTCGCTGGATGACGCATTCGGCTGCTTCAGCAGCACGGCTTTCACTACTGGCCGGAGGAATTATGCTGATGTTGTTTGCCCTGGTGCTTTTCAATACGGTTATTCCCGTTAGTGCCAATGGCGATTTTATTACTGCCGGCTGTTAAAGCCTGATCACTCTCTACTGGCTCCGTCTTCTCTTAGCATTGTTATGCGCGTGCATTATGCTTTAAGCGGTAGCTCATGACGTGGCGCAATTTTCACATTGCGCCACGATTTCAAGAATATTTTCTTCCCCTGCGTAATGGTTTAACTTGAGCAGCCTGTATAAATCTTGCATGAGGCCCTGATCCTCGACCAGCGTCTGCTTGTTACAAAGGGGACAGACAAATAATGCCCCAGGGACAATACGCGTATTTAACTGGTTGATTTTGAAGATCTGACAACTGTTTACTTTATAAATCAGGCTGGTATGCAATAAAAAATGGAGGGGACGATAAACTATCGCTGGAGCTGCATTTGGCAGCATTTGACGAATTTCTCTCAAAATATCATAGGCTTTAACACCATCCGCTGCACGATAAATAAGTATTAACACCACCTGCCGGAGAGTGGTAAGCCGTACCCCTTTTTTCTCACATATTCCTGTAGCCTGCTGCAGAATCTGTTTCTCCCGACGAGTACAGCTTGTAATAAATTCTTCAATATTCATAGAACCAACCTAATGTGCATTTCAGTCGATGACAAGCTTGGTTGTTATGTTATAACATATCTAAAGTGAAATCTAAATCCGTCTTGTCTGCCTAAGCAATGACGAAAACGAACTCAGCAGTCCATTTGGGAGAGCATGCAATGTCTGATATGACGCCACACACCGGTCAGTTTAAAAAACTGCCTGTTACCGTCCTGTCCGGGTTTTTGGGCGCAGGAAAAACAACACTACTGAATCACATTCTGAACAACCGGGAAGGTCGCCGCGTCGCTGTCATCGTCAATGATATGTCAGAGGTCAATATTGACGCGGCGCTGGTCAGAGAGGGCGGTGCAGAGCTATCGAGAACGGATGAGAAACTGGTTGAGATGAGTAACGGCTGCATCTGCTGCACTCTGCGTGAAGATCTGCTGCTTGAAGTCAACCGCCTGGCGAAAGAAGGGCGCTTCGATAATCTGGTTATTGAGTCAACCGGCATTTCTGAGCCGCTGCCGGTAGCGGAAACCTTTACCTTTGCTGACGACAGCGGACAGAGCCTGTCGGAAGTGGCGCTGCTTGATACCATGGTGACCGTGGTCGATGGCTACAATTTTCTGCGTGACTACGAATCGGACGACAGCATTCAGGCGCGTGGTGAATCACTGAGTGATGAAGACGAACGTACGGTTGTGGATCTGCTTATCGATCAGATTGAATTTTGCGATGTCTTGATCCTCAACAAAATGGACCTTATCAGCGAAGCCGATAGCGCACGCCTGATGGCTATTCTGCGCTCTCTTAACTCTCGCGCAAAAATCATCAGCGCAGAGTTCGGTAAGGTTAAACTTGGAGATGTTTTGAATACCGGCCTGTTCGATTTTAACGCGGCCGCGCAGGCGCCGGGCTGGCTGAAAGAGCTGCGCGGCGAACATACGCCTGAAACAGAAGAGTACGGCATTCACAGCTTTGTCTTTCGCGCCCGTCGTCCGTTTCATCCTGACCGTTTCCTGAACGTTATTGAAAATGACATGAAAGGCATTGTGCGCTCGAAGGGTTTTTTCTGGCTTGCCAGCCGACCTGAACACGCAGGTTCCTGGTCACAGGCGGGGGGCGTTAGTCGTCAGGGGCTGGCGGGTATGTGGTGGGCAAGCGTCCCGCAGCAGCACTGGCCGGAAGATCAAGAGTCACGCGATTTCATCATGCAAAACTGGGTGGACGGCACCGGTGATGCACGACAGGAGCTGGTCTTTATTGGTATTGGCATGGATGCACCACAGCTTCGACTCAAACTTAACAGCGCGTTGTTAACCGACGAAGAGATGCAGGCCGGACCTGACAGCTGGAAAAAGCTTCACGATCCTTTCCAGCCCTGGTTCAATTGATATTAATGAAGCTGGCAAATAGCCAGCTTTTCTTTTTTGTTGCTGCATTCAGGTAATATAAGTTTATGGTTTTGTTCGTCTGCAATTTGACCACAATTGATTTTTCCTGGCTTGATCCGTTACGTGGGCTGGTGGGGGAGAGTCTGATTGTTGATGTTTCGCTAACCGGTGAACTCGACGAGCAGTCCATGGTAATGGACTTTTCCCTGGTAAAAAAAGAGATAAAAAAATATCTCGATGCGAGTGTAGACCATGCTCTGGTCCTCCCCCTTCGCAATCCACGTGTAACCTGTACTTGCTGTGCCGAGCGTGTAGACGTGATGCTTTTTTCAGATGCGGGAAAGGTAGACTGTTTCGTTTCAGGACCTGCTGCCAGTTTTTTACCGATCGACGCGGCTAGTATTGAAACAACCGAACTGGAAAAATGGCTAAATAAAAAAATTAAAGAGATCTTACCCGCTAATATTGACGATGCGGCCATCACCTTACGCCATGAAGAACATGCAGGCTATTATTATCATTATGCCCATGGGTTAAAAAAACATGCCGGTAATTGCCAGCGTATAGCGCATGGCCATCGCTCAACTATCCAGATTTTTATCAATGATAAGCGAGATGCTTACTGGGAAAAGTACTGGGCTGAGAGGTGGAAAAACAGCTATCTGATGTCTGAGAATGATGTTGTGGCAGCCTCACAGTTATCAGCCAAGGCGCAGGCGGTCTATCATGACAAGCTGTTAGCCTCAGCGTATACCAGCAGCCAGGGCTATTTTGAGATATTGCTTTCTCATGAGCAGGTCGAGATTCTGCCTGACGATACCACGGTTGAACGTATTGGTTGCTTTATTAAGCAGGAAATCGGCCGCCTCAATCCGCAGCTGGGCCATGTCACTGTCCATGCTTTTGAAGGAGTAGGCAAAGGCGCACGGATATAATGTTACCCAGCGGCTATATCCGCTGGGTAACAGAAATCAATGGAAACCCGGGGCAGCTTTACCTGGCGCCGCTGTCAAAGCCTCACATGCCGCGGCATTAAACCATGTAATCAACTTTTCAAGATGGGTTTTTCCATAAAGAAAGGTGAGTCGTTTCGTTTCCTGATGGCTCTTATCATTCAAAACCTGAAGCCGTTGTTGAATATATAATGGCGTCAGCTCAATACGGCATTCATTAACGATGCAGTGACGCCATTGCTGGTAATTCTGCGGGATCATATTTACTCCATTATTAAGTGAAAATCAGGGTAATCGCCATTGCAATAACTAACGAACTAACAGCCTGTTTTGCTGCCAGTCTGGCAGCAAAGCGCCAGGATACCTCACGCGCAATGATGAGAACGGTGACCAGACAAGCCATTAGCGTTGATGCGATCCAGACAAGCAAAATAAGCTGCGACAGCGTTAATGTTTGAATAAGCGCGCCAGAATCTTGGTTAAGTACCATCAGCCCATCTTTGCGTATCAGCGAAAAAATAATGCCAGGTAACACTTCTGCCGGCAGATGAAAAAACGCAGCGACAGGCGCAAGCGCATGGCTTATTGCGTCAATAATGGCCAGATAATCCAGCAAGCTCCCTATAACGCAAATAATCAAAAAAAGGGGCATAGCCTGAAGGAGAAACTGAGAAAAACTGTTTTTCACGGACCAGCGTAGCGCACGCCAGCGCGGCCACTGCAACCAGCCTGGCGCCATTTCCAGCCGTTCTGTATTTTCCACGGAGCGGTTTTTCCAGAGGCGGGTATGCACGCACCCGGTAATAAAAAGCAATAACAGATAAGGCGCAAACAGTGCGGGATGTCCTGCGGCGCTGAACAGAGAGAGCGTGGCACCTGTCTGGTAGCTGCATGCCGCTCCGAAGGCAATTGTGGAGATACAATTCTGCCGCGAACAGCGCGAACAGCTTCGGGTCTGAAAGACGGCGACTACGTTACAACCGAAACCGCTTAAAAGCGGGATCATGTCTGTACCGTTCAGGCCTATCCTGCATAGCCACGGATCGAGAGCGAAAATAATGCGCTCTTTTATTCCGCTGTCTTCTGCTATTGCCACTGAAAACGCCATAAACAAAACGGCGGGAAAGGCCCAGATGAATGAATAGATACCGAGCGAAATCAGCCCGTAACTACCAGTAAGCAGAGCCTGTAGCAGTGTAGGTGACTGGGATAAAACACTTTCGATTGGGTGAATGGCAGTTACTTCAACCAGCGGCTGAAGCAAACTGGAAAAATACCAGGCAGCCCAGACTGGCACAGCAAATAATAACCCAACGGCGATGAGTGCAAGCAGTGGGCCCGCCTGAGGATGTTCAAACCAGGTTTGCTGTGGGGAATGGGTGGAAATATTGAGAACCGGAACAGAGTTATTGCTGACATAAGCCAGCGAACCCGGCTGGCCAGCTTGTTCAATCAGGCGGAGCAGTAGCTGAAGGCCCTCTTCACTGGCACGCCGTACGTCCAGCGCCATAACTGGCACCTGCGCTGACTCACGCAGAACGCGTATAATCTGTTCCAGACCCGCTATCACTTTATCCGCAAAAGTTAATACGATGGCCACCTGCTGATGGCTGCGCTGCAGTAACGGGGTGAGCTTCTCCCATTCGGAAAAGGCATCGGTCGCGCGCATAACGACAACCACCGTGTCGCTGCGCTGCAGTGCCGAAAGCGCCAGCTCGGTGGTGGTGTTGTCGCTTTTATAGCGTATGCCCGGCGTATCGATCAGCTTTACCTGCCCATTTTCCAGAGACTTTTCGCGACAGATGATACTGGAGCCTCGGAAATTACGTTCATCACTGACTGAACTGCGCGTCAGCAGGTTAAACAAACTCGACTTGCCAGTACTTTCGAAACCAATCAAGGCCACATTTTTCATCGCGCGCTCCCTTCAACAATGGCACCTGTCATCCTGACAGCAGATGTCTTCGGTCAGCAATTTCAGGTCATCATCCCTTAAAGGCAGATTCAACTGTTGCGCTACGGCTTTCGCTACTACAGCGAAGCGTTCTCGGAATTTATAGATAAAACAGTAAATGTGCTGTTCGTGGCGGACCTGAGGACCGACCAAATACAAACCTGGGAAGCGTGTCGAAGCGTCTTCTGGCGTCAGTAAAGGAAAGCCGGCCGCGTTCCAGTCAAAGAAGGGTGCCAGCTGGCGCGCGCCGCCTCCGCAAAGAAATCCCGTTCCCAGAATCGGTCGCTGATGCGAGCACCATGCGCGCCCGTTAGCCGTGTGGATGCGATAGCCACCATCTGGACTCGACGTTTTCAGAACGGAAGTGACGTCAGCATCTTCATAGATTTCAAAATAGCGATTATCCATGACCTGTTGCAGGCGCTGACGCGTCCACGGAGAAAGACTTATGCTGGGGTCCGCAATATGGTTGTTTGCCCATGGCGCGGAGCGAGTCAGGAGCTTGACGCGACAACCTTGCTCAAGCAGATTGATAGCCGCATCCACTGCACTTTCATAGCCGCCGATAATGACGTAGTCGTCCTGTTTAAAATCTCTCCAGCTGTTCACCCGACTGTAGTGAAGGCAATGTTCGGCACCCTCAAACACGTTTTTATCAGGGAACTGGTATTCTCCGGTTGCCCAGATGAGCACAGGGGTTACCCATTTTTGACCGGATGAAGAAAAGAGACGGAAGCTGCCTTTCTGCGTCAGAGAGACTTCAACGATATGCGTGCTGGTCAGCGCCTCTGCGCCGCTGTCGCGTAAAACCTCCTGGAGATATTTTGCATAGGCGGTGCCGTCAAGGTGCTCCACTCCGGCGGAGAGGGCAGGTGACGACGCGGGATTTACCGCATTCAGATCGATTTGACCAAAGGGATTGGAATAAAACGAGGGGGTGATAAACCGGGTTTCCTGCGGCCAGCGTACAAAAGAAGCGCCCACTTCATAGCGATCAATCACCAGCATATTTTCAACGCCAATGCGGCGTAAGAGTGATGCCATGCCGACCCCAGCGGGGCCGGCACCGACAATAATGACATCTTTATGTTCGGTCATAACGCTATCCTGCCTAAATAGATATGTTATAACATAACATAAATCAATCGAGAATTCTTCTTTGCGGCGAGGGTTTATCTGACTTTCCAGTGCGTTTTGCCACCTTTATCCTCAAGTTCCACACCCTGTTCTTCAAGCCAGAGACGAAGCGCATCTGCGCGCGCCCACTCGTGATTTTGTCGCGCCTCTTCGCGCTCCTTTACGCGGGCGGCGATAGTATTGAGCTGCGACTGATCCCATAAAGGATTGCTTTGTAGCCACTCTTCAGGTTCCCGGCATAACAGACCCAGCACATTGCCAAGCTGTTTTAGCGTAGCGGCGAGCGCGGCAGCTCCATCAGGATCGCTGACGAGCGTTTGATTAATGAGACGCGCGAGATCAAACAGCACGGCCAGCGCCTTCGGCGTATTGAAATCGTCATTCATCGCTTGCTGGAAGCGCGCCTGCCACTGCTCATGCTGTGCAGAAGGCGATCCGCAGGCCAGTCTGCAGACTGAATAGAGCCGGGTCAGCGAAGAGCGCGCCGCGTCTACATTATCCCGGCTGAAATTAAGTGGCTTGCGATAGTGGCCTGTCATATAGAACAGGCGTAACACTTCACCATCGTACTGCTGCAGCATGTCGCGCAACGTCAGAAAGTTGTTCAGCGACTTAGACATTTTCTCCTGTTCGACGGTAACCATGCCCGTATGCATCCAGTAATTCACATAGGGACCATCATGTGCGCTGGTGGACTGGGCTATCTCATTTTCATGATGAGGAAAGATAAGATCAGACCCGCCGCCATGAATATCGAAGTGCGTACCAAGGTGATAGCTGTTCATCGCTGAGCACTCAATATGCCAGCCTGGTCTGCCTGCACCCCAGGGGGAATCCCAGCATGGCTCGCCCGCTTTGGCCGCCTTCCAGAGCACAAAATCAAGCGGATTATTTTTCTCTGTGTTAACTGATACGCGCGCGCCAGACCTCAGGTTGACAATATTCTGCCCAGACAGCTTGCCGTAATCTCTGGCAGTTTCCGTCGAGAACATCACGTCATGTTCGCGGGTTATGTAGGCGTGACCGCGCTGAATCAGCCGCTCGATCATCGCAATGATTTGCTGGATATGCTCGGTTGGTTTGGGTTCAACGTCTGGCGGCAGGATATTCAGCGCTGCAAAATCCTGATGCATTTCATGCGTCATTCGCGCCACCAGCATTTGCCATATTTCTCCAGTCTCGCGGGCGCGTGAGATGATTTTGTCATCAATATCGGTAATGTTGCGCACATATTTTACGTTGTAGCCGGAAAAGCGCAGATAACGCACAATCGTATCGAACGCCACGAAGGTACGCCCATGGCCCAGATGACACAGGTCGTAGACAGTTACGCCGCAAACGTACATCCCGATATGGCCCGGACGAATCGGAACGAGCAGTTGTTTCTGCCCGCCCCAGGTGTTAGTTAGTTTAATCAAGCACTAATCCTATTAGCCGTGAAAAAAATCACGTGCAAAGACACGTGAAGAATCAGAGAGGAAGTAAATCAGGACTGGGGAGGTTGGTTACAGTCGGAGCAGATACCGTAGCTGGCAAGCGTCACCTCACGTTCAGCCATTCCCTGTTCGGTCAGGCGCGCTTTAACTAACTGCATCGCGGCGGCCAGAACAGGATCGTTCTCAATAGGTATAACGTGATGACACCGATCGCACTCAAAGCTGCCCATGGCCACATCCTGCTTGAGCGAGAAATGCTGGGTTCGGGAAGAATCAGTGTATTTCTGCACTATTCCTGCCTGTATCAGACGTTCCAGTATGCGATAGAGCGTAACGCGGTCCGGGGCCTGCTCACCCAGCTTCAGGGTCAGCGCTTCATGACTCAATGCCTCATCACTCTGCTCCAGGCAACCAAGCGTTGCCAGTATTGCGGAGGTGACACGAAATCCATGCGATCGCACTATCTGATGCCACTTGCTGGCCGGTGCAGCCTTTTTATCCACTCAGATACCCCGTCAATGCAATTCAGTTGTGTTTTGAACTTGAGTCTATATTATTGCAATCTGATTGCGTTAAGTCCAGGCGAGTTTATGCCTGTGGGAAAGGAGACGATATGGCAAAAGTTCCACTGACCATCCTGAACGGCTTTCTTGGTGCGGGTAAGACCACCTTGCTGAAAAGCCTGCTCATTCAGGCGCATCGGCAAGGTCTGACCGCCTGTGTCATCGTCAATGACATGAGCGAACTGGATGTTGATGGGGTGCTGATTGCTAATACCGAACTGGTTAATGCCAGCAAGCATAACTTCTTTACCGTCTCTGCTGACAGCATCAGTAGCGCGAGTGGCATCACAAAGCTTGATGATGCTCTGCAGCAAATCCTCGCCCATCATCATCCTGATATGATCCTGCTGGAAACATCCGGCAGCAGTCATCCGCTGCCGCTGGTGCGCTATTTTCGCCGCCATCCCCACGTGCAGCTGAAGGGGTTTCTTTCGCTGGTAGATAGCGTAATGTTAAACGATGATTTTGCTGCAGGCTCCGCGCTTATTCCACGCCTGCAGGCTAATTTGCAGGCGGGCAAGCGCCATATAGAAAATTTGCTGGCAGAGCAGATTATGTTCTGTAGTCATCTCATCCTGACCAAAAACGACCGGCTGCCTGCTGACTTGGTGAAAAGTATCGCTCAGGCGATCCATCCGCTGAATCCTTATGTTGCCGTCATGGCTGTTCCCAGAGGCAATCTGGCACTGGGCAAGTTACAAAACCTCCCTGATTACGATTTCCATCGCGTCAGTCAGCTGATTGATGAACTGGCTGAGGAGGTGGACAATTCACTCTCGGGAGAGCGTTCGGCCTGGGCGATGAAAGCGGCAGTGATTGAAGATGACCGGCCTTTTCACCCGCAGCGTTTATGGGATACCTGCCATCAGTTTATGAGCACTGGCGTTTATCGCAGCAAAGGCTTTTTCTGGCTACCGGGTCGCGATGATCTGGCATTGCTGTGGAATCAGGCTACCGGGAGTATCAACCTGGAATTTATCAGCTACTGGAAGGCGGGGATCCTGCGCCATACCAATAACCACCTTACAGCCGAAGAGCGGCAGATACTCCAGCAGGAAGTTGACAGCGCGCCAGGACGTTTTGGCGATCGCCGTTGCAGCCTGACAGTCATCGGCGAAGAGGACGCTGCGAACGCTTTTGCCATGGCGTTGAAACGCTGTTTCCTGACGGAAGATGAAATTTTATGGTGGCGTAGCGGTGGCATCTTTAGCGACCCCTGGCCGCAACGCATCGCACGCGTGTCAGTCTGAGGTATGTCGCTTTGTCAGGTGGTGCGGCTTACTTTTTGCGCGTCTGATTGAGCGAAACCCAGGCCATTTTTTTATTTCTGTATTGTTATGATATAACGTTTCAAAAAAATTAGGGGGTGATCATGACCGGCATTTTGTCTTCTGAGCAGCAAGCCATTCTGGCGATGCCTCCGGAAGCGTATATGAATTCGCAACAGCTCGATTTCTTTTTACGTCTGTTGAGCCATGAACGTAGCGAGCTGATTGCGCATATCGACTATTTGAAAACACAGCTTGAGCGCAGCGAGCAACATGGCGATGAGGCTGACAAGGCGCTGCGTGAGGAGGAGCTACGGCTGCTTTTCCGGCAAATCGATCGCGAAAGTCGCCTGGTTCCGAAGTTTGATGCGGCCTTGCAGCGCGTCAAAAACGGTGAGTACGGCTACTGTCGCGAAACCGGTGAGCCCATCGGGCTGGCGCGCCTGCTGCTGCGGCCTACGGCTGAGCTTTCAATCGACGCCAAGATAAAACAGGAAATGGTAGAGGCGCAGTATCGTAAATAGCCCCGCGGTCAGAGCTAATTTCCGCATCCATTCACGGCATTATAAACAACAGAGGATGAATTTATGACAACCTCTCATGCGCTTTGCCCGCGGTCACTGGCGGATGTGCAGTCTTCTTCCAGTGAATTGCAAGATATTGCACTGGACTGGGTCGGCATGGAACAGATTGACCTGCCGCTTGAGTTTGAAGGCCGCCCCGTCAATGCCAGAGTCGATGCGGGCATCAACTTGCTTAACAATGAGATGGCAGCAAAAGGCATTCATATGTCGCGGTTGTATATGCTGCTGGATAGCTTAACGGAAGGCGAAGTCACACCGCAACGCGTTCATGATGTGTTGAGCGCTTTCCTCTCATCCCATCCGGGACAAAGCAATGACGCGAGTCTGGCTATCCGCGGCGATCTGCTGCTGTCACGAAAATCCCTTAATTCCAGTCAGTCAGGCTGGAAAGCCTATCCTGTTTCGCTCACGGCCCGAGCAGGCAAAACGGATGAGATCAATATGAAGGTAGGCATTCCTTATGCCTCTACCTGTCCTGCTTCGGCAGCACTCAGCCGGCAGGTCGCTCAGCTCGCGTTCCGTAATGCGTTTGGTCAACGTCTGGATCGTCTGCCGCTGGAAGAAGTCGTCTCCTGGTTAGGCGAGCAGGGGTTGCCCGCTACGCCGCACAGCCAACGCAGCTGGGCCTGGATCGAGGTCAAACTCAAACCTGAATGTTCTGCCTTTCCCTTTCGCCATCTTATTGATCGCTGTGAGCTGGCCCTCGGAACTGCCGTGCAGACGGCTGTAAAGCGCAGTGATGAGCAAGCTTTTGCGCTCGCCTGTGGCCAGAACCTGATGTTTTGTGAGGATGCGGCCCGCCGTCTGTATCAGGCGCTGCAAAAAGAAACAGAATTCAGTTCATTCGATATTCGCGTTGAGCATCAGGAAAGTCTGCATGCGCACAACGCTGTTGCTAAGGTCAGTCGTAAGGAATAAATAAAGCTATGTTGCGTAAAAACCCCACCGGGCATTCCCCTCAGGTATCAACCAAAGCATTTATCGATCCCACTGCGGTAATCTGCGGCCGGGTAATCATTGAAGATTATGTCTACGTGGGGCCCTATGCCGTTATTCGAGCTGACGAAATCAATGAGCAAGGTGAAATGGAGCCGATTATTATCGGCTCGCATTCCAATATTCAGGATGGTGTGGTCATCCATTCGAAAAGCGGCGCCGCCGTCACTATTGGCAGCGGCAGTTCAATCGCTCACCGCGCCATTGTACATGGACCCTGTAAGGTTGATGATCGCGTGTTCATTGGTTTCAACAGTGTGCTGTTCAACTGTCACATTCAGTCTGGCTGCGTGATCCGCTATAACGCCGTGGTTGATGGCGTTACGCTGCCGGAAAATACCTATATTCCCTCAACCGAGCGCGTCGGGCCAGACAGCGATTTAGCCGCTTTTGACCGCGTCGATCCCGCCTCCCTGCAGTTCTCCGAAGAGGTGGCAACTACTAATGTCCAGCTGGTAGAAGGTTATCAGCATCTGCGCAACGAATTCTGATGCCTGCATGGCCTGTCTTGTCGGCAGGCCATATCCCCTTTTGCCAGCAGCGGCTGCGTACTGAGAATACACGGTCGTCAAAACAGTGAAGACCCTAAAAAGAATATTGATAATGCAACTTAGTTGCGATATCTTGCGGCTTTTCTATTGCAGTTAAGTTGCATTTAAACAATCTGGACGCCGCAAATATGATGTCGGAAGTCGTTTCCAATCCCAATAACAGTGTGTCACTGACGCTGCCTGATGGTTCTCAAAAAATCTTTCCAAAAGGCAATACGCTGGTTGAAGTTACCAAAAGCATGGGCAAAGCCGTATTTGACAGCGCTATCGCGGCTGAACTTAACGGCGAGGCGGTCGATCTCAGCGCCGAACTGTCCACAGATGCCCGGCTGAATATCATCACGCTGCATGATAAAGAGGCGTTTGGCATTATCCGGCGTAGCTGTGCGCTAATCCTGGGTCAGGCAGTTAAAGAGCTGTTCCCCAATGCGCAACGGGTCGAGGCTGGTATCAATGATTACGGCTTTTACTACGACTTTTTTAGCTCAGTCCCCTTTACTACGGCTGACCTGGTTCGCATTGAGCAACGTATGACTCAGCTTGTTGCTCATGAAACGCCACTGCTGACGGAGCGGGTTGAATATGATGAAGCTGTTTCATGGTTTGAGGCGCAAAACGAACCTTATAAAGTTCATTTCTTGGAGCAGACTGGCAGCCATGGGCAGGTGACGCTATGGCACCATCAGGACGGTGTCGATATTTTCCCAGGCCCGCCTGTGCCGAATACCCGCTTCCTGCGTAACTTTAAGCTACTGAGTGTTGCAGGTGCTTACTGGCAAGGCGATGCCAGCAAAGAACAGCTGCAGCGTATCCACGTGACGGCTTGGGCAACCCCGAGGCAACTCACTGGCTGGCTTGAAAGCCGCGCTGTGGCGGAGCAGCGCGATCACCGCAAATTAGGCCGCGATCTTGATTTGTTTCACTTCCAGGATGATGCGCCTGGCGCTGTGTTCTGGCACCCGCATGGCTGGACGCTGTTCCAGCGGCTGATTCGCTATATGCGCCAGCGTCATGACGATGCCGGCTATGTTGAGGTGAATACTCCCGACGTGATGGATCGTTCGCTGTGGGAGATTTCCGGCCACTGGGAAAACTACCGCGACAATATGTTTACTACGCAAACGGAGGATGGCCGCACGCTTGCGTTGAAGCCGATGAACTGTCCCGGCGCTGTGGCACTGTTTAACCATGGCATAAAAAGCTATCGCGATCTGCCCATAAGAATGTCGGAATTTGGCAAGGTGCACCGCTATGAGCCATCTGGCTCGCTACATGGTCTGCTGCGCGTCCGCCATTTTACTCAAGACGATGCGCATATTTTTTGTACCGGGCAACAGGTGGAGGCGGAGTGCCGCGATATCCTGAAGCTGGTGCTGGATATTTACCGTCAGTTTGGCTTCACTGACGTAGCCATCAAGCTCTCCACCCGGCCAGAAAAACGTATCGGCAGCGATGAAGAATGGGATCGCCTCGAGCAAGCCCTTGAATCTTCTCTGACTGCTGAAGCGCTTACGTGGAGCATCAACCCCGGCGAAGGTGCGTTTTACGGACCGAAGCTGGAATTTGTGCTGCGTGACGCCATCGGACGAGACTGGCAGTGCGGTACGCTCCAGGTCGACATGAACCTCCCGGCGCGCTTCGATATGCGATACGTAGCAGAAGACGGCACAATGCAACGCCCGGTTATGCTGCATCGAGCGTTATTTGGATCCCTTGAGCGTTTCACCGGCATTCTGCTTGAGCACTATGCCGGCAAACTTCCCGCCTGGCTGTCCCCCGTTCAGGCCGTCGTGATGACCATTTCAGAGCCGCAGACGTTCTATGCACAGCAAATTGTGGCTGAACTTCGTAAACGAGGAATACGCTGCGACTGCGATCTGCGTAATGAAAAAATGGGTCTCAAAATCCGTGAAATGACGCTGGCTCGTGTGCCTTATATGCTCATCGTGGGCGGAAAAGAAGCAGTGCAGGGGCGCGTGACTGTTCGCGATCGTAACGGTGAGAGCATCGGCACGCTACTTATCGGCGAGGCACTGGATTTACTGGCATCACGCTGCCAAATCCCTTCTCAACCGGCAAAAGCCCGTTAATTTCAACGCAGCCGACCAGGCGTCGGCTGCAGTTTTCCGCCTACATCATAGCCGTTGTCAGGAATACCGGTCATAAGGAGCAGGCTTGAAACATACGCTGATAAAATTCGCCACGCTTATCAATGACAATTGCCGTTCAGAGGCTGATGTGCTGATAGTCAACGGTCGCCTAGAAAAAATTGCAGCAGATATTACGCCCCTGGCTGGCTGGGAGATTATCAATGCAGAAGGGCTGTGGTTAATCCCTGGTATGATTGACGATCAGGTTCATTTTCGTGAGCCCGGACTGACCCATAAAGCCACTATTGCAACGGAATCTCGGGCTGCTGTTGCCGGCGGCATTACCAGTTATATGGAGATGCCCAATGTCATGCCGCCGACGACAACGCGGCAGGCGCTGCAGAATAAGTTTCAGCGCGCTTCACAACACTCAGCAGCGAACTACAGCTTCTGGTTTGGTGCCACTAACGATAACGCCAGTGAACTCCGTGCGCTGCAGGCAGATGAGGCCTGTGGCATCAAAGTATTTATGGGATCGTCGACCGGCAACATGCTGGTGGATAATGAACAGGTGCTGGAAAACATCTTTAGTCATGCGCCCTGCATTGTGGCCACCCACTGTGAAGATACGCCGCTAATCAGACACAACGAAGCGCTATGGCGGGAAAAGTATGGCGACGATATTCCGGCGGCAGAGCATGCCAGAATTCGACCTGTTGCGGCCTGCTATCAGTCTTCTGCCCTTGCCGTATCACTGGCTAAAAAGTATGGCACGCGTTTGCATGTACTGCATATCACCACAGCGGCGGAACTGTCTTTATTTGAGGCCGCGCCGACAATCGCGGCGCTCAGGAAAAAACGTATAACGGCTGAGGCCTGCATACATCATTTATATTTTAATCAGAATGATTACGCCTGGCTGGGTCATAAGCTAAAAGCCAACCCCTCGGTAAAATCGCACTACCACCAGCAGGCACTGTGGCAAGCCGTAAAAGAGGGCGTCATAGATGTCATCGCCACCGATCACGCGCCGCATCTTATCGAGGAGAAAAGCAGGCTTTATTTTGAGGCACCATCTGGATTACCCCTGGTGCAGCATGCGCTTCCCGCCCTGTTCGATCTCTGCCAGTGCGGTATTTTTTCCCCCGAACAAATTGTTGCCAAAACCAGCCATGCCGTGGCGGAGCGTTTTGAAATTAAAGATCGTGGCTATATCCGTGAAGGCTACTGGGCCGATCTGGTGCTGATCAACCCGCAGGCTGAGCTCAAAGTACAGCGAGAGCAGCTGCTGTATAAATGCGGCTGGTCGCCGTTTGAAGGCAAACCGCTGCAGGGCACCGTTGTCATGACCTTTGTTAATGGTCATATCGTCTGGCGTGAAGGCGCAATTATACCTTCGCCAGCCGGAATGCCGCTTGAATTTAACCGGGGATAATCAAGCCTGTTTTAAGAGGTAACCAATATGGAGTTCGTTTTAACCGGAAGCTATCCGGCTCGCCGCCTGCGCCGCAATCGGGCACAACCCTTTAGCCGCCGCATGACTGCTGAAAGTCGGCTGGGCGTAGAGGATTTGATCTGTCCCCTGTTTGTGGTGGAAGGACAAAATCAACGACAGCCCGTTACTTCTATGCCGGGCATTTATCGTTTCTCTGTCGACGCGTTGTTGAAGGAGGCAGAAGAGCTGGTTGCATCAGGCATCCCGGCAATTGCGCTCTTCCCTTGTATTGACAGTGGGGTAAAAACGCCTTGCGCAGAAGAGGCGTTTAATGAACACGGGCTTATTCCTCGAGCCATTCGAGCGCTTAAAAGACATTTTCCCCAGCTGGGCATTATCACCGATGTCGCGCTCGATCCCTATTCGTCTCACGGACAGGATGGCATTGTGGATGAAAAGGGGTATGTCCTGAACGATGCTACTGTTGATCTGCTGGTGCGCCAGGCGATGACGCATGCTGACGCCGGTGCCGATATTCTTGCTCCCAGCGACATGATGGACGGCCGTATCGGCATCATCCGGCAGCAGCTGGAGGCCAGCCTCTGTCACAACGTACAGATTATGGCTTACTCAGCTAAATATGCTTCTGGCTATTACGGCCCATTCCGTGATGCGGTCGGTTCGGCGTCAGCTCTGCGCGGAGGTGACAAGCGCAGCTATCAAATGGATCCGGCTAACCGACTGGAGGCACTGCATGAGGTTGCTCAGGATCTGCAGGAGGGCGCGGACATGGTAATGGTCAAGCCCGGCATGCCCTACCTCGACATTATCAGAGAGGTAAAAAACCAGTTTGGCGTACCGGTTTTTGCCTATCAGGTATCGGGTGAATATGCGATGCACATGGCTGCCTTTCAGCAGGGATGGCTGGATGAAAGGCAGACTGTAATGGAATCACTGCTCTGTTTCCGGCGGGCAGGCGCCGATGGAATATTGACCTATTTTGCTAAACAGGCGGCAGCCTGGCTTGCAGATGACGATAGTTGTTAACGGAACGTCATCAATGAGTACAAGCAATTCTGACAAAAAAATATCACTGCTGCGCCGACGGCTCCTTTTTTCGGGTCTTTCACTCTGCCTGCCAGCCCTGGCAAAAGAGGAGTTTGCCACGCTCCACTTTATTCCCGCTGAGTCGTCGCGTGTAGCGCAACGCTCCCCATCACATCATCAGTCATCCCGGAGCGGTTCGCGAGAGTCTGTCAAACGCGTCATGATTGATCCTGGCCACGGAGGAAAGGATCCCGGTGCCATTGGACACCGGGGCTCCGAGGAGAAACATGTGGTGCTGGAGATCGCGCAAAATATTCGCACGTTGCTGAAACAGCATAAAGGATACGACGTAAAACTGACGCGTGAAGTGGATGAATTTATCCCGCTCTATAAAAGGATCGAAATTGCGCACCAGCACAATGCTGATATTTTCCTTTCCATTCACGCTGATGGTTTTACGCGTCCCGAAGCGCATGGGGCATCTGTATTTGCTCTTTCGACGCGTGGTGCCAGCAGTACGCTTGCTCGCTATATGGCCAGTAAAGAAAATGCAGCAGATGACTTTACGGACATTGATGTACAGACCAGAGATACTGCTCTGCAAAGAGTTTTGTTTGATCTTGTTCAACACCGGACCATTCAGGACAGTCTGAAGCTGGGGCAGCATATTATCCGGCAGGTGAAAGCAGTTCATCCGATGCACAGCCAGCACACAGAACAGGCCGCGTTTGTTGTGCTAAAATCGCCCTCAGTCCCGTCTGTATTAGTTGAAACATCATTTATTACCAACCCCAACGAAGAGGTTTTGTTAGGCACACAGGTATTCCGTATGAAGATCGCACACGCGATTGCAGGTGGCATTATGCGCTATTTTGCCCATGCGGTAGCTTGACCTGTGCTATCAGCGCCTGAAGCTATCCTACATGTTTAATGACTAAAAAGGTGAGCTTAATAATGCAGAAAAAACGTATTGCCGTGATTGGCGCGGGCGTGCTGGGACTTTCTGTCGCACGCGCGCTGGCAATCGCTGGTGCTGACGTAACCATTTTCGAGCGTCAGCATATCGGAGCAGGGACCAGCAGCACGACCTTTGCATGGGTTAATGCTAACGGTAAGCAGCCAGAGAGCTATTACCAATTGAATGTGGCCGCAATGCAGGAACATGTTGCTTTGCAGGAACAGGCACAAACGGAAGGGCAATGGCTGATTCGCTCTGGTACTTACGAATGGGCTACTGATGAGCAAGCAAAGACACGTCTG
This sequence comes from Candidatus Pantoea soli, assembly GCF_007833795.1. NCBI lineage: Bacteria > Pseudomonadati > Pseudomonadota > Gammaproteobacteria > Enterobacterales > Erwiniaceae > Pantoea > Candidatus Pantoea soli. The sequence continues at coordinate 148,585 of NZ_CP032704.1, read as the reverse complement.
GAAAAACGCGTCACTTCGCTGCAGGCGTTGAATTACCGAACGCTACTGCTGACGCGCGCACAGATAACGCAGCGCGTGCCTGAAATTCGTCTCGATCCCCGCGCTGATGCATTCTGGCATTTCCCTGAAGAATGCCTGCTTCATCCTGCCATTTTGCTGGCCTGGCTCTGGTCTGAAGCACGACGCTGTGGTGCAAAGCTGAATAATTTTGCTGACGTAGTCGATATTCAGGAAAATGAAAGAGAGGTCAGCCTGGCGCTGTCCGATAGTTCTTGCTGGCAAGGCGATCAACTCGTCATAGCAACCGGCCGCTGGTCACAGGAGTTAATGGCGTGCCTCGACTTAAAACTGGCATTAATCGATGCCAGTCAGGCCAATAAAATAGCCTGTGGCTTCCTCGCGGTGACAACGCCATTATTTACTCAGCTGAGTGCTAATCTGATATCGCCACAGCTTAACGTCAGGCCAGACGGCGGCGGCAGATTACTGCTTCAGGCACCCGATCTCGATTATTGCGCTAATCCTGCTGCGCCAGCTGCCGTACAGGGCTATGTAGGGCAAGAAATGCTTAACAGACTGCGCCGACTGTTCGATAACTGTGAATTTGCGAAAATTGAGCGTATCGCGGTGGGGCAGCGCTCCCGTCCGGCAGATGGGTTGCCGGGGATTGGCTATGTAACGCCACATAAGCGGACTTACCTGATGGTAACGCATAGCGGCATGACGCTGGGACCCTTATTGGGAAGATTAGTTGCGAATGAGATGTTAACAGGCCAACGTGCTGAATTATTGAGTGAATTTTCGCCAGATCGGCTGCTGGGAAAATCTGCTCAAGATTTTCCGGCCTTTTCCACGTTGCATTTTCCAGCCGCACAATAGGGCACTTATGAATGATACCTAATAAAATCAGCGTGGGTAGAATGTGTTTTTCTTCTGTTTTCGCTTGATGTATCCGGAAGCCAGCCAGGCTAATAAATTATTTATATCAGCCTGGCTTTTTCAACCGCTATGTTTTAGTGAGCGCACCAGTTACGGTACTGGTTAATGCCACCATCAGGAGAAGTAAATCCAGAGCATCCCAAAATGCTGTCAAACAGCTTTTCATGAAACACTGGCGTCTTGTTAACTTCGAGACCTTTTAACTTATCAAATGATTTTTGGTTTTCTTCATTAGAAAGAAACTTATCAGAAGCCCAAACCATGATGGGAATAGTGCGTTGTTCTACAGGAGCATAATCTCTTGGAGTGCCATGAAAATGCATGTTATTAGAAATAGATTCACCATGATCTGAGGCATAAAAAACAATGGCATTTTTGTTTCTTAAACTGTCGAAAGTTTTCTTCAGAAAGTAATCTGTATAAAGAAGGCTGTTATCATAAGAGTTAATCATTTCTTGGGTGCCGCAGCTGTCATCAATACCCTGGCATTCGGGCTTATAAAGTGCAAAAGCTCTTGGGTAGCGTTCGGTGTACATATAGTGCGATCCTTTGGTATGAAGGATAATAATATGTTTTCCGTTCGGATGCCTTATCAAAGAATCCTGTAGTTCAGTAACCAGCGACATATCATCTACTGGTTCGCCAGCATGCCTTTTTTCCGACTGAATGGTTTCACGAATGGCATAGCTGTCAGCCATAACTTTATTATAAAACCACGCCTCACTCTGCATTGAAAATAGCTCTGAAGAAAAGCCCTGCTTTTTCATAACTGAAAAAACATTCATTTCTTTGAGTGTTCTTTGAGGGGCTTCAGATGCGCCACCTTCTCTCACAAACATACAGCGCAGGGACAGTTTTGTTGATGTATCACATGAATAACCCTGAAGATGAACCAGATTTTTTTCCTGATCAAGATATGGAGTATTGTTGCGATGATACCCATATAATCCCATATGATCCCGTCGCGCACTTTCTCCAATAATGAACACGATGTAAAGGCTATCTGCACTTTTGGGTAGAGCGTATTTAAAATGCTCAGCAGGATCGTAAAGGTTACGGTTATCTTCAGCCTGACTATATGAACTATAAGCAAGCAATCCTATGCTCAACAACCAGTTTGAGGGTGAATAAGTACCTGCTACGATACCACCATAACTGGCCATCATACGATTTACCTTTTTATCCTGCTCGTCTTGCACTTTGCCCATTAAATTTAAAGGTAACCAGCAACCAAACGCGGTTAAAGTTATTGCAATTGCTTTAAAAGACCAAAGGCGTTTTTTGTTTTGAACAAGTCCGATAGTGGTGCTTTTTCTTCGCCAGATTACCCAAAGAGGGATTATATTAATCAATAATAGCCATAAGAAAAAATGCCAGCCAACTGACTCTTTAGAAAGGCCTATATCTGTTGTTAACGCAGCTGCAATAATACCATAGCCTATGTCAACATTAAAAAATATCATATAGTAGCTTGCAGCTGAAGAGAAAATAAAGATTAGCGTCAGGAGAAATCGAGAAATATATTTCCCTGTTAGTGAGCACAGTAGTGCCAAGAATGTTACAAAGAAAAACGAAGAGATAATTTCAACTAATACAGATTGGAAATTTTCAAAGCGAAGCTGATGAAACCTTCGAATAAAAATGGGGGCATTTAATAAAACCCCAATATACAACCCTGTAAAAATTGGCAAAAAAAATTGCCTGTAATTGTTTAAGCTAAACATTAACCGCCTCTTTAGGTATCAAAAAATGAATGCTTTTAATCTCCCGCGCCACTGAGATGCTATTAAAAACCAGTAGTTCATAAAGTTGGAATACTTTGTTATGTTATAATGTAACAATGGATGTCAGCATACTGGGCGCTTTGAAACCATTCCCTGCTTTTTCGTCGCCCTTGATCTGATCCAGTCGCCCAGGGAGGCATTCAGTGGCAAGTCGGATTATTGCCTCCTGACAGGGACTAACGTCGCGATGCCTGTCTTGACTAAGGAAGAGATTCCATGGCCATCGGCAATGTTAAAGCGGTTATCGACGGGTTTGGGAACACAGGCTCTCGCGTCGGTAAAGAACTATCGGGTTCGTTATGTTGAACGCACCTGACGCATATTTTTAAAACTATTTTTCTTTGATGTGTTAAAAATGCACCAAGAAGAGGTTTCGGGGTAACTATATGAATTTAACTATTATTTAATTTTCAGTGGTATCTTTGAAACATGATGCTGGCTCCTTAAAAGAGCATAGTCTGATGTAGTAATTTATTGTTTTCAAACAAAACTGACTTTGCATCCACCCAGAACCAGCAAAATCATTGTCTGCCATGGCATTTTTTTCAATATAAATAGTCAGTTAAACACCAATCGGGAAAGACATTACTTCTCTTATTTAGATAGCAATTGCTATGTATTATAGCAATTGCTATGTTTGTTCTCTTTTTCATCAATTGAGGGTATGCAAATGCTGAAAAAAGCCAGACGTCTTTTCGTTGCCTCTGTGATGGCAGTGACATCCTTACTGATTGTCAGCCCGGCAACGGCACAAGATACAAAACCCAAAAGAATCCTGACCACATTTACGATCCTGCAGGATATCGCGCAAAATGTGGCTGGTGATAAAGCCATTGTGGAATCCATTACAAAACCCGGTGCGGAAATTCATGACTATCAGCCTACGCCGCTGGATATCGTGAAAGCTCAGTCAGCTGACCTGGTTTTGCGCAATGGTTTTGGCCTGGAACGCTGGTTCGATAAGTTTTTTCAGGGCGTACATGACGTGCCTAATGTCGTGGTGTCGGATGGCATTGAGCCCATGATGATTAAGGACGGCGAGTATTCAGGTAAGCCCAATCCACACTCCTGGATGTCTCCCGCCAATGCCGTGGTTTATGTTGAGAACATCCGTAAAGCACTTAATAAGATCGACCCTGCTAACTCTGCTACCTATGATCGCAACGCGGCAGACTATACAAAAAAGCTTGAGGCTCTGAACGCCCCTATCTCCAGCATGCTTGCGAAAATTCCGGCAAACGAGCGTACGCTGGTTTCCTGTGAAGGTGCGTTTTCCTACCTGACACGTAACTACAATCTCAATGAACTGTATTTATGGGGTGTAAATGCTGACGAAGAGGGAACGCCGCAACAAATTCGTCGCGTCATCGATCAAGTTCGAAAAAATCATGTTCCGGCCGTGTTCTGCGAAAGTACGGTTAACGATAAACCGATGAAGCAGGTTGCTTCAGAAACGGGAGCGAAATTTGGCGGTACGCTCTTTGTTGACAGCCTGACCAGCGATGAAGGCCCAGCGCCAACCTACATTAAGCTTCTCGACTACAACGCGAAAACCATACTGAAGGCTTTCAATGTCAACAATTGATGATAGCAGCATGAATAGTCTCTCTCCGACTGTCAGCGTAGAGGAACTAACCGTCTCTTACCGTGGCGGCAATATCGGGTTGTCAGATGTCAGCTTTGAAATCCGAAAGCCCACTATTTGTGGACTCATCGGCATGAACGGGGCAGGGAAATCGACGTTATTCAAGGCGATCATGGGATTCGTTACTCCCACGCGAGGTAAAGTGAATATCTGCCATCAACCCGTCAAATGGGCGCAGAAGCAGAACGTGATTGCTTACGTCCCCCAGACCGAAGAAGTAGACTGGACTTTTCCCGTATCGGTACGCGACGTAGTGATGATGGGCCGTCAGGGCCGTATGGGCTTTTTGCGGATTCCTTCAAAAAAAGATGCGGAAATTGTCGCGGAAAGTCTGGATCGTGTTGGCATGGGTGCCTTTGCTGACCGTCAGATTGGTGAACTGTCCGGCGGCCAGCGAAAACGTGTTTTCCTGGCGCGTGCGCTCGCACAGCAGAGTCTTATTATGCTGCTTGATGAGCCTTTTACCGGTGTCGATGTAAAGACTGAACACGCCATTATTGATATTTTACGGGAGTTAAGGGAAGAGGGGCGTATCATCATTGTTTCCACGCACAACCTTGCAGGCGTGCCAGGATTTTGTGACGAGATTATGATGATCAACGTTACCCTGATTGCTTCCGGCTCGGTGAGTGAGGCTTACACTCCGGATAATTTGGGTAAAACCTTTGGTGGTGCGATTAATCAGTTACCAGTCGGCGTATCTGCTGCTGCGTCGCAAGACGGCGGCAGGGCGTCTGGCGGGGAAGGAGCATCAGGATGACAGGACATTCCCTTCTCTCCCTGCTTGCTGAACCTCTCAGCTATACCTTTATGATAAAAGCCATGTTTGGCGGCGCTGCAGTTGGCGCATTATGTGGTCTTTTGTCATGCTTTGTGACGCTCAAAGGATGGTCGCTGCTGGGCGATGCGCTTTCGCATTCCGTTGTACCGGGCGTTGCCGTTGCCGCGCTGTTCGGCGGACCTTTAGCTCTCGGCGCTTTTGTTGCTGGACTACTGGCGGTGTTGGGGATAGGAGTGATCGAGCGGAATTCAGCCCTGAAAAATGATGCTGTGATTGGCGTTGTGTTCACCGCTTTTTTTGCGGCAGGGCTTTTCATCATTTCGGTTTTTCCTGCCAATATTCGAATTCAGACGATTCTCTTTGGTAACCTGCTGGGTATTTCCAGTGCTGACCTCCTTCAGGTGGCTGTTATCGGCGTCATCTGTATCATCGCATTTGCTGCCAAATGGAAAGATCTGCTGATTTACTGCTTTGACCCGAGTCACGCGCGGGCAATCGGTCTCAACGTCACTGCTCTGCATCTGATGTTACTTATTCTTTTGTCGCTGGCTGCGGTAGCGGCTCTGCAGGCAGTAGGGGCCTTACTGGTTGTCGCTATGCTGATAACGCCAGGGGCAACAGCGCAGCTTTGGACGCAAAAGTTCTCACGGATGCTGTTCATTGCGCCTGCTCTGGCTGCGTTGGCCTGCATGGGAGGAGCCTATGCCAGCTATTTCCTTGATGGCTCAACGGGGGGAGCGATAGTCGTCCTTCAGACCGCTATTTTTATTCTGGCGTTATTCTTCGCGCCCGGTAAAGGCATTCTGGCAACCCGCCGTCGCCGTGGGGCGCTCAAAAGGGAAACTACTCAATGAGTTTCGATGTAATTCTGACATCACTGCTTCAGCCATTACAGTACGGCTTTATGTTAAAGGCGATGGCAACAGGTGCCTTTGTCTGTTCTGTCTGTGCGGTTCTCTCCTGTTTTATTGTGCTAAAAGGGTGGGCATTAATTGGCGATGCAATGTCTCACGCCATTCTACCTGGCGTTATTTTCGCCTATATCATCGGGGTACCGATGGCAGTTGGCGCGATTGTCAGCGGTGTAGCATGCGTCATGATTGCCGGCGCGGTACGCAATCTGACCACGGTAAAACCGGACGCCCTTTTGGGGATTTCCTTTACGGGGTTTCTTGGCGTAGGGATGATTTTGCTGGTGGCAACGCCGGGAAATGTCCATTTCATGCACATCCTGTTCGGGAATCTCCTGGGAATCGAAACAAACGTTCTTATCCAGACGTTAATTATTGGAACGCTGACGCTCCTGACGGTTCTGGTTATGCGCAAAGATCTTATCCTTTTTTGTTTCGATCCCTGTCAGGCCAGTGTCATTGGACTTTCGCCGGTGAGGCTTGAGTTGCTTTTGCTTATGCTGGTTGCAGGCACGGCTGTGACGGCATTACAGGTTACTGGTATTGTACTCGTTGTCGCCATGCTGATTGCGCCAGGATGCATCGGGTTTCTTCTCACCCGACGCTTTTACCCTATGTTACTGGTTTCCGTATTGTCAGCCATTATCGCCTCGGTTGTGGGGACATTCGCCAGCTTCTGGTTCAATGGTGAGACGGGGGCAACCGTTGTGCTTGTTCAGGCAGCTCTGTTCCTGCTGGCGTTTCTTTTCGCGCCAAAAAATGGCTTGTTGCAATGCCGAAAACCCAACGGCAGGCTCGTTCAGCCTGATGGCAGGAAGCATGTATAAGCCATTAATACAATGCAATAATCAGTCAAGGCTTGTCGTTTTTCTGATTAATATGGTGCATTGTAATCAGGTGGCAGTTTTATAGCGCAGCGGTAAATTCTATTCAGGCACAGGGATCCTTTCCTGCTCAGGAGCAAGTCGGAACATCTGAATAAAGATTTCTACACGGGCCTTAGTAGCATCTTTAACCAATAAGGCATAGAGTGGATTTTTTTGAACAGTATGAGAGGGTGAAATGAAAATAACAGCAATTGTGGGTGTCTCTTTACTGGCAACATCTTTCCACGCGGCGGCTTTTGTATCTTCTTCTGCAGCACCACTAACTCAGCAAGTTAACATAGATAGCAGCGGCAATGCCCACGCCATCCCGTCTGAGACAGTAGCTAATGGCGTAACAAAGCTGATACCAGTTACGGGATGCAATTGTCCGTTCTGCACTATGTTACGTGTTTAAATGTGATTTTTTAGGAAACCTCATACATCTCCGTCAATTTGGCTAGTTAATAGTCAGGCATAAGCAGCACCTGATAGTGAGGCCCGTTTTATCAACTCCAGACCTGTGCCTTTCCCCACTTCTGCTGACTGCAAAGTGGGGAAGAGGATAACCGGCTTTACCTTTACATATGATCAGTGTGGTTTTCTTACCAGAAAACGGCTCACCGATTGCAACTTCTCGATAGTTTCTTCAAGCTCTCGCTCCGGATTCGACTGGTCAATAATGCCAGCTCCAGCCTGTAGGGTCACGCCTGCAGTATGCTTAAACAGAGAGCGTAAGATTAATGCCGCATCCATTTCTCCGGCGCTGTTAAACATGAAAACGCTGCCGCTGTAAGCGCCATGAATCGCCACGGATAATCTAGACACTTCCGAGCCGTTGATAATACTGCTTTTCATATTCTGTCGGTGACATCTGATTGCTCGAACCATGCCGACGCTTACTGTTATAGAACATTTCGATGTAATCAAAAATATCGCTGCGGGCTTCTTCCCGCGTTCCGTAGATCTTTTTCTTTATCCGTTCGCGTTTCAGCAACTGGAAAAAGCTTTCTGCAACCGCATTATCGTGACAGTTACCGCGACGGCTCATGCTCCCCTCCAGGCCGTGTGCTTTCAGGAAAGACTGCCACTCATGGCTTGTGTACTGACTGCCCTGGTCCGAGTGAACCAGCACCTGTTTTTGGGGATTACGCCGCCATACAGCCATCAGCAGTGCGTTCAGGACAATGTCCTTTGTCATCCGTGATTGCATTGACCAGCCGATAATTTTGCGTGAGAACAGATCAACAACCACAGCAAGATACAGCCAGCCTTCGTGGGTCCTGACGTATGTTATGTCCGTTACCCAACGCTTATCCGGAGCATCCGGATTGAACTGTCGCTGGAGCCTGTTGGGCGATACGATACTGGCCTCGCCTTTGCGTGCCCGCGGGCTACGGTAACCGACCTGAGCCTTTATCCCGGCACGATTCATCAGTCGCCAGACTCTGTTCACTCCGCACTGTTGCCCGCTGTCCCGCAAGTCCAGATGGATCTTGCGATAACCATAAACGCAACCGGACTCCAGCCAGAACTGTTTGATCTGTCCCGTCAGTCTCAGATCTACCTGATGGCGCTGAGAATACGGTTGCTTAAACCAGGCGTAAAAGCCACTGGGATGAACATCCAGCACCCTGCAGAGCAGACGAACAGGCCAGCAACGGGAGTTGTCACGAATAAAGGCGTACCTCAGTCGGACAGCTTTGCGAAGTACGCCGCGGCTTTTTTTTAATATGTCCCGTTCGTCAGTAACCCGCTTCAGCTCCTTGTGGGGTCGGCGGATCTCGGCCTGAGCATCTGACTGTTCTTTATGAGTGGATGAGTCCGGACCGTACTTCTTTATCCAGGCGTAAAGGCTGTGGGTGGTGATATCGAGACGTGTTGCAACGCTGGAAACAGAATGACCGCGATCAATAACCTGTTTGACTGCTTCAGTTTTAAACTCTTCGGGATAACGTTTACCGCTCATGGGCACCTCTCTTTAAGTCATCTTAAATGACTCCGAGGTGTCTGTTAAACCCGTGGCGGTTCAGGTATTGCCAGTTATATGCCTCTGGAAGAGTTTGGCCATCAGATGAGGAATCGCGTCAGGCAGGAAACGGGGCTGACGATCGGGGTCGGGTTCGGCCCTACCAAGACGCTGGCCAACCATGCTGCCAAAAAGTGGTCAAAAACTAACGGCGAGGTTGATCTTTCAAGCCCGGTTCGTCAGCGAAAGCTGATGGCTCTGATTAATATCAGTGAGGTATGGGGCGTAGGCGGAAAGATAAGAAAGCGTCTGCGGGGTTTGAAGGCCAATGGAACGAGGCCGTACGTTAGTGGAGTAACTGTCTGATATATCAAAACATAATGGACATATGAAAATGCCCTGAAAATGGCGTCTTTTTAATCGATTTTTCAGACGATTATTTTCTCTTGCCGTACGTTTTCGTACGGTTGGCCCTCAAACCCCTGGTTAGCCTTTCCACGCATTCAACCTAGCTGATGCTCAGCGCCAGCGATTATCCGGATATCGGAATCGTGAAAGGTTCATTACTGACTGTAGATCGCAGCCTCCCGCCTCAGCACGGCAATATCATCATTACTTCTGTTAATGACGAGCTTGTCCTGCGCCGGCTGCTTTTGATCCCTTCTCCAGCGCTGCAGGAGCTGTCTGGCAACGGCGAGCTTGTACCCTTGATGGCAGATTTCGACCTTTCTGTCTGGGGCGTAGTGTCCTATGCCCTTACCGATTTGGCCAGGCTGGGTTTCAACCATACGCCGCAGGAATAAAAAAGCCCGCATGCGGCGGGCTTCGGTTACTGCATTTGCATCCGTTTGGGTTCCGCTGCCCCTACCAGCGATGACAGCGGTATATTGAACATTTCATGCAGGTTACGGATCATAGGAAGCGTCAGCGCACGCTTATTATTCAGCACTTCATAAACCCGGTTCGGGCGTCCAATCGCAGGCACCAGGTCTTTCGCCGTCAGCCCCATCTGCTCCATGCGGAATTTAATCGCTTCTACTGGATCGGGCGCCTCTATCGGGTAGTGTTCCTGCTCGTATTTTTCAATAAGCAGGATCATTACTTCCAGAAAATCTCCGGCTGCGGTTCCCGGCTCCGGTTCATTGTCGAAGAGCGGGTAGACAGCGGCCAGAGCTGCCTCGTAATCTGCTTCGTTGTGAATTGGTTTGATTTTGTAAGTCATCACATATCCACCGTATCTGCTTCAATTTTATCGTATTCAGCGTGCGTTCCAACAAACTTGATGTAGACCGCCTGAAACCTGTAAGCCACTGCAACAATCAGTCGGTAATCATTGCCTTTGATATTGAATACCACCCGATTGTTACTCAGAAAATCTGCGGATCTGTATTTGTCCTTGATGTCCTGTGGCGTTTTCCACTGTGCCTTTTTGACTTCATCTACCCACGCCTTCAGGGGCTGCTCCGCCTGATTATGCGTCTCCCAGAATTGTTTGAGAGAGGCGATTGATACAATCCGCACTGGCTTTCCTTGTAGTCCCAATATGGGATTAGCATAACAACCCCATAATGGGACATCAAGAGTAAAGACGCATTTATATTCTTAGGTATACTGTATGCATAAACAGTAATTAATCAGAGAATTTTTTATGTTCGCGCTGGCAGACGCTAACAACTTTTACGCATCTTGCGAAACCGTATTCCGTCCTGATTTGCGCGGAAAGCCTATCGTCGTCGTTTCGAACAATGATGGCTGTGTGATCGCCCGCAGCGCAGAGTCGAAAGCGCTGGGCATCAAAATGGGCGATCCTCTGTTCAAAAATGAGCGCTATTTTCGTGAGCGTGGGGTCATTGTCTTCAGCTCTAACTACGCACTTTAGTAAGTTAAGTGGAATGCAACATTAGCTGAGTAAACTTTGAGCAGTAATGACGACCATATCAGCCGGAAAAGATGCCGGATAACTTTGGCCAGAATCTGCGGTGTCCGTTGTAATTCAGTGCCAGTCAAATGCCCTCTGCAAACCGTCTGCGTATCCATTCCACGAATGCTCTGACGCGTGAGGCCAGATGCCGGTTATCAGGCCATGCAGCGTGTACCGGAACGGGCTCTGACTGCCAGCCATCGAAAATCTTCAGCAGACGGCCCTCTCTTACGGCCTGTGCGGTCAGGAAATCATATGTCATGACAATCCCCATGCCGGCCTCAGCAGCCGACAGGGCTGCAGCGGAATCATTGACTGAAAGCTGCCATGCTGCATCCAGCGACAGAGATTCCCTTCCGCGTATGAGTGCGCGTTCGAAAGCCCTTCCGGTCTGTGGCGAACACACGCGGATCATAAAGTGACCCTGCAGTTGTCTGGGGTGCAGGGGCGTCCCTCTGTCGCGCAGATAGTCAGGAGAAGCATATGCTGACATTGTGATCTCTCCCAGTGACCGGGCTACCAGCGCATCGTTCCGCAGGGGACCAATGCGTACCACACAGTCAATCTGTTTCTCAATCAAATCTGAAGTCAGGTTTTGAGTGCTGAGCACTGTCTGAATATCAGGATGAAGGGCGACAAACTCCGGTAACCATGGGATCACCAGATGACAGGCTAATGCAGTGGGAAGCTCTATCCTGAGCTGACCGCTTTCTGATTCGCCCTGAGTCAGCCCGTCATCAAGTATTTTTACCTGGTCCAGCAGGGTACGGGCCCCCTGAAAATACTTATTGCCCGCCGCCGTAAGGCTCAGGCTCCGCGAAGTACGGTGCAGCAGCTTCACTCTGAGAGAGGCTTCAAGCGCCTGTATCTGTCTGGTCACGGCAGATTTAGGAAGGGCAAGCGATTCTGCCGCGCCAGTGAAAGAACCTGATTCTACAACCTGAACAAACACGCGCATAGCAGCCAGCTTATCCATTCCGTCTCCGTTAACGTTGCAAATAATGCAACTTAAATTTCCAGAATGCGCGGTTGTTCAGCCCGGCAGAGGAGCACATCATATATTCCAGTCCTGTAAGGAGGATACTGTGAATACATTAAAAAGCTGGAGCGTAGCGGGTCTGCGTGTGACTAAAATTCCGGAACAGGAAAGCTCCAATGTTTCTGCACGGCGACTGTTCCCGTCATGGGATGTTGATAAGCTTCGCTCTGACAAGGCAGTATGCCAGGCTGCCGCCCTGAATTGCCGTGAAGGCAGTCTTGCCCTGAGTACACACAGCTGGCTGGTTGAATCCGGCGGGAAAATCATACTGATAGATGCGGCTTCAGGCAATGACAAGAACCGGCCGGATAACCCTAAATTTCACCTGATGCAGAGCGGGTGGATGTCGGCTCTGCGCAGTACAGGCGTCCGACCGGATGATGTGGACGCCGTCGTGCTGACGCATCTCCACGTCGATCATGTCGGATGGAGTACTGTCATGCGTGATAACAGCTGGGTTCCGGCTTTTCCCCGTGCCTGTTACTACTTTTCCGCGCGCGAACTCAGATTTTACAGTGAACCCGCAAATGTCTGCCCCCCCAGTAAGGGGGCGATTGAAGACAGTATCATTCCTGTTGTGAAAGCAGGCCTGGGATCACTTATTGATAACCTGACAGATGAGATACTGTCAGGTTTTAAAATCCACCGTACTCCCGGCCACAGCGTCGATCATCTGTCTTTTAGCTTCAGCCATGGCGGCGAGACGGCACTGTTCTGGGGCGACGTACTGCACAGCCCGATTCAGGTTGCGCATCCTGAGTGGAACACGTCATTCTGCGAGTTTCCTGCCGAAGCCGCCCGCTCAAGAAAAAGTATGCTTCGGTTCGCGCTTGAAACCAACGCCCTGGTATTTACTTCACACTTTCCCGGCACCTCCGCCGGGCGGGTTGTTGCCGGCAGTACCGGTCTGTCCTGGCATTCTGAACAGGAGCAGCCATTATGATTTCCGGGCATGCACTCTATCGGGAAGCGCTTTCTGTCGCGTCAGATACTGATGGGATTATCCTCCGGCTGCACCATCGCCGTCAGGAAGAGCAGGTAACGTTTGATGCCGCTCATACAGTGATTATGATGCATGGCGCAACCTACTCTTCAGGCAGTCTTTTCGATATTCCGCTTGAGGGTGAGTCTTTCATGGACTTCCTTGCTGCCGCAGGCTTTGACGTCTGGGCGGTTGATGTCAGGGGGTTTGGTGGTTCAACCCGGCCAGATTATACCGAAGATAATCCGCAGCTGGTGCAGGCAGAGGTGGCTGTCCGGGATCTGTCTGCTGCCGTGAATTATGTACTCGCACGTCAGCAGCTGAAAAGCCTCAACCTCATTGGCATGTCGTGGGGTGGTACCGTATCCGGCCTCTATACCACTCAGAACTACGAAAAAGTACGCCGGCTGGCACTGATTGCGCCTCAGTGGTTATTGCAGGGCCAGGCTGCCCTTGATCCCGGTGGCCGACTCGGTACTTGCCGGGAGATTATTATTGATGACATTAAAAACCGATGGCTGCGTAGCGTACCTGAACATAAAAAGCACGACCTTATTCCCGAAGGCGGATTTTCACTTTGGGCCGAAAAGACACTTTCCGAAGAACCGGATGAAGTGCTGCGCCGTAAAGGACTGATCCGGGCAAATAATGGGCCGGTGCAGGATACCCGAAAATACTGGACGGCGGGCGTTCCCGTTTATCAGCCTGCTGATATCCGTGTACCGCTGCTGCTGCTGCACGGCGAATGGGATGCTGACGTGCCTGTTGAACTGGCCATGAACTGGTTCATCAGCGCAACGCGGGCGCCCTGGAAACGCTGGACAGAGATTGGTGAGGCCACGCACATGATGGTTCTGGAAAAGAACCGCCGGCAGGTCTGGAGAGAAATTGCGCTTTTTTTTAACGCCTCTCTGCCCGTTTAAGAAAGTACCTTTTATTACTAACAGCCTGGCAAAACCGGCCGTCCCCCAGGACGGCTGACCTGTACCGGGCACTGACAGGAGTCAGTATGATTACCACCGAAGCTTTACCTTCAGAAAATACCAGTCTGACCTACCACCGCCATGAAACACAGGGTGTGAACATCTTTTACCGGGAAGCCGGTCCGGCGGAGGCGCCCACGCTGGTCCTCCTGCACGGCTATCCCTCCACCTCCAGGATGTATGCTCCGCTAATACCGCTGCTGGCGGTCCACTATCACTTTATCGCACCCGACTATCCGGGTTTTGGCCTTAGCGACGCGCCTCCACCAGGGAAATATACGTACACGTTTGACAGTCTCGCCGGCACCATGAGTCAGTTTCTGAAGGAAATTGGCGTGAAAAAATACGTTTTATTTATGCAGGATTACGGTGGTCCGGTCGGCTTCCGCATGGCCATGAGCAGGCCGGAAAACGTGCAGGCCATTATCATTCAGAATGCGAACGCCTACCAGGAGGGGCTCGGTAAAAAGTGGACGGATATTGCCCGTTACTGGCAGGACCGCAGTTCTCATCCTGAGCAACTCCGGGCTTTTACTTCTCTCGAAGGCGCACGCCAGCGCCATCTGGGTAACAGTCCCTCACCAGAACATTACAATCCGGAAGAGTGGCTGCAGGAATATGACATGCTGTCACGACCGGGCCAGCAGGCCATTCAGGCCAGCCTGCTTTATGACTACCGTAATAACGTGAAATCTTATCCACTGTGGCAGAAATGGATGCGTGAGCACAGACCAAAGGCACTGGTTCTCTGGGGCCGGTATGATCCGTCGTTCATCGTGCCCGGCGCGGAAGCCTACAGGCGGGATTTACCCGACGCTCAGATTCACATTCTTGATGCAGGGCATTTTGCACTCGATGAGGCGACGGGAAAGGTGGCAGCATTGACGCTTGCGTTTCTGAATGACATTTATGGCCATGCGGGTAAGCAGCCCTGAGCCTGGTGCGCAGATATGCGGACGCAATCCTGTATTCATGTACAGAAGTCCTGAGTCAGGCTTTAACGCTGTCCGCCTGCGTGAGCCGGGCCAGCCCGGAAAGACAATTCACTGTCCGTCAGATTTATAAACTGTCTGCTGGTCCCCGGATATTCCGGTCCGTTCATCCTGTTAACTGTGAGAAGGTCTTAATGAAATCATGCAAGCTGCATTCCTTAATTTTTCTGGCGCTGGCCGGTATCAGTGTCGGTGGTTACGCTTCAGCGTCATCACCCGGTAATGACACCGCACCCGCAGCACCAGTAAAGAACATCATACTAGTGCACGGATTATTTGCGGATGCTTCAAGCTGGTCAGGGGTTATCCCGGTTCTGCAGGCCAGAGGGCTGAAGGTGACGGCCGTACAGAACCCCACCACATCACTGCAGGATGACGTGGCTGCCGTCAGGCGTGCTATTGCCCTTCAGAAGGGACCGGTTATTCTGGTCGCTCACTCGTACGGGGGGATGGTAATAAGTGAGGCCGGAAATGATCCAAAAGTCAGAGGCCTGGTCTACGTTGCGGCGCGGGCACCGGCTGCAGGTGAGGATTACACAGCGCTGACCAGAAAGTTCACGCCAGCACCGGCTTCGGCCGGGATAAAATGGACCGGCGATTACGGACAACTGACAGAAGACGCCTTTGTTCACGACTTTGCCGGAGATTTACCATTAAAACAGGCTCAGGTACTGTACGCAGTACAGCAACCGATGGGCAGAGCAGTGACACTTGGCCGGACAACGGAAGCCGCGTGGCAGCACAAACCCGTTTACTATGCCGTATCGACACAGGACCGCACCATCAGTCCGGACCTGGAACGGTTTATGGCTAAGCGCATGAAGGCCTATACGATTGAACTTAAAGCCAGTCATCTGTCTCTGATTTCTCAGCCCGAAGCTGTGGCCGGGCTGATACTGCGGGCGACACATGCTGACGAAAAATAACAGCATAAAATTCATTTTATGAAACTCCCCGTCCTCTGGTCTCCGTTTCATCAGGTGAGCACCGGAGCGATGCTGATATAGCTTATCAGCATTCATGAGACAGTCCGCTCTGTGCCAGAGCGGACATTGCAAACATAACGATTTGATGGTGAGGTAGCAGGTCATAGATATATTCGCGCTAAAAGATACCTTATGGCTTGCCAGTGGTTTAGCTGTTGTAGCGATTATAATGGCAGCTTTAGCAATTTTTTCAGCTCCTTACAAAAAATAACCTTTTTTGTAAGAGGAGATGTTAAATAATTTAACCTGTTCTATAGTTTTTGCATTTATAAGTAAATACAGTTTGGCTTAGCGATATCTTCATTCAATAAAATAATTTATGAGATCGATACCGAAGATTTTAAGCTGGAGTTACTTGAATAATACTTACTTAAACCAGGTAATTAAAAATATTACGGCTATTGTGATGCTTATTAATAAGGTGATAATTTCCTGAATTATAATTTTATTGTCTTTTGGTTTTGATGTCATTTTTATACCATTGCGATGAGTTGATTTTGTTAAGTATCCTAATCTACTTGAAATATTGAAATCAACTCATTTTAAATTTTTTTAAGAAATAATCGTGTTTTATAATTTACTTATTAAATTGCATGTCTAATGTGGAGGTTGTGTTGATGAATAGTGTAGAATGTGTGGAGTGGAGGGTAAAAGTTAATAAGTCACTATAATTTTCATTCTGTCTATGTTTTTTAATATGGTGATAATATATAAAATTTTTGCTTTTCATTACTTCTTTGATGGATTGCTTAAAGAAGGAGTTTTATTTTTCTGGGATTTGCGTGGTTAATATTAAGCTCAAATTATCTGGATGGATTAGTGGCGATATTCATCAATACAATGTTGTATTTGTCTTCTCATTAGGCGCTTATAATGAGGTCTGGAGTTATAAGCAGCAGTGGTGTGCGATTTTGCCTCCAGGAAGAACGGTATTTTGATTGTTCATTGGTTATCATGATGCTGTATAAGAATTTTGTTCGATAACTCAAGTGCGATTTTCACCGGAAAATTATGCTTGTTAAATCAAAATTCAGCTATATAAATTTGTATATTTCTTCGTGGCCTCTATTACTAAAGGGGCTTTCAGAATTTCCGCGAGAATTTTTAGGTCAATCGCGAAGCTCGCTCTATTACGCATTCTGTACGGAAGAGTTTAGGAAAGCTTATTTGGTTAGTCTTATAAATGAAGAATTCTATCGGTCTGTTCCCTTCCTCAAAAATTACTTTAGAACATAAATCATATTCTAATGCCATGCGATTATTATCATTGATAATACGTCTGTCCTAGCTTCACAAAATGTTCATTTGAGTTCGTACTCTTTTAACCTTATATAATTATGTTTATATAAGACCAGACAAATGAGCAAAACCCCTGTATCATGCGGATCCGGGCCGGATCCTGCGCGTTATGGCCATTTACACGATAAGGCGGGACCTGAATGCCGCCGAGCTGATAAAGGATGGGCGCAGGTGGTTAAAACTCCGGCAGTGCTGTGTGAAATCTGGCGGGCATCTGCCCTGCATTTTCTTCAGAATTCACGTAGCGCTGCTGTCAGACAATGGGTAAATACTGAGCATACATGAACGAACTTTCCGGTTTTACCGGTGTGGCCCTCAGCGGCAGCGCCGATGACAATCTCACCGCAAAGCTTGCAGAATTCGTCCGGCACCGCGAGGCGCTTTCGCCTAACACGTGGCGCCAATTGCTCAGTGTGATGCGAATCAGCTGGCGCTGGGCGCAGGAGAACCGGCGATCGTTCCTGCCAATGTCGTCGGATGACATGCAGGACTACCTATTTCACCTGCAGGCCATTGGTCGTTCGACTTCTACCATATCGGTGCATGCAGCACTCATCTCAATGTTACACCGTAACGCGGGACTGGTGCCTCCGACGGTATCGCCCGACGTGGTGCGTGCCAAGAAGAAAATTAATCGTACGGCCATCGTTTCCGGCGAGCGTACCGGGCAGGCGGTGCCCTTCTGTCGGCAGGATCTTAATCGTCTTGATGCTGCCTGGCAGCATTCACCCCGGCTTCAGCACCTGCGGGATCTTGCCTTTATGCACGTGGCTTACGGTACCCTGCTACGTATGAGCGAGTTGTCCCGCCTGCGGGTGCGGGATATTTCACGGGCGGCCGACGGCCGCATCATCCTCGATGTGGGCTGGACAAAGACCATCCTGCATTCGGGTGGGATTATTAAAGCGCTCAGCCCGCGTTCTTCTGAACGGCTGATGGAATGGATTAACGCAGCTGGTCTGGCTGGCGAACCTGACGCGGTACTATTCTGCCCGGTGCACCGATCAAATAAAATCACCAAGGTCTCGACCGTGCCCATGAGCGCCCCCTGCCTTGAAGATATCTGGCGCCGCGCAAGGCATCACGCTGGAGCGAAAACTCTCCTTAAAACGAATAAGGGACGCTACTCCAGCTGGAGCGGCCACAGTGCTCGCGTTGGCGCTGCGCAGGATATGGCCAGAAAGGGCATATCCATTGCACAGATCATGCAGGAAGGCACCTGGACACAGACTCAGACGGTCATGAGGTACATACGTATGGTGGAAGCTCACAAAGGCGCCATGGTCGCACTGATGGAAGCGGACAGCTGGCCTGATTAAAGGGGGCAACCCATTAGGCCCGCTCCGAACGCCATTAACGTGCGAGTATTCAGATTAATGCGGCAAGAGGTCGTAACCGGGAGACGGTTTCCGGAAGCTGCTGTCGCAGCAGGCAATCGAGAAACTCATCGGGCGTGAAAGGCGGAGACAAAAGACTGGCGCGCTGGCGCCGGGCCGCGTCAATCACAGTAGTGATGTCCAGATCAGTTAGATCAGCGATAAAGCTGTCAGGGTGAATGGCACGCAGGTTCCAGACCGACAATACCTCATCAGGAAAATCTCTGAGGTTAAAGGTCACAATACCTTCAGCCTGGGTAACAATCGCAGCGGCAACGACGTGACGGTCGTCTTCATCAGGCAGTCCCCTGATGGATTCAACCAGAGACTGATATCCGGTTACCAGCGCATCCGGTACGTGGCGATCCATTAATGCGCGAACACGTTCCAGCTGTGTCCGGCTAAGCTCGGGGCGATTGAGCAATACATTACGGATCCACTCTTCATGGATGTCTTCACTCCATCGCGCGCAAAATTGCCCGCCGGCAGCAAGGTACATCAGGAAACTGCGCAGAGGTGCAGGGTAAACAACGCAAGCGTCAAATACTACGGTGTAACCTGAACTCATTCGTAACCCAGCCCAAGTTCCTGATCGAGCGCGCCGAGCTCATCAAGCGCATCATGCCGCTGATTTACCAGTTTGTTGCGGTATGCAAGTGCGTCCACGTAGCGGATTTTACGACGGTTACCTGTACGATGGTAAGGCAGTTCACCATTATCCAGAAAACGAATCAGTGTCGGACGCGAAATGTTAAGCAGATCGGCCACTTCCTGCGTTGTCATCTCTGCACCGACCGGAACAAGGCGCACGGCATTTCCCTCACCCAACTCGGTGAGTACATCTACCAGCATACGCAGCGCGCTAACCGGAATGCTGACATTATGGATCTGCCCACGTTTGTCAGTGAGTGAAACCTGTTGTGACTCTGCGCGTGTTTCGAGCACGGCGGAGAGTTCCCGGCTGCACAGGCGCGCAAGTTCCGCTTCCTGGAGGGAAGGAAGCTTATTCTGAAGCTGTGTCATGAACATCTCCTGTATCTATTATTCGAAATTTTCGCAAATGATGGCGTTTTATGCAACCGCATTATGATGTGACATGTAGCTTAACGCTGCAGGAAGGATCCTCTGGCAGAATATGTGCCAGCATCGCAGGGAAAGTTGTGCTATCTGGCACTCTTTACCTGCACAGGGTTTACAGATCGAGTGAACTGTCTTGGCCTGTCCTTCATAATGTAAGCATATTCCTTGATGAAGCTGAGAAAAATGGCTGTTGATGAAACCGGTTTTATCTCTGTCCCTGACGGAAAATATTTACAGCCTCGGTTCAGCAATGTGATTAGCGATGTTGCTGAAGCTCTTGTCATTTCTCAGGCTGAATCGCCACGGATAATCTAGACACTTTCGAGTCGTTGATAATACTGGTTTTCATATTCTGTCGGTGACATCTGATCGCTCGAACCATGCCGACGCTTACTGTTATAAAACATTTCGATGTAATCAAAAATATCGCTGCGGGCTTCTTCCCGCGTTCCGTAGATCTTTCTCTTTATCCGCTCGCGTTTCAGCAACTGGAAAAAGCTTTCTGCAACCGCGTTATCGTGACAGTTACCGCGGCGGCTCATGCTGCCCTCCAGGCCGTGTGATTTCAGGAAAGACTGCCACTCATGGCTTGTGTACTGACTGCCCTGGTCCGAGTGAACCAGCACCTGTTTTTGGGGATTACGCCGCCATACAGCCATCAGCAGTGCGTTCAGGACAATATCCTTTGTCATCCGGGATTGCATGGACCAGCCGATAACCTTACGTGAGAACAGGTCAACAACCACGGCCAGATATAGCCACCCTTCGTGGGTCCTGATATAGGTTATATCCGTTACCCAACGCTCATCCGGAGCATCCGGATTGAACTGTCGCTGGAGCCTGTTGGGTGACACGATACTGGCTTCGCCTTTACGTGCTCGCGGGCTCCGGTACCCGACCTGAGCCTTTATCCCGACATGCTTCATCAGTCGCCAGACTCTGTTCACTCCGCACTGTTGCCCGCTGTCCCGCAGATCCAGATGGATCTTGCGATAACCATAAACGCAACCGGACTCCAGCCAGAACTGTTTGATCTGTCCCGTCAGTCTCAGGTCTGTCTGGTGGCGCTGAGAATGCGGCTGCTGAAGCCAGGCGTAAAAGCCACTGGGATGAACATTAAGCACCCGACAGAGCAGACGAACAGGCCAGCAACCGGTGTTGTCACGGATAAAGGCGTACCTCAATCGGACAGCTTTGCGAAGTACGCCGCGGCTTTTTTTAATATGTCCCGTTCGTCAGTAACCCGCTTCAGCTCCTTCTGGAGTCGGCGGATCTCGGCCTGAGCATCTGACTGTTCTTTATGAGTGGATGAGTCCGGACCGTGCTTTTTTATCCAGGCGTAAAGGCTGTGGGTGGTGATATCGAGACGTGCTGCAACGCTGGAAACAGAATGACCGCGATCAACAACCTGTTTGACTGCTTCAGTTTTAAACTCTTAGGGATAACGTTTACCGCTCATGGGCACCTCTCTTTAAGCCATCTTAAATGACTCTGAGGTGTCTGTTAAACCCGTGGCGATTCATCTTCTTAACTTCATTATATTTAATTGATAATCATAATTGAGATGAGTAAGTTATCGAAAAATAGTTTAAATTCAATGATTTTTTAAATACAACCAACAAAAAAGAAAAATCCACTGATAATTAAAACAATACTATTCAGCATGTTGTTTTGATAAGGCGGAACGGTTTCTCCCAGAACCTACCAGATCTAAAAGCATTAATCATGGATTAGCAGAGCTTTTCAGGTGCCTTAGATATTATCCATTCAATAAAACGACAATGTTTAGCTACAGAATGTATATCCTGCGACCAAAGTAAATTAACAGGCCTGGGAGCTGGCAACGTATGTTCAAGCAACGCTATCAATCTTCCTGCTGCGATATCTTCTGCTAATAATAGCCGCGGTTGCAAAATTAGTCCTGCGCCGGCCAGCGCAGCATTTCGTAATGCATGCCCGTCATTACAACTGAACGTCGAATTTTTCGGCCACAGTAAGCTGTCGCCATTTCGCCAGACATTGAGCCGGTTCCAGTTACTATAACGAAGACAACGATGCGCGGTAAGTTCCTCCATCGTTTGTGGCGTGCCATGCTGAGCAAGATAGCCCGGCGCTCCGGCAATGACCATACGATATTCGCCAATGCGATGAGCGACAAGTGGCATATCCGCTGGAAGCTCACCGATGCGAAAAGCAAAGTCAAACCCTTCCGCAATAACATCCACAAAGCGGTCGCTGAGTTCCAGTTCGATATGAACCTCAGGGAACTGCTGCTGAAATTCACTACACAGGCCAGCTATAACTGTACTACCCAACGTGATGGCCGCGCTAATACGCAAACTACCGGCGGGAAAACGGCGCAGGCCCTCAATACGGCTCTCGGCTGACTGCAGTGCCGCGAGCACTTGCAGCGATTCGTTATACCAGGCTTTACCGGCTTCCGTCAGCGTCTGACGGCGGGTATTGCGCTGCAGCAAACGCGCCTGCAGGTGCGTTTCCAGCTGTGCGATGGTTTTTCCCACCCTGACCGACGAGATATCCAGTCGCCTGGCGGCCTCGCTAAAACTGCCGCTTTCTACCACCGCAACGAACACTTCCATTCCACGCAGCTTATTCATGATTGCAAACTTTTAGTTTCAGATGATTAAATTCTTGGCCCATTTTTCTGCAGATTGCAACCTGTCACTCTACAAGCAGGTTTCAGATAACGGGAGTGAAGCATGAAAGTTATGGTGGTAGGCGCCAGCGGTACGATTGGGCGCGCGGTGGTAGAAAATCTGTCACGCGATCACGACATTCTCCGGGTGGGCAAAACGCAGGGCGATCTGCAGGTGGATCTTACCAACGAGGCTAGCGTGACCCGGCTCTTTGCGCAGAGCGGCAAGGTGGACGCCATTATAGCGACCACGGGCAGCGTGCATTTTGGCCCGCTCGCAGAGATGAGCAGCGCGCAGTTTGATAAAGGATTGCAGGATAAGCTGATGGGGCAGGTACGGCTGGTGCTGATCGGACAGCATTACCTGAAACCCGGTGGCTCGTTTACCCTGACGACCGGTATTCTGACGCAGCATCCCATCCGCACCGGCGTCAACGCTACTGCGGTCAACGCGGCACTGGAGGGCTTTGTGCTGGCCGCGGCCAATGAGCTGCAGGGTCAGCGCATCAACGCCGTCAGCCCGACGGTCGTGACTGAAGCGCTCGACAAATACGGCTCCTTTTTCTCCGGCTTTGAGAGCGCCGCCGCCGACCGCGTGGCGCTGGCCTATCGCCGCAGCCTGGAAGGTATCGATAATGGGAAGGTCTATCGCGTCTGGTAACGACCCGGCGCACTGCCGCAACGGTGCGCCGACGCCATCGGCTAGCGCTACGCCTGAGCAGGCGTCACGCGCAGGCGACGCGCCTGCTCATAAACGGTGAGCAACAGCTGTTCGCTATTCATCAACGGCCCGCCATGGCGCAACCGTTGCCTTAGCCAGACGATCTCCTGCTCCACGTCGCGCGGAAACAGCCGCTTGCTGCTGGCGTTGCTGAGCCAGCGCGTCAGGAAGATTGTCTGTGCCATAGGCGAGCGCACGGCCTGATATTTTCCTGCGAACCTGAGCGCCAGCAGGGCGCAACAGTAAAAATGCACTTTACCGTCCAGCTCAGTCTGACGCATAACGGTTCTCCGTTGCTTAACCGGTTACTACGGGCACCCGCGGCGCGAGCGCGCTGAGTAACTCATAGCCCAGCGTGCCAGCGGCCTGAGCCACATCGTCAACCGGCAGCGCCGGCCCCCAGAGTTCAACCATGCTGCCGATACCCGCGGCGGGACAGGGAGAAAGATCGACGGCGAGCATATCCATTGAAACTGTGCCGACGATACCCGTTCTGACGCCATCAACCAGCACCGGCGTGCCGCCGGGCGCATGGCGGGGATAGCCATCCGCATAGCCGCAGGCGACGATGCCAATACGCTGCGCACCGGCTGCACGAAAGCGACCGCCATAGCCGACCCGATCGCCAGCCTGCAACGACTGTACCGCAATAATCTGGCTCGACAGACGCATGACCGGCCTCAGGCCGGTCGCGGCGATATCCTGCCAGCGGCCGCTGGGCGAGGCGCCGTAGAGCACGATGCCGGGCCGCACCCAGTCAGCGTGAGTGGCGGGATGCCACAGCGTGGCAGCCGAGTTGGCCAGACAGTGCGGGAGGCCCATCTCCGGCGGCAGCGAGCGGATTAGCGCCATGGGCGCGGCCACGCCGGTGTCGCTGTCCGCGCTGGCGAAATGACTCATCAGGGTGATGTCGCCAATATGCGGACAGGCGCTCGCCTCAAGCCAGGCGGCATGCAGCCGATCGGGCGCGAAGCCGAGACGGTTCATGCCGCTGTTGACCTTCAGGTAAATGTTAACCGGTTGTCGCAGGCGGGCGTCGGCAATAGCAGCCAGCTGCCAGAAGCTGTGCACCGCCGTCGTCAGCTGATAGCGATCGATAAGCCGGAGATCCGCCTGCTCAAAAAAACCTTCCAGCAGCAGAATGGGGCCGTTCCAGCCCCGTTCCCGCAGCCGGATCGCCTCACTGAAGTCGAGTAGGGCGAAGCCGTCGCTCTGCTGCAGCCCGGGCAGGACGTTATCGATGCCGTGCCCGTAAGCGTTGGCTTTCACGACAGACCAGATTTTTGCCTGCCCTGCTTGCTGACGGATAAGCGTCAGGTTATGCCGCAGAGCGGCAAGCGAGATGTCGGCGCGAACAGGACGTGGCACAGGCGCTCCCTGGGTTTGCGGTTAACGGGCTGCGGCAACCCGATCGTTGAAAGGTGAATTGACGCTGCCGTGATAGCGCATCACGGAGAGGTCACTGAACGGAATCGCCGGTGTGGTGCCGGAGATCAAATCGGCAATCAGCTGCCCCGAACCGCACGCCATCGTCCAGCCCAGCGTGCCGTGGCCGGTATTGAGATAGAGGTTTTTGAAGCGCGTCGCCCCGACCACAGGGGTGCCGTCCGGCGTCATCGGCCGCAGCCCTGTCCAGAAGGTGGCGCGGGCAAGGTCGCCTGCGCCGGGATAGAGATCCTCGACCACCTTCTCCAGCGTCTCCCGCCGCCTGTTGTTCAGGCGGGTGTTGAAACCGACAATTTCCGCCATGCCACCGACGCGAATGCGATCGTCGAAGCGCGTCACCGCCACCTTGTAGGTTTCATCCAGGATGGTGGAAGCGGGCGCCTTAGCCGCATCGGTGATGGGAATCGTCAGCGAATAGCCTTTCAAAGGATAAACTGGCAGGGAAACCAGACCGGCTAATAAGCGGGTCGAGTAGGCGCCAAACGCCACGATATAGCGATCGGCCGTCAGTATGCGTTCGCCGCACTTTACGCCGAGAATGCGATCGTTATCCTCAATCAACCGTTCAACCTGCAGGTCATAGAGAAAGGTGACGCCAGCATCCGCCGCCAGCTGCGCCAGTTTTTTCGTGAATATCTGACAATCGCCGGTTTCATCGTTTGGCAGACGCAGCCCGCCGGTCAGCTTGTGCGCGGCGGCGGCCAGCGCCGGCTCCGCCTGCATCAGCTGATGGGGTTCCAGCAGTTCATAGGGCACGCCCGCCTCCTGTAAAACCGCAATGTCCTGCGCCGCATGGGCGAACTGCGCTTCGCTGCGAAACAGCTGCAGGGTGCCGCCCTGACGTTCATGATAATGGATGCCCGTCTCGCGCCGCAGGGCGCGCAGACAGTCGCGGCTGTACTCGGCGATGCGCACCATCCGCGCTTTGTTGATGGCATACTGCGCTTCGTTGCAGTTCTTCAGCATCTGCCACATCCACTGCAGCTGAAACAACGTGCCGTCGGGGCGTAGCGCCAGCGGCGCATGTTTCTGGAACATCCACTTGATCGCTTTGAGGGGAACGCCCGGCGCCGCCCACGGGGTGGCGTAGCCCGGCGAAATCTGACCGGCATTGCCCGCGCTGGTTTCCTCGGCGGCGGCGGCACAGCGATCCACCACGGTGACCTCATGTCCCGCTTTGGCGAGATACCAGGCGCTGGTTACGCCCACGACGCCGCTTCCCAAAATCAATACTTTCACCTGGCACACTCCATAAGCGTAGCGGCTGTAGAACAGCCGCCGGAACATCAGCCGTTGCTGGGGAAGGCGAACTGCGCGCTTTCCTGAGATTGCTGTTTTGGCCAGCGCTGGGTAATGGTTTTGCGCCGCGTGTAGAAGCGGACGCCATCGGAACCGTAGGCGTGCAGATCGCCGAACAGCGAGCGCTTCCAGCCGCCAAAGCTGTGAAAGGCGACGGGCACGGGCAGCGGCACGTTGACCCCGACCATGCCCGCTTCGATCTCGTTGCCAAAGCGGCGTGCCGCTTCGCCGTCGCGCGTGAAAATGCAGCTGCCGTTGCCATATTCATGCCTGTTGATCAGCGCGATGGCGTCGCTGAGCGTGCTGACGCGCACCACGCACAGCACCGGGCCGAAGATCTCTTCCTGATAGATGCGCATCTCCGGGGTGACGCGATCGAACAGGCAGCCGCCCAGAAAATAGCCGTTTTCATGCCCAGCGACGCGCAGCGTGCGCCCGTCGACCACCAGCCTGGCACCCGACGCGACGCCATCCTCAATGTAGCCGGTGACCTTTTCCTTATGGGCGGCGGTAACCAGCGGACCCATATCCAGTCCGCAGGCGGTTCCGGCGCCCACTTTCAGCGCGGTGATTTTAGGGGTGAGCCTGGCAATCAGCGCATCCGCCACGGCGTCACCAACGCACACCGCGACTGAAATCGCCATGCAGCGCTCGCCGCAAGAGCCGTAAGCGGCGCCCATCAGCGCATTGACGGCATTATCGAGATCGGCCTCCGGCATCACGACCGCGTGATTTTTCGCGCCGCCCAGCGCCTGCACCCGTTTACCGCGTCGGGTGCCTTCGCGATAGATATGTTCAGCCACCGGCGTTGAGCCGACAAAACTGATCGCCTTCACCTCGTCGCTTTCAATCAGCGCGTCGACCGCTTCTTTATCCCCGTTGACCACATTCAGCACGCCAGGCGGTAACCCCGCCTGCTGAAACAACGATGCGATCAGCAGCGTCGAGCTCGGGTCACGCTCAGAAGGCTTAAGCACAAACGTATTGCCGCAGGCGATCGCCAGCGGATACATCCACAGCGGCACCATCGCCGGAAAGTTAAACGGCGTGATGCCGGCCACAACGCCCACCGCGTGGAAGTCGCTCCAGGAATCGATGCCGGGTCCGGCATTGCGGCTGTACTCTCCTTTTAACAGCTCGGGCGCGGCGCTGGCGTACTCCACATTCTCGATGCCGCGCTTCAGCTCGCCCGCCGCGTCTTCCCGCGTTTTGCCATGCTCTTCGCTGATCAGCTGCACAATCTCCTCTTCGTGCGCCTCCAGCAGCTGCTTGAAGCGAAACAGGATCTGCGCCCGTTTTGCTGGCGGCAGATCGCGCCAGGCGGGCAGCGCGGCCTGAGCGACGGCGATGGCCGCCTGCACCGTGGCGGTGCTGGCCAGTTCAACCTGACGGATCGCTTCGCCGGTAGAGGGATTAAAGACGCTGGCGGTACGGCCGTCGGGCTGGCGCATTTCACCGTTAATTAAGTGAGTAATGATCGTCATAATGTCGCCTCCCTTAGCGAATATGGTGCAGGGCTTCGCCCACTGCGTCGAACAGGCGGTCCAGCTCCGCCGGCTGCGTGTTAAAAATCGGACCGAACTGCAGCGTGTCGCCGCCGAAGCGGACATAGAAACCCGCCTTCCACAGCGCCATGCCTGCGTCGAAAGGTCGGACGGTGGCGTCGCCGTCGCGCGGCGCCAGCTGAATGGCGCCCACCAGACCGCAGTTGCGAATATCCACCACGTTCGGACAGTGGCTCAGCGCGTGCAGGGTGCGCTCAAAGTGGGGAGCCAGCTCGGCGGACTGCGCGATCAGCGATTCGCTCTCCAGCAGATTGAGGGTGGCGAGGCCCGCCGCACAGGCCACTGGATGCGCGGAGTAGGTGTAGCCGTGCGCAAACTCGACGCTGTGCTCCGGCAACGGCTGCGACATAAAGGTGTGGTAGATCTCGCGGCTGGCGACCACGCCGCCCAGCGGAATAGCGCCGTTGGTCACCTGCTTGGCAAAGTTCAGAATATCTGGCGTTACGCCAAAATAGTCCGCGCCGCTCCAGCGTCCCATTCTGCCGAAGCCGGAGATGACCTCGTCAAATATCAGCAGGATATTGTGTTGCGTGCAGATCTCACGCAGGCGCTGCAGATAGCCCTGCGGCGGAATAATGGCGCCTGCGGAGCCGGAAAGCGGCTCTACAATCAGCGCCGCGATGTTTGAGGCGTCATGCAGCTCAATCAGCTTGAGCATCTCGTCGGCCAGCGCCACGCCGCCGGTTTCCGCCTGGCCTTTAGTGAAGGGCAAGTGGCTTTGCAGGGTGTGTGGCAGATGATCGACGTCCATAAACTGGCCAAACATCTTGCGGTTGCCGCCGATGCCGCCAAGGCTGGTGCCGGCGATATTCACGCCGTGATAGCCGCGCGCCCGGCCAATCAGTTTGTTTTTCGCAGGCTGGCCTTTCAGCCGCCAGTAGGCGCGCGCCATTTTCACGGCCGTATCCGCCGATTCCGAACCCGATCCGGTAAAGAAAACGTGATTGAGGTCGCCGGGCATATGGCTGGCGATCTTGTCCGCCAGCTGAAAAGAGAGCGCATGGCCGAACTGAAAGCCGGGCGAATAGTCGAGCGTGCGGAGCTGTTGCGCTACCGCCTGCTGGATTTCGCGGCGCGTATGGCCCGCGCCGCAGGTCCACAGGCCCGACAGGCTGTCAAAAATCTGGCGTCCCTTATCGTCGGTGAGCCAGCGGCCTTCTGCAGCAACGATAAAGCGCGGGTCGCGCTGAAAATTGCGATTGGCACTGAACGGCATCCAGTGCGCCTGTAAATTTAGTGATGCAGTGTGGTCAGACGCAGACATATCGTTTCCTCCAGACAGGTGTAGGAAGAGTTTGCAATTAACTCTTGATTAAGTTAAATGCATATAAACTCAACTTCACTTATGGAAAAACTCACCTAAATGAAAAGCAAATCTCTGGCGCAGGTAACAGATTTCGACCTCAAGCTGTTGCGCATTTTTAAAACGGTCAGCGAGTGCGGCAGCTTTACCGCCGCGGAGAGTTTGCTCGGCATCACCCGCTCGGCCATCAGCCTGAATATGAGCGATCTGGAAAAACGGCTGGGCATGCGGCTGTGTCAGCGTGGGCGAGCGGGGTTTGCCCTGACTGACGAGGGGCGCGAGATACTGCGGCACAGCGACAGCATGATGGCGGCGATTGAGAACTTCCGTCAGCAGGTCAACCAGATGCACAAGCAGCTGCGCGGCGAATTTACTATCGGCATCATCAATAATCTGGTGACGCAGCCGCGCATGAAGATCACGCACGCGCTTGATGCATTGCGCGCCAGCGGCACGGAGATCCGCATCAATATCAGCATGATGACGGCGGCGGAAATTGAGCGAGGGCTGATGGATGGCCGGCTGCATGTCGGCGCGCTACCGCTGACGTCGCCGGTGTCCGGACTCGATTACATGCAGCTTTATGACGAAAAATCAAACCTTTACTGTAGCAGTCAGCACCCGCTTTTTGCGTCAGACGCGGAGCCGGACGATGAGCAGCTGCTGCAGTATGACGCCATAGCGCCCAGCTTCCGCATGACGGCGGAGGCGATTGGCATGCATCAGATGCTGCACTGCACCGCTACCGCATCCGACCGCGAGGGCATCGCGTTTCTCATCCTGACCGGGCGCTTTATCGGTTTTTTGCCCGATCACTACGCCGCCCAGTGGGTGGAAAAAAAGCTGATGCGTCCGGTGGCGCCGGCGCGTCTTTACTTCAACAGTAAGATCGGCATCGCTATCCGGAGCAGCCGTCGGGCCAATGCCATCCTTGAGAAATTCATCCAGTCGCTCGACCTCTGATATCCCCGCCGCCTCTTTATGATGTCGATCACATGCAGCGGGCGATCGACCTCAAAGTTTGATCATAAGTAAACCATATTGGTTGACTTTGTTAATTTCGTGCTTCTATTCTCCTCGCTGTTAATGCATACAAAGCTGCACACAAGCTCGGTGACACACCCAACTGTTCCTGTTCGCAACATCAACGTTTGGACGAGGTCGTTATGGTCAGTGTTCGTTTATCCGCTGTAAAAAAAATCAGCTGCGCGCTGGCGCTGGGCAGCGCGCTGTTCGCTGCGGCGACATCCGCTCAGGCTGCTGACAACTTTTGGCAGGCTATCCAGCAAAAAGGGGTATTGCGCTGCGGCGCGGCGCCAGCAGCACCCTATGTGATGCGCGATCCGAAAACGCAGCAGTACAGCGGTTATTTCGCTGAACTTTGCCGCGATTTTGGCGAGAACGTATTGAAGGTGAAGGTGCAGTTTGTCGATGCCAGCTGGGATACGCTGGTCGCGGGGCTGCAAAGCGACAAGTGGGATCTGGCGATGGCGCTTAATCAGACGCCGGAACGCGCGCTGGCCATCGGCTTCTCTACGCCAGCACAGGATTACCAGATTTCTTTCCTGATCAATAAACAGAACCCGAAAGTGAAGGGCCTCGGCACGAAACTCGCCGACTACGATAAGCCAGAGGTGACCTTTGCCGTGATGTCGGGCACTGCGCAGGACAAAGCGCTGAGCGCCTCCATTAAAAAGGGCAAAATTATGCGCTTACCGGGTAACGATGAAAGCCGCCTTGCCCTGATGGCGCGCCGCGCGGACGTACTGGTGGACGCCAGCGATACCAACCACCTTTTCGCGCTGGCCAACCCTGACTGGGCACAGGAAATTATGCCGGCCCCGGCGCTGGCGAAGCAGGGCGTCTCCTTCGGCCTGCCGCGCGCCGTCTCTGAGGCGGATGTCGAGGTGCTGAACATCTATTTAACGCAGCGTCGCGCCACAGGCGATATCGACAGGCTGGTCAATCAGGCTTCTGCTCAGGCCAACGCGGCGAAATAACGCACTCTACTTATTTACGCATGTGCATTCCGCACACAGCGGAGGAAACTCTATGAATGCCTCATCTCATTTAGCGGTGGCACCCGCACGACCGCAGGATATTCGTCCTTTATTTATTAATGAATTTAACAAAGGCGAATTTATTCAGCTGGACAACGTCTGCAAGGCCTATGGCGATTTAGTGGTGATGGATGATTTTCATCTCAGTATGAAAAATGACGATCGCTTGGTGATTATCGGGCCAAGCGGAAGCGGTAAAAGTTCGCTGCTGCGCGTATTAATGGGGCTGGAAGGCATTCAGCGCGGCACGATTAATTTTCAGAAACAACACTACATCGTGGGCGATAAAAATAAGCAGGCGAAAATTCTCGATCCTGCTATTCAGAAAAAGATTGGCATGGTATTTCAACATTACACCCTGTTCCCTCATCTTTCCGTTTTACAGAATCTGATTCTGTCTCCGGTCAAGGTGCATAACATTGCCAAAAAAACCGCCATCGACAAGGCGCGCGCGCTGCTGGCCCGCTTCGGTCTGGAGAGCAAGCTTCACGCCTATCCAAGCCAGCTCTCTGGCGGGCAAAAGCAGCGCGTCGCGATTGCGCGCGCGCTGATGCTGGAGCCGGAACTGATGCTGTTTGACGAGGTGACCTCGGCGCTGGATCCGGAAATGGTCACGGAAGTGCAGAATGTCATGCTGCAGCTGGCTGACCAAAAAATGGCGATGATCATCGTCACGCACGATATGCATTTCGCCCGCAATATCGCTTCGCGCGTGATTTTTTGCGCCAATGGTAAAATTGTCGAGCAGGGGTACCCTGAACTGTTATTTACCTGCCCGAAAGAGACGCGCACGCGCGAATTTCTGGAAAAAGTATTGCATCTCAATTAAAGGGGGGCGCAATGGAATATCAATTCAACTTCCATTTTCTCAGTGGTAATTTCGATGCGCTGTGGGACGGCTTGAAAATCACGCTGGAACTGTCGCTGATGGCGAATGTGCTTGGCCTGACGCTGGGCTTTATTTTATGCATGATGGCAATGAGTCCCTTCGCCATTATTCGCTGGCCAACGAAATTATTTATTGAGTTTTTTCGTTGCACGCCGGTACTGCTGCAAATCGTCTGGTTCTATTACTGCGTGCCCATGATGTTCAACCTGTTTATCGATCCGATCTATATGGGCTTTCTGGCGCTCGGGTTGAATCTGGCGGCCTTCAACGCCGAGGCGTACCGCGCCGGCGTGCAGGCGGTGCCGCGCGAACACTATGACGCCAGCATCGCGCTGGGACTCAATGGCCTGCAGCAAACGCGCTATGTAGTGTTGCCGCAGGCGATCCGCAGCGCGCTGCCGGTACTGATGACCAACGGCATCTCTATTCTGCAACAGACGGCGCTGGTGGCGATCGTGGCGATCTCCGACCTGATGTACGTTGGAAAGAACATCGCCACCGAGAGCTACCGTCCACTGGAGACCTATTCGCTGATTGCGCTGATCTATTTCGCGCTGTCGTTGCCGATTTCCCAGCTGATTTCCTACATCGAGCGTCGCCAGGACGCGGCAACAGCGCGCTAAGGGGGCTTTGATGACACTCGACTTTACGCAAGTTTTCTCCTACTGGCAGGTGCTGTTGCAGGGACTGGGCATCACGCTCGCCTTTACCCTGAGCTGCGCGCTGCTGGGCAGTCTGGCGGGCTTTGTTATCAGCCTGCTGCGGCTGTCGCCTCTGGCGCCGCTACGCTGGCTGCTGACGCTCTACGTGGAGTTCTTTCGCGGCACGCCGCTGCTGATCCAGCTGTTCTGGGTGTTTTTCTGCTTCCCGGTGGTCTTTCAGCTCAATATTTCGCCCTGGGTATGCGTCACCCTCTCGCTGGTGATGTACATGGCGGCGATGACCAGCGAAACCTTTCGCGGCGCGCTGAAATCGATTGCCGGCGAACAGCACGACGCCTGCGTGGCGCTCAGCCTTACGCCGGCCGCCAGGGTGCTCTATGTTATTTTTCCGCAGGCGCTGCTGCGTGCCATCCCCACGCTGCTGTCGAACGTGGTCAGCCTGTTTAAAGAGAGCGCGCTGATCTCGTCCGTCGGCGTCGCCGACCTGATGTTTGTCGGCCAGAACATTTCCAACAGTACGGCGCGCCCGGTCGAATTTCTGACTGCGGTTGCAGTGATCTATTTCGTTGTAGCATTCCCCTTAACGCGCCTGGTCGGCGTCGTCGAGTCGCGTTTGTTACGGCGTTACGCCCTTTAATAACTGACCTGCAGGAGAGGTAACAATGAAGATGAAAGGCATTCTACCGGCGCTGGTAACGCCGTTTAACGCGCAAGGCGATGTCGACCACGATCAGCTGGCCAATATTCTGGAGTATCAGCTGAAAGCGGGCGTGAGCGGCTTCGTCCCGCTCGGCTCAACCGGCGAATATTATGCCCTGACAAATGAAGAGCGCCGTCAGGTGCTGAAGACGGTGAAAACGGTGGTAGGGGATCGCGGCACGCTGATTGCCGGCGCCAATGGATCCTGCACCCGCGAAGTGCTGGAACAGGTTAAGCAGACGGTTGACGCCGGTTACCACAACCTGCTGATCGCGCCGCCCTATTATGCCTTGCCGTCGCAGGAAGAGCTGATTGGCCATTACCAGGCGATTCTGGACGCCTTCAGCGATATCAACCTGGTGCTCTATAACTATCCGGTTCGCACCAATGTGGAAGTGGGGCCGAGCGTGCTGGCCGCCTTCAAGGATCATCCTCGGGTTATCGGCATCAAGGAGAGCAGCGGCAGCGTGCTGCGCGCGGTTGAAATCGGCAACACCTATAAAGATCATTACCAGCTCTCCTGTGGCTCCGATGACGTCGCCTTTGACTTCTTTATGTGGGGCGCCAGCAGCTGGATCTGCGGCCCGGCCAACTGCTTCCCGGATCAGGTGTGCGATTTCTACCGCCGGTTCAGCAGCGGTGACCTGGCCGGCGCGCAAAACGTTATGCGCTCTCTGTTCCCGGTGATGGCAAGCATGGAGGAGGGCAAGTTTATTCAGAAAGTGAAGTATGGCTGCGAGCTGGCGGGCTTTAAGCCTGGCGAGGCGCGCATGCCGCTGCAGCCACTGACCAGCGAAGAGAAAGCGGCGTTCCGCAAAATCTTTGAAGCGTCTCAGGGTTAAACGATTGGCGCGCAGGCTGACGAATAGCATACATTTGTCGGCCGCTTAATTGAGTGATACGACATGTCGAAACAGCAGCAGTCAGTGGTGATTGGTGGTGGCATAGTGGGCGTCTGTTGCGCCCTCTGGCTGCAGAAGGAGGGGCATCAGGTCTGGCTTATCGATCCGGCCGTGCCAGGGGAGAGTACCGCTAAATGGAGCTGCGGGCAGATGGCCGTGAGCGAAATCATTCCGCTCTCCAAACCGGGCATTCTGAAACGTATTCCGGGCTGGCTGCTGGATCGTACCGGCCCGCTGGCGCTGCGTCCGGCCGCGGTGCCAGCTATTTTACCCTGGTTTTTACGCTTTGTTGCCAACGCACGCCACAGCCGGATTGAGGCGATATCGCACGCCATGGCGACGCTGACGCGCGAAGTTTACACCGATTTCGCGGCGCTGCTGGCGCTCTGTCCGGATAAAGCTTTGCTAGGCCAGCGTCCGGTTATTGAAGTATTCGATACGCCGCACGGGCTTGCCGCCGAGCGGGAACATTTACAGCTGCGCGAGCAGCTGGGGTTTCGCGCCGAAACGCTGGATGCCGGCGCCATCGCCGATCTGGAGCCCGCGCTGGCGGGTAAGTTTTCCACTGGCGTGCTGTTTCCCGACTGGTGCGCAGTCAGCGATACCAAAGGTTTTATCGCCGCGCTGACCGAGGCGTTTGTACAGCAGGGCGGCGTGCGCATTGACACCGACGTCGCGAGCCTCCTTGAGGCTCAGGGGCGGGCATGTGGCGTCACGCTACGCGATGGCCGCACGCTTTCCGCCGATCACGTGGTCGTTGCGGCGGGCACCGGTTCGCGCCGCTTTTTCTCGCAGCTGGGCGTGCGCGTGCCGCTGACCGCTATTTCCGGCTATCAGGCGCTGCTGCCGGAGCCGGAAGTGGCGTTTCGCCATTCCGTAATTTATGCCGATGGCGGGTTCTGCTTTACGCCGATGCGGCGCGGGCTGCAAATTGGCGGCACCATTGAGTTTGCCGGCGCGGACGCGAAGCCTGACTTCAGACGCGCCGACATCATTCTGCAAAAGGCGCGCAGGCTGCTGCCGCAGCTCAATGTCGCCAACAAAGAGTTTGGCGTCGGCCATCGCCCTTTCTTGCCTGACACCAAGCCGATTATTGACCGTTCGCGCCGCCTGCCCAACGTGCTGATGGCGTTTGGACACGGGCAGCTCGGCCTGACGCTGGGCGCCACCACAGGACGCCTGATTGCCGATCTGGCGGCGCAGCGCCCCACCGCGCAGGACATCACGCCGTTCAGCGCCTATCGATTTATGGAAGGAGACCGCACATGAGCTTCACCGCTAAACTCTTCATCAACGGAGAATGGGTCGCGCCAGCTAAGGGCGGCAGTTTCGACACGTGCGATCCGGCGACCGAAACGGCGATTGCGCAGGTTGCGGCCGCCACACAGGAGGATGTGGATCGGGCGGTTCAGGCCGCGCGCGTCGCTTTTGACGACGGCGACTGGCCAGCGCTGAGCGGACAGGCACGCGCCGGTTACCTGCGGCGCATCGCCAGCCTGATCCGCGATAAGCAACAGATGCTGGCGGAACTGGAGGTGCGCGATAACGGCAAACCGCTGCCGGAGGCGCTGTGGGACATTGGCGACACAGCATACTGTTTTGAATTTTACGCCGATTTAGCCGAAAGGCTGGACGAGGAGAGAGAACAGGGTGTGGCGCTCTCTGATGACCGCTTCAGTTCAGTGGCGCGCAAAGAGCCGGTCGGCGTATGTGGTGCCATCATTCCCTGGAATTTCCCGATGCTGATGGCGGCCTGGAAAGTGGCGCCGGCGCTGGCGGCGGGCTGCACCGTCGTGCTGAAACCCTCCGAGGTGACGCCGCTGACCGCTCTGCAGCTGGCGGAGATTGCACGCGAGGCCGAGCTGCCGCCCGGCGTGCTGAACGTGATAACCGGCTTCGGTGCCGAGGCGGGCGCACCGCTCACCGAACATCCGGCGGTGGATAAGCTCGCCTTTACCGGCAGCGTGCCGACAGGCCGCCGCATCATGCAGGCCGCCGCCGCGGAGATTAAAAACGTCAGCCTGGAGCTGGGGGGCAAATCCGCCTTTATCCTGTTTGATGACAGCGATATCGATAAGGCGGTGGAGTGGATCCTGTTCGGCATTTTCTGGAATAAAGGCGAGGTGTGCTCGGCCACCTCGCGCGTGCTGGTGCAGCGTAACCTCTATCAACCTCTGCTGACGAGCCTGAAAGCCGAAACCGAGAAGATCACCATCGGCAACGGCCTGCATCAGGGCGTGCTATTAGGGCCGCTGGTGAACGCCGCCCAGTATGAAAAGGTGCAGCGCGCCATCGCGCAGGGCGTCGAGCAGGGCGCCACGCTGCTGACCGGCGGGAAGCGTCCGCCCGGTCAGGATAAAGGCTACTTTCTACAGCCCGCGGTGTTCACCGACATGTCGGAAGAGAGTGCGATCTGGCGCGAGGAGATTTTCGGTCCGGTGGTCTGCATCCGACCGTTCGACAGCGAAGCCGAGGCGGTGGCGTCGGCCAACCGCTCCCGCTTTGGCCTGGCTGCGGCGGTGATGTCAGCCGACCTTGAGCGGGCGGAGCGGGTAGCGCGCAAGCTGCGCGCGGGCATCGTCTGGATCAACTGTTCACAGCCTACCTTTATCGAAGCGCCGTGGGGCGGCTATAAGCAGAGCGGCATCGGACGCGAGCTGGGCGAGTGGGGGCTGGAGAATTATCTCGAAACCAAGCAGATTACCCGCTACGACAGCGAAGAACCCTGGGGCTGGTACCTCAAATAAGAGACAACGCGATGCGCTGGAAAAAAACGTTACAGCTGATAGATGTGCACTGTGAAGGGGAGATCGGCAAGGTCATCACCTCAGGCGTACTGGATATTCCCGGCGCCACCATGCTCGACAAGATGAACTACCTCAATGAGGTCGACGACAGCCTGCGGCGACTGGTTACGCTGGAGCCGCGCGGCTGTTTACAGATGTCGGTTAACCTGTTGCTGCCGCCAACAGTGCCGGGCGCGCACGCCGGTTTTATCGTTTTACAGGCGGACCGGGCGCATCCGATGTCCGGCAGCAACTGCATCTGCGTGGTGACCGCGCTGCTGGAGACCGGCATGGTCGCCATGCAGGAGCCGGAAACCACGGTGGTGCTCGATACCCCCGCGGGTGTCGTCACGGCGGTCGCCCGCTGCTCAGAGGGGCGCTGCGTCAGCGTATCGCTCGATATGGTGCCCGCCTTCGTTGAGCATCTCGATCATGAATTCGACATTCCCGGCGTCGGCAGAGTGAAAGCGGATATCGCCTTTGGCGGCGTCTACTATGCCCTGATCGACGTTGAGCAGATCGGCCTGACGATTGGGCCGGACAACGCCCGTGCGCTGGCCAGCTACGGCGTCGATTTCCGCTACTACATCAACCAGCAGGTAAAGGTAGAACATCCGCTGCTGCCGCAGATCAACGATATCGCCTACGTGATGTTTCGTCAGCGCGAAGCGGGCAATGTGTGGCGCACCTGCACCACGCTGCCGCCGGGGCGCGTGGATCGCTCGCCCTGCGGCACCGGCAGTTCCGCTAACCTTGCGGCGCTGGTGGCGCGCGGCGAGGTCGATACCGGCGACGAGCTGACGTCGCGTTCCACCATTAACGGCGAATTCAACGTTCAGCTGCGCGGACGGACATGGGTTGGCGACCGGCCGGCGGTCCTGCCGCGCGTCACGGGGCGCGCCTGGATATATGGTTTTCAGCAGCTGGGCGTGGATCCCGACGATCCCCTGGCCGCCGGATTCATGCTGAGCGATACCTGGGGACCAGCATTGTCCTGACGGGGACGGCCCGCTAACATGCCCTGAAAGTCTTCAGCCAGAGAAACGGATAATGACCAAAAAGCATGAAAAGGAAGAGGGAACCGGCCGTCGTCATGGCGGACGCTACATCTATGAAGAGCTGCGTCGTCAGATCCTGACGCTGCAGCTAAAACATGGCGAACAGCTGGATGAAATTTCTCTGGCGACCACCTTCGGCCTGTCGCGCTCGCCGGTACGCGATGCCATGGCGCGTTTGGTCAGCGAAGGTCTGGTGACCATTCTGCCCAACCGTACGGCCATCGTGACGCCGTTCGAAATCGAGGAGTTTCCCAACTACATTACGGCGCTGGACCTGGTGCAGCGTGCAGTCACGCGGCTCGCCGCCCTGCACCGCAATGATGAGGATATGGCCAATATCGAGGCGGCCAACGACGCCTATATGGAAAT
Organism: Candidatus Pantoea soli; assembly: GCF_007833795.1. Taxonomy (NCBI): domain Bacteria; kingdom Pseudomonadati; phylum Pseudomonadota; class Gammaproteobacteria; order Enterobacterales; family Erwiniaceae; genus Pantoea; species Candidatus Pantoea soli. The sequence goes on along the minus strand of NZ_CP032704.1, from coordinate 110,620 downwards.
GGTTTATAAAGGCGACTTCAGCGCGATGACCGAGCGCAACAAAGAATTCCACCTGGCCATCGCCGCGGCGGCACGCAACGGCTATCTGGCGAAGTATTACGATAAGCTGTTGTCGGAAGGCCAGCGCATACAGCATCTGCAGTTCGACTTTATGACGCGTCAGGATGCGCCTTCAAAGCTGGGCCGCGATCATGACGAGTTGATTGCTGCGATCAAATCGGGCGATGCGGATCTGGCGGACGCCCGTGCGCACGAACACACCATGCTGTTCCAGAATCGCTTCCTGACGTTTATGCAGCGCAATTTGTTAAAGGACATGGCGCTGAATTTTTAAGCGTCGCAGTGGAGGCGCACCAGTCGTACCTGCTGGGACTGCTCTTCGCCGGCAAAACCCGCCCGATTTTTGACATGTTCCCTTATAACGAACGAAAGGTAAAAGGAGTCTTGATGCAGCGCTTTCATAACAAGAATGTCATTGTTACCGGCGGTGCGGGTGGCATCGGCGATGCTGTCTGTCGGCGTTTTGCGCAAGAGGGCGCGCAGGTGTGGATCGTTGACAGCGATGCTGAAGCGGCCGCTGCGCTGGCGGAAACGATTTGTCATGCAGGCGGCCGGGCGCAGTGGCGCGCGGTTGACCTGTCGCAGCGGGAGGAGATCGAGGCGTTTGTCGTCGGCATGCTCGCCCAGGAAGCGCGTATCGACGTGCTGATCAACAACGCTGGCATCAACCGACGCGGCGCGCTGCTGGCGTTGAGCGACGCGGACTGGCAGGCGACTTTCACGGTCAACCTCGATGCGCTGTTTTATATGTGCCGCGCCGTATTGCCGCAGATGATCGCGCAGGGCGGCGGCGCTATCGTGAACACCGCGTCGCAGTGGGGACTTCATCCGGCACCGGGCCATATCGCCTACAACACCTCTAAAGCGGCAGTCGCGGCCTTTACCCTTAGCCTGGCGCGCGACTACGCACCGGACAACGTGCGAGTGAATGCGGTGTGCCCCGGCGAGGTGCGTACGCCAATGCTGGAAAGTAATCTGGCCCGTAGCGGCCGCTCAATTGACGAACTCAACGCGCTGGTACCGTTTGGCCGCATCGGCGAGCCGGTTGAAATCGCCGCGACCATCGCGTTTCTTGCCTCTGATGAAGCGCCCTATCTGTGCGGTTCATTGCTGGAAATCACCGGCGCGCAAGCCGTCGCCTAATACAAGGAGTAACGATGCATTCTCTGTCAGGTAAAACCGTACTGGTGACCGGTGCGACGAAAGGGATTGGTAGCGAGATTGTTAATGCGCTGCATGCCGAAGGCGCACAGGTTATTGGACACTATGGCCGCGACAGCCAGAGCGCTGAGCAGCTGCTGGCGCGCTTTCCTGAACGCCTGCAGCTGATTCAGAGCGATTTAGCGCAGGCAGACGGGGCGGAGCAGCTGTGGCAGCAGGCGTTGCGGCTGACCGACACGATTGATGTACTGGTGAATAACGCCGGGATCTATGTCGCGACGCCGCTGGATGATTTGGAGGCGTGGGATAGCGGCTGGCAGCTGAACTTACAGGTCAACCTGAAAGCGCCAGCGGATCTGTGCCGCCTCGCGATAGAACACTTCGCCTTCCACGAGGGCGGCATCATCATCAATATGGCGAGCCGCTCGTCTCACCGCGGCGACGGACCAGAGCATCTGGCCTACGGCGCCGCAAAAGGCGGATTGCTGGCGCTGACCAAAGGGATCGCGCGCGGGTATGGGTATCAGAACGTGCTCGCCTACGCCCTGGCGCCGGGCTGGGTGCGCACCGCCATGGCGGAAGAGCATATTGCCAGCGTGGGCGAAGCGGCGGCGACGGCGGACCTCCCGCTGCGTGAAATCACGCCGCCCGGCGATGTCGCCGCAATGATTGCTTTTCTCGCCAGCGGCCGGTGTCGTCATGCTACCGGCTCGACAATCGACATTACCGGCGCCGACTACGTACGCTAAACCATAACTTTTCAGCCTTCTGCCGTGCTGCAGAAGGCTGCTGTTCTCTTCCCGTCCGCTTTTCGCCAGAATCTTCATAACAACCTGTAAATATGTGGGTAATCAGGCTTAGTCTGTGTTCTGTTGCTATACAGCATGTGATCTAAGTCACATTAAATCGATCCTTCGCAATAATTAAAAATTATGTAAATGCGTTTCATTGACTTTGTTAATAGGTGGGATCTATTCTGCGCGCGCCTTTATGTATGCATAGCTGTATGCAAAATGGTGGCGGTTAAAAACAGCGGGCTTTTAAGCTGACTCTTCTCATCACGTTGCGCTGTTGCTCGGTAAGCGCCGACTGTCGTAGCGAGCTTTTGCTGCTGTCGAACAGGCGCGGAAACGGCGGGTAGTCGCCTGAAAGCGTCAGATGAAAAGAGGATGATGTCGTTAAGGCACGCCTGTATCCGAAAAAGCATGTGATTTGGCACCTATTCTGAAGGGAAATAATTATGTACGGAGATAAGCCGGGTAAAACCGGGCGGATCTGGCTCATGCTGGTGGGGAGCGTAACCACACTGGCCGGGCTCTATTTCATGGGCGGCGGAGGATGGCTGGCCTGGCTGGGCGGCAGCTGGTATTTCCTGATTGCCGGTATCCTGCTGCTGTGCAGCGGCATACTGCTTACGCGCCGCCGCTTGGCTGGCGCGCTGATGTATGGCATCACGCTGATCTACAGCATTATCTGGTCGTTGTGGGATGTTGGCCTGCAGTTCTGGCCGCTGTTCTCACGTCTGTTTGCGCCCGCCGCCGGTGCGGTGCTGATCGCCTTCTCGGTGCCGCTGCTGACCGCCAAACGCCCGATCCGACGCGGCTCGCTTGCCCTAGGCGTCGTCATTGCCGTAGGCGTGATTGCGGCGTTTATCAGCTCCTTCCAGCCGAAAGGAATTATTCGCAATGGCGACCTGTCGGCAGAGACCTCCTCAGGCCATGAAGTTGCGCCGAACTCAGGACCGAAAGACTGGCAAGCCTGGGCTAATGACACCAAAGGCTCACGCTTCTCTACCCTGAGCGATATCACGCCGGAAAACGTGAAAGACCTTAAGGTGGCCTGGACGGCGCACACCGGCGAGGTCGTCGTGCCCGGCAAGGGCGACGCGGAAGAGCAGAATACGCCTCTGCAGATTGGCGACAGCCTCTACGTCTGCACCGCCTATACCTCACTGATCGCCTACGACATCGACAGCGGCAAAGAGAAGTGGCGCTATACGGCGGGTCGCGGAAATTCGACCTATCAGCGCTGTCGCGGCACCGGCTACTTTGATGCCACCACGGCGAAAAACGTGGTCGCGCCGGACCGTGCGCTGGATGCCTCCGTTAGCCCACAGCGTTTGTTCTTCCCGACTGGCGATGGCCGCCTGGTGGCGATTGACGCGCATACCGGCAAACCTGCCGCGAACTTTGGCCACAATGGCGTGGTCGATCTGAAAGTGGGTATGGGCGAAGTTAAGCCTGGCTATTATCAGCAGTCTTCCGCGCCGCTGGTGGCGGGCAACCTGGTGATCGTCGGCGGACGCGTTATCGATAACTTCGAAACCAACGAGCCGCCAGGCGTGGTGCGCGCTTTTGATGCCGTGACAGGTGAACTGGTATGGGCCTGGGATCCGGGCAACCCTGCTGTCACCCGCGAACCGCTTTCTCCTGAAGGCTATACGCGCGGCACGCCGAACGTCTGGGTCGGCATGTCCTACGACGCCGTTCTGGGCATGGTCTATTTGCCAACCGGCAACGCGACGCCAGACTTCTTTGGCGGCAAACGTACGGAAAATGACGACAAATACAGCTCTTCTGTTGTCGCCGTCAACGTGGCCACAGGCCGTCCGGTCTGGCATTTCCAGACCGTGCATCACGATCTGTGGGATTTTGACGTAACCGGCACGCCGCTGCTGTACGACATCAAAAATGATGACGGCTCGGTCACGCCAGCGCTGGCGGAAACCTCAAAAACGGGCATGATCTACCTGCTGGATCGCCGTACCGGCAAGCCAGTCGCGCCGATTGAGGAGCGCCCGGTTCCGAAAGGGAATTTGCCAGGTGAACGTTACTCGCCGACGCAGCCGTACTCCTCAATGCCGGGCATTGGTAACGAAACGCTGACGGAATCGGATATGTGGGGCGCCACGCCGTTCGATCAACTGATGTGCCGCATTCGCTTTAAATCCAGCCGCTATGAAGGCATCTTTACCCCGCCTGGTCTGGATATGGCGCTGCAGTATCCAGGTTCGCTTGGCGGCATTAACTGGGGCGGCGTTTCCGTTGACCCTACAACCAACCTGATGTTCGTTAACGATCTGCGACTGGGTCTGTACTACAAGATGGTTCCGGCCAGCGAGATCCCGCCGGGTCAAGGTACCAGTGAAGGCATGGGGTGGATCGTCCAGAAAGGGCTGCCGTTCGGCTCGGTGCGTGAACGCCTGATGTCTCCGCTGGGCGTGCCATGTCAGGCCCCGCCGTTCGGCACCCTGTCGGCGATCGATCTGAAAACGCACAAGCTGGCGTGGCAGGTGCCGGTGGGTACCGTTCAGGATACGGGGCCGCTGGGTATTCCGGTTGGGCTGCAGATGCCGCTGGGGATGCCGACGCTTGGCCCTTCGCTGGCAACACGCACGGGTCTGCTGTTCTTTGCCGGCACGCAGGACTTCTATCTGCGAGCGTTCAACAGCCATACCGGCGAGGAGATCTGGAAATCGCGTCTGCCGGTGGGCAGCCAGAGCGGCCCGATTACCTATCGCTCGGAAAAAACCGGCAAGCAGTATGTGGTGATTTTTGCGGGCGGGTCGCCGCACTCCTCGGAACGTGGGGATGATATTATTGCCTATAGCCTGCCCTGATCCGCGTTAAGCCGCGTCAGTACTGAGCATAAGGCCGGAGCAATCCGGCCTTTTTAGCATGCTACGCAGGGGCGCCTTTCTGTTAAAGGGAGTACGTTGTGGAATATTTTCCGGTTGTCATTATTGGCGCAGGGGTCGCGGGACTGAACGCAGCCCGACTACTTCATCGCGCAGGCGTTGAATTCAGGATTTTTGAGGCGCGAGACAGGCTGGGTGGACGCGTGTTGTCGGCTAGTTCAAAAGGTGAACCTGCGGAAAGGGGATTTGATCTGGGCGCTTCCTGGTTTTGGCCTCGTACGCAGTCACCGATGCGCGATTTAGTCGCGGAGCTCGGTCTTAAGACTTTTCCCCAATACAGCGAAGGAGACGTTATCTTCCATCGTCTGTCGCGGGAGCTACCCCGGCGTTTTACTCTCGCTCCCGAGCAGCCTGAGCCGGAAGCGCTGCGCCTGGTAGGGGGGAATTACGCATTAATCTCTGCGCTGGCTGCTACGTTCCCCTCCTCTTTTATTCAGTGCAACAGCCAGCTGGCGCATATCGAACTGAATAACCAACGGGTCATCACGACATTAAGCAAAAATGATGGCTCGGAATTTCAGGTCGCCACATCGCATTTGATGCTTGCCATGCCGCCACGCCTAATCGAAGCGAACGTCAGGTTTTCTCCTTCGCCCGATCCCCGGACAGTGGCTCGCTGGAGGAAAACGCCGACTTGGATGGCCCCGCACGCTAAATTCTTTGCCGTTTACGAACGACCCTTCTGGCGTGAAGCGGGTTTATCTGGCTCAGCGCAGAGCATGGCGGGCCCGCTAATGGAAATCCATGACGCCACGACAGTTGGCGGTGAGGCCGCACTGATGGGATTTGTGGCCATGCCGGCCATACAGCGAAAGAAAGTGGGGCACCATGCCATTATGGCCGCGGCGACAGAACAGCTAAAACGGCTCTTCGGCAACGAGGCCTCTACGCCCATACAGGTGTTTATCAAGGACTGGGCGGACGATCCCTTTACCTCAACCCATGAAGACGAGACGGGGAGCGGGCCAATTGAACCGGATTGCGATGCCTGGTTTGACAGTGAATGGCGTCACGTTATTTCACTGGCAGGCAGTGAATTCAGCTCATCAGAAGCTGGATTTTTAGCCGGTGCGGTCACTTCATCGACGCGCGCCGTGATGGCATGGCTGGCTAATCACAAAAGCTGATAAAAATAAGGCGTTAAACCGCCTCACTTTAGTAGCGATAAGCGCGTACTTTACGCGCTATTTTCCTCGCTCGCTGTAGAGCACGCCGCCGCGCGGGGATAAAATGCAAAATCAACTCTAAATATTGCATTATAAAATTTTCAAAAGCAATGTTGGGCAGTATCATTCGTAAGCGCTGGCACATTAGTGATGTCGAAGTGTAATTCAGGGTGAATCGTAAAAAGAACAGCGTCAGGGTATTTTAAGGGCTGCGCGGTTAGGGCGACGTTTAGGGAAGATAACTTATTGATTTATTGGAGTGAATTTAGTCATCTGAAGAACGGTATTTATAATATTGTCAACACAGGCTTTCAATGCGGATAATGCTATTTATGTTAAATTATTATCTTAAATGACTCTTCACCCTCTCACCTTTTCATTTACGTCGAAAAGCCACCGGGCGGCGGATTTTGGGTTCAATACCGGTCAGAGGATCGAAATGTTCCCGAAGGCGGGTCAGTTGAGTATCCTGCTGGCTGAAGAGTGATTGGCAGATAAAAAATCCCGTGAACACTTTTCGATTCATTAATTATTCACGGCTTATATGTCGGCTATACCAGCATCCGTCATGAATTTTGTACCGATATCACCGCGATATGGTACAGTCGCTTCCATCCATAGCCAGATATGCACGGTCATGCCATAAGAATAAAAATCTGCACCAATGCGTGCCAGCTTGAATGACAACTATCTGAAATAATTGATATTTATAACTGATACACCTGTTACTTTTTCCCTGAGGCGCTTTTTCAGCTCATTATGCCATTTTACCCAATGATATCAAAGAGCAACCGTAATAACCGCTGTAGTCTTCGGGACGGATACATCTGCCACAAAAACCATCGAGCACGGACAACTGGTCATACGGCCGCTGGCTGAACGACAGGTAAAAAGATCCCAGCACGCTTTAGCCGGGATCTTTGTTCATTCAATAGGAGTTGCTATATATCCATTAAGGATATAAACATCTTCAACCTTACAGTCCGGATATATCCATTTAACCCAATTGGTAATAACCCATTCTGTACTTAATGCTCTACCTTCAATTGACGCGCTTTCGATTGGTAAAGATATTAAAATCAGGCCAGCTTTGTGACCAGAACATACAACTAAGCCATGAGTTTCAAATAAATCTATGACCATAAAATCAACCCATTCTTCATATGGCCAAACAGCAGGTAACCTAAAGACAGTTCCTCGCTTGATAGATTTATTTTTATAATCAACAAGTTTCATTATTTCACCTTCAAATCATGACCACCTGATTTATCTACACTGTTAGGAATTTTTTGCATAGAGAAATCAACTTCGCCCTAATGCTTACCCTTCGGGCTCACAGCTTCAAATCGGCCATGCTGGGTATCAAGTGCATATAAATTGCCATCTGCTCCTCGATAGACATCTCGATTTCAAGAGCGTAATCCCCCCACCTAAAACCCCATCACTACTGATATTCCGTGCGTAATGCTTTGGTCAGAATAGCATCCCGGGCTATTGCATCTATCGCTTTTGCGCAGACACCGGGTTTCATTGCTGCAAGCTGACAATCCTGTATCGCGATTAGCTGATGTGTCAGTTCAACGCGCTCTGGGGTAACCTCACCGATAATAAACGGCCGCATAGGCGTGCGCTGTAATGCCTTACTTTAGGGGTCAGTTCTACGTGCAGCACATCGCCGTATTGTAGTCGCTGTTCGTGACCGCTGGCATGAAGAAAACCGTTGTCGCCGCTGGCAATCACGATCGGACCCGTTTCTCCAGTATCTGCTCCCAGGCGCAAAAAATCTCCTGCCGCCAGTGCAGCCATATCACGGAAGCGCCAGCCGGCACACGCTTTTTTGCTGATATTTTCCAGTGTGGAATCGGCTAAAGCCGCAGCCTGGCGCAGGATGTCCAGCTCTGCTGGAAATTTTACACTCCGCAGCGTATCGCTGAGCGTTGGAAGATTATGCCATGTTGCTTCAGGCAGATGGCGCTACAGCTGCTTGCTGATAGCCACGCCGCGCGAGGCTATTAGCCACTGAGATCTAGGGGTCGTCGTCATCGCGATAACTTTCCACTGCCAGCTGAGGGGACTGGCTACGACATGGCATTTCATCCAACTGTTGCAGCACCATCCAGGGTTCCCCGTTCAAAGGAACCAGACAGGCACGTTACAGGGTTTCAGAAACGGTATACCGGTCAGCCAGGCAAGCAGTTCACCATGATCAACGATCATGATCTCCATATCGGCATGCTGCATCGCGGCGCGCAGGCGCCTCAGGGCTTCGGTAATCATCAGGCCTGTTCATCCTGTTGGCAGATATCCAGAATTGCAAGCAGATAAATTTTTACCATATCAAAGTACTCATTTATCTCCACGCGCTCGTCAGGCATGGTGTTGTATTTGCCGCCAGGTCCGCAGACAATACCTTCCATACCTGCATGCTGATAGAGGTGCGCTGCATCGGTCCCATAAAAAGCTGGAGGAGTGATCACGCCGGTGGGTTGATCGGTGCCACGTACGGTTTTCCAAGCGCGGTTCAACGCTTGCACAATCGGTGAACCCGGCGAAACTTCAAAAGGCAACATGGTGGGCTTGTCACGGATGCCGTCATCAAAGAGCTCCGCCTTCAGGCCTGGACGGTGCTGACAAAGCTTATCCAGCAGCATCTGCAGATCGGCCAGCACGCCTTCAACGGTCTGGCCGGGTGCAAAACGCGCCGATCCTTTGAGACGCACAAAGTCAGCAACCTGCGGAGGGCGCCACTCTTCCAGCTCCCGCCCTAACGCGCCGTGCACGGTACCGATATGGCCGCGATTTATTTTCCGATGTTCACTGCTTTTAGTGCCGCTGAAGATCATGCCGTTGATTTGCGGAATCAGCTCTACTGCGGCGCTGATAGCATCAACCGCTTCTTCCCGCTTCGAAAGATGCCGCGTATTGCCGGTTAGCTCAATTGTGAACATCAGCGAACCGGCATGCATGGTTAACGCCTGCAAATCGGTTGGTTCAGCATTGATAAAATAGTCAGCGCGCACCCCCTGCTCTATTGCTGCCAGCGTTCCAATGCCACCTTGCAACTCACCGACAACATAAGTAAGGATCACATCTCCCTTAAGCTTCACGCCGGCATCAATTAACGTTTTCAGCGCGCAGAAATAGGCGGCATCGCCAGCTTTCATATTAGAAACACCGATACCGTAAATGAACTTATCGTCAATTTTCCCGGCCCAGGGGTCGACGGTCCAGCCTTCGCTTACCGGGTTAGTGTCAAGATGACCGTTAAAAAGCAGGCTGTGGCCGCCGCCATTTCCTGCCAGTCGCCCTATCGCATTAAAGCGATCGCCGGGTACGTTCTGCAACTCCGTCTCCAGCCCGAGCTGTGACATTTGTTCAGCCATGAAGCTTGCGAGTGTGCGCTCGCCGTCAGTCGCGCTGTAACTCTTGTGCTGTACCATTTTGGCCAGGAAAGACAGGCAAAACTCGAGATCAATATGATGGATTAATTGTTCAGGATTCATGTGTTTCTCATTAAGCTGCGGACGGAGAAAAATCGGGAACATGCACAGCGTCAAGAAGCGCACGCGTATAAGGATGTTGCGCCTGTGACGACATGTTCGCGCCGGGCAGGATTTCAACCACATCCCCGCGGTACATCACCGCCACGCGGTGGGCAATTTGACGTATCAGGTTGAGATCGTGAGTAATAAACAGATAAGCCGTACCGTAGCGGCGTCTCAGCTCCAGTAACAGCTCAATAATGGTGGCCTGCACTGATACGTCGAGCGCTGCGGTTATCTCATCGCAAATCACCAAGTCCGGTGGATTGGCAAAGGCACGTGCAATGGCCACACGTTGTTTCTGGCCGCCTGAAAGCGCATGTGGATAGCGATTGGCAAAGTCTGCCGGCAGACGCACCTCATTAAGCAGACGTGCAACTGCCTGCGCTTCCGTTTCGCCTGGCGGTAAGCCGTACAGACGAAGTGGGCGAGCGATTATTTCGCCGATGGTCATGCGAGGGTTAAGCGAGGCGTCAGGATGCTGAAAGATCATCTGCACGCGGCGGCGATACGCTTTGTCCATCTGCGCAGGGCCCTGTACGCCGTAACCGCAAAAATCTAACTCACCGTGAAACGGCACAAGCCCGGTAATTGCTTTGCCCAGAGAGGATTTTCCGGAGCCGGATTCGCCCACTACACCCAGAATCTCACCCTGATGCACAGTCAGCGACACCGCATTCGCGGCGCGAGTGGTATTAGCCTCGCGCTTTAACAGACGGTCAATAAAGCTGTGATGACCATAATTGACAGTGATGTTAATCAGCGTCAGCAGCGGTTGCGTGCCTGCGGCGTCTGCGATCAGCCGTTGTTGCGGATCAGGCACCGCTGCAATAAGCCTGCGGGTATAACTGTGCTGGGGTGAGCTGAAGAGGCTACGTGTCTCAGCCTCTTCAATAATGCGGCCTTTTTCCAGCACGCAGACGCGATCGGCCACTTTGGTCACCAGTGCCAGATCGTGAGAAATATAGAGTGATGCCACTCCCGTTTCGTCCCTCAGGCGTTCGTAGAGATCGAGGATTTGTGCGGAACTGATGACATCCAGTGCCGTGGTCGGCTCATCAAAAATCATGCAGGCCGGCTGACAGGCAAATGCGGTGGCAATCAGGATGCGCTGCTTTTCCCCCCCTGAGACCTGATGCGGGTAGCGCCGCATCATACGTGCCGGGTGCTTAAGTTCTACATCCTGCAACAGGGACTCAGCCAGTTCCTGCGCCTCACGGGCGTTCAGCCCCCGATGACGCCGTAGTACTTCTGTGACCTGCTCACCCAGCGTTAAGGTCGGATTGAGCGACGCACTCGGATCCTGAAAGATCATGCCAAGCTTCGCCCCCCGTAGCGCCATCAATGCCGGTGCCGGTAAATTCAGCAGGCTGTGCCCATTGAGACGGATATCCCCGCTTTTTTCCTGCGCATTGCCCGCCAGCCAGCGCATGATTGCCCAGCCGAGAGTGGTCTTCCCAGAACCTGATTCCCCTACAAGACCCAGCACTTCGCCGTGCATCACCTGTAAATTTATTTCACGTAGTACGGGGAGCGACAGCCCATTTGTGAGCCTATAATCCAGACTGTAATTTTCTACCGACAGTACTGGTGCGGTTTGTATATTCATCCGTGGCTCCTTGGGTTGAGGACATCACGCAGTCCGTCACCCAGTAAGTTAAAGCCAATTGCCACCAGTGCGATCGCGAGGCCCGGAATCAACATCATCCATGGGGCGCTGAAAAAGTAAGTCCGCGCCTCTGATACCATTAGGCCCCACTCCGGTTCAGGGGGCTGTGCGCCTAAGCCGAGAAAGCTCAGGGTAGCAAACAGCATGATGGCAAACGCAACGCGGATGGTGGCTTCAACAATGATCGGGGCCAGAATATTCGGCAACATTTCGCGCAGGATAATGTAGTAGGCCGCTTCACCACGTGCGACAGCGGCATTAATGTAATCCTGCTGACGCGCTGCCAGGGCCACGCTGCGTGAAATACGCACCATACCCGGTATAAATGCAATGGTAATGGCCAGCACCGCATTTATGCTGCTCTGCCCCAGCGTGCTTACAATCAGCAGCGCAAACAAGAGACTCGGAATGGCCATGACAGCATCCATAGAGCGCATCATAAATTCGTCTATTTTGCCGCCCAGATAGGCACTTGCTGTACCCAGCACAGAACCAATCACCATGGCGAGTGCAGTCGCCAGCAGAGAAAGTAAAATCGTAGAGCGAGCCCCTACCATCACCCGACTGAAGACATCACGCCCCATCTGATCGGTACCAAACCAGTGTTCTGCGCCCGGTGGCTTGTAACGTGTCAGTATGGAGATGGACTCGGGATCAAAGGGCGCCATATGAGCGCCGCCGGCCACCATAATTAATGCCAGCAGGATTATCAGCACGCCAGTTGCACCCTGCGGCGAACGCAGTAAACGTTTTAAAATTTCAGGCATAGGAAATCCGTTTATCCAAAATCACGTAGGCCAGATCGGCAAGGAAGTTAACCACCGAATAGGTTGCGGCAAGGATCATCACACCGGCCTGAATGACAGGCAGATCGCGAGCCTGTACTGCGACAATCAGTTCGCGACCGATACCGGGGATGGCAAAAATCTCTTCCACAACCACAATGCCACCCAGCAGATAGCCCACATCAAGCGCCACAATGGTAATGGTGGGTAGCAGGCCGTTTCGCAGCGCATGGCGCCAGAGAATGCGCCGGCGCGAAAGCCCTTTGAGCCAGGCCGCACGGATGTAATCAGTGTGCAGCACGTCAACCATCTCTGAGCGCACCATGCGCGAGACGTGCGCAACCAGAATCAACGCCACGGTGACTGAGGGCAGGATCAAATGTTGTATACCGCTCACGAAATTCTCACTCAGTGGCACATAGCCCGTGGCGGGCAGAATCTGCCAGACGTCAGCAAACAGCAGGAGCACCAGCGTTGCTGTAACAAATTCGGGAAAAGAAATGCCAGCGTATGAAATGACGCTTACCAGCACATCCGCGGTTTTCCCGCGACGTACGGCCGCCCAGATACCGAGAGGTATGGCAATGATCAGCATTAATGCCAGTGCGCAGGTCGCCAGCAGCAGCGATCGCGAAAGCGCAGTTATCAAAGCAGGAGCTACTTCAAGCCCATTGCGCATGGAGACACCAAAATTACCCTGCAGCGCGTGCGTCAGCCAGTGCCAGTATTGCAGCCATGCCGGGGCATCCAGCCCCAGACGCGCACGCACTGCCGCCAGCGCTTCCGGCGTGGCATTCTGACCCAGCAAGGTCACTGCAGCATCAGCCGGCAGCAACTGTGTGATACCAAAAACCAGCAATGAAACCACCAGCAGGGTGTATATCATCAGCAGAAGGCGTTTAAGAAGATAGCTCGCAGTCACGATTTCTCCTTAAACAGCGCGTACGGGCGCTTTTTCAGTGAGCCAGACATGGTCCAGACGGAACACTGCGCCGCGAGGATGCAGGTGATAGCCCGCTACATGATCACGGCTTGCGGCCAGCAGGTCGAAGAAAGTGGGAATAACTGAGGGAACGTCGTCATGTATCAACTGCTGCGCTTTGGCATACAACGAGCTGCGCTGAGCATCGTCACGCGTTTCCCTTGCAGCCTTAATCGCGCTGTCAAATTCAGCGTTATTCCAGCGGGTTTCATTCCACGCGGCCGTGGAGGTATAGAGCAGCGAGAACACGGCATCCGGCGTGGGCTGCATATTGTAGAAGCCCACGTAGAAGTTGCCTTTTTTCCATACCTGATCGAGATAGGTGCTGTGCGCCATGGTTTGCACCTTGATGCGAAAACCGCCCTGCCTGGCCATTTCACGCAGCGCTATCCCCAGTTGGGTTCGTGTCGCAGGTTTATCCGAGGCAATAAGGGTTAAATCGAGGCCATCGGGATAACCGGCCTCTGCCAGCAGTACTTTGGATTTACTGTAATCCACGGCTTTACGGGCCAGATTGGCGTACCAGGGGTAAGCGGCATTGATTGGTGTATCGTTGCCAGGTGAACCCAGACCATCAGCGACAAAATCCACGGTGGCCTGGCGATCTACGCACAGCGACAGCGCCTGACGCACGCGCGCATCGTTAAAAGGTTTTTGATCGCAGCCCATGTTCACGTTAAGGAACTGACCTGAAGCGACCCGAAGCGGCAGTATGCCGGATGATTTGGATAGCCGGGCATATTCGCTTGATTGGGCACTCAGCATCAGATCGGTATCGCCGGAAATCAACGCTGAACTCTCTGCAATGCCATCGGGATATACCATCACTTCAACGCCATCGAGATAGGGGCGTATCGGGTCGTAATAATGCGGGTTACGCTTCACCACAATTTTGCGTTCAGGATCGTATGAAACCAGCTGAAACGGGCCCGCGCCCAGCGAAGCCTTACTGAGCTTATCCATCTGACCCTGAGCAATGCTGGCGGGAATGATTTTGGCATCGGGATACGCCAGCATTACCGGCAGGTCGGCGTAGGGCGCATCGGTTTCAATCAGTACGGTACTGTCGTCTTTAGCACTGACTGCTTTGATGGGGCCAATGTTATTCAGTGCAGGCGACGCGTTCTTTAGATCAAGCAACGCCTGCAGGCTGGCTACAACGTCAGCGGAGGTTAATGTGCTGCCATCGCTGAACTTCAAATCAGGTCGCAGGGTGAAGGTCCACTGTCGGAGATCGGCACTTGCCTGCCATGACTGTGCTAAGTCCGCTTCGGCTTTCATCGCCTGCGTGAGACGAGTAAGACCGCTGTAGAGCAATTCAGCCACCAGATACTCCGGGTTCACGCGAACCTGATGCGGATTTAACACACTGACCGCCTGGTCGACGCTGATACGTAACACTCCACCTTTTCGGGGCGTACCGCCAGGTGTTGCGCTGGCAACCTGCGCAGCCGTGCATGAGGAAGACCAGGGCAGCATGGCTGCGCCAGTCAGAGCGGCAGAACTGGCGATGAACTGCCGGCGGTTTAACGCTTTCATTGCGCACATCTTCTCTTCCTCGCTGGTTTAAATACCCTGGGTTGGCTGAAAATCATCGGCGAGATACGCCAGAATGGACCGCGAAAGTGCGACTACATCTGCCATCGTTGTAAACTCATCGGCGGCATGAATACGATTGTCGGGACGCGCTAAGCCCCCCAGTAAAATCTCCTGAATACCCGCACGCTGTACCCAACCCATATCCGAGCTGGTGGATGACCCCCAGGGTTTAAAAGCATCATCAGGAAAACCAAATCCCTGGCTCAGTGCAGCCTGCCAGCGTGGCCAGTGCGACCCATAAGGATTTGCTACCGGTGCCAGATGCCCAATCAACTGCACGGAGACATCCAGAGCACGACTTTCTGCCATTGCCTGGCTGATGCACGATGTCAGTTCCCGCCATACATCTTCAAACGCCTCTTCGGGCGCATACCGGCGGTTGATAAGCAGTTCGAAACGCTCGGGGATAGTGGATCCTTTGCTGCCGCCGTGCACCGCGGCAAGCGTCAGCAGTGACGTGAGTGGTTTTCCTTGATAATGCGGTGGTGCCGGCATCGCAGACGTGCGCTGCTGAACCTGTCCTTTGAGCTGATACAGTGCGTTCATCAGCGGAAGCGCTGCTTCAATAGCATTGATGCCCGTGAATGGATCGCCTGAGTGCGCGGAACGCCCACTCACAATCACTTTAAGATCGATGCTGCCAAAGCACCCGGCCCATATGCGCGGTACCGCACCGCCGTTAAAGCTCAGCAGATGCCCGGAAAACAGCTGCTGCTCCGCCAAGTAGCGAATACCCGGATAGAGACCGCCTTCTTCGTCGGTGCAAAGCAGGAATACCGGATTGAACCGTAGCGGCAGATCGCAGGCCTGCGCTGCCCGGAGCGCCGCTATGGCTGCCACAATCGTGCCCTTCATATCGGCTGACCCGCGACCATAGAGCCTGCCCTCTGCCTCCGACAGCGCCAGCGGCGAAAAGCGCCAGCCATCACCGGCAGGCACGGTATCGGTATGAAAGTAGAGATTGCAGTTTTCAGCAGCCCCATTGTTGAGCGTCGCCAGCAGATTAACGCGCTCACCCTGCGCGCTGCCGTCCGGTGTCTGCCACAGCTCTTCAGGCACATTGACGCGCTGAAAAGTAAAATTCATCGGCGACAATATCTGCGTCATCAGGTCTGCGAACTGCGTATAGCCGTTGCCCGGAGGAAAGCAGGTATCAACGGAGAGCATGCGCTGCAAATCATCCTTAATTTGCAAGGTATCGTTCGCAATTAGCTCTAAAGCATTGTTAAAAGATAAAGATTTGCGCATACGGCGATGGCCTATTGTATTTCTATATAGTTTATAGATAATGCAACCTAATAATGCAGGTCAATCGGTAATCGCACACATGCAAAAAACCTATGACGCAGACCACAGAGCTTCTTTCAGCCGACTTAGCGAAGGAGAAGGTGCACCGCTGTATGAGGTAGTAAAGCGCCATATCAGCGAATCTATCCTTCAGGGAGAATTACCTGCAGGCACCATCCTGCCGAGTGAGAGTAGTCTGGCGGCTAAATTTGGCGTCTCGGTTGGCACCATGCGCAAAGCGCTGAGTGCGCTCACTACGGAAGGGATGCTGATGCGCCGGCGAAAAACCGGTACGGTGGTCACCGGCTGGGCGCCGCTGCATAACCTCAGTCATTTCTTTCAGTACTTTCGTCTCCACGATAAAACCGGTGGATTACTGCAGTCAGAAACTAGGTTACTGGATTATCAGGTAGGCAATGCCACGCACGAGGAAGCCGATAAACTCCAGATTACCCCGGGTGAGCGGGTATACCGGCTGAAACGTTTGCGCCGGGTGAAAGATATTGCAGCTATGCACGAGCTGCTGGTGCTGCCAGGCGCCCGCCTGCCCGACTTTCCTGCAGCCGAACATTTGCCTTCGCTGTTGTACCGGTACCTGTTTGAACGTTATGACATACGCGTAGCAGCAGTGCGCGAACAGATAACCGCCACGCTTGCCAGTAAAGAAGATGCTGAATTGCTGGAGCTGAAATTACCGCAAGCATTAATGGTGATTGATGAACTCTCGTTTGATCAGAGCGCTACACCTGTGATTTTGGCACATCACAGGTTCAATACTGAGCATTTTATGTATGTTAACGAAATCAGATAGTGAGTTAAGGCACTAGTTATCCAGATGAATTTTAATGCTTGAAAAGCTATTGATATTTAAATGCCATTTATTTTAAACAATATACCCTAGGTGATTGACGAAATTAATATTTTCTATAATTAGATATTGCCTAGCTTGGTATCAATGAAAATTATTATTCAATGGCTTATCTATCAGTCAAAAAAATTATATTAAAAAATATATACTGCCTGACCATGGCAGGCAGTATATAGTGTATGAGTAATCAAACGCTAATGGTAGTGGTCACATCTAAGTTTTGATGTTTCGTTAGAGGTAGCTCTTTGTTTTTTAATTTAATTATTTTTTTATATTTTTTGCTTGTTCTTTTTTTAATGAATCTTTTTATCCACACACAACCACCTAAATATGAGATCAATGGTGCTGCTCCTAAGCAGAAAGAGATAAGGCTTAGCGATGTATCTCCTGAACTCTTTAAATATATTATTAATAATGCTAACAACGTCAAAGTTATTGCATAATTTGCAAAAATAATTAAATTATTTCTTTTTATTAAACCAGATCTTATTGGTTTATAGTTCTTCTTCCTAAAATCCAACTCTTGCGCTCGCAGATCTTTAAGCCTTCTACGCTCGGCTTCAAACAACTGCTGCTTGTGCATTATGATAGAAGAGTTTAATTCTTCATTTTTTAATCTAAATTTTTCGTTCATTTCCTCTAGCTTTAACTTATTATCAAATCCTTCTTTAACTTGATTCTCTAAAATTGTTTTATTTCTTAAAGTGTTTTCGATGAAATCACTATTCATAAAGTCAGAAATTTCATCTATGGTCTCTGGCACAAAGTCCTCAGGCTTATAATTTCTCGATCTTAATTCAGATACAAGAAACCCAACGTTTTCACGTGAAATTGTTCCAGAGTCAAATTTACTTTGAAGTGTTTTAAATTCATCAGCTACTTTATTTCCGGCTTGAGTCGATAAAATTATCTGTGCCCTAGCGACAACATCAAAGCTAATCGGAAGCTTTGAATCCCCACCAAAGCCTTTATTGAGTTTGAACCAAAATCTTTCTGTAATAAAATCAAGGTCAGATGCAAAGGGAGTTAATTTTACTTCGTCCCTAGAAGCCAGGTTATACGATATGGTTTTAGTAACGTTTTTACCAGTAATTAAAACAGCACCACTTTGTTCTAAGCCCTTATTGTTTATGCCCTTTCTTTTTGAGTTTATTTTAGTAAATAACTTTAAGACAGTTAAGATTTTATCATCTTCAAAGTCAGGGTTTTGTGCTTTTAAAGCATTAAGAGTGGTGATGCTTTCTACATTAAAATTACTATTTCCATAATAATTATCCTCCGTATCAAGAGATATTTTGTATTTGCGTAATTTTTCAATAAAATTAGATTTTTTTAAAAGTACATCACTTGAGTTATTGCAACCATTGACAATTGCAATCATACCTTGCTTTGAAGGGTCAGGTTGCTGACCTCTTTCAACGATTTTTTCTGCTGCAAAGAAAAAGTCATCAATTTCACGTTTGGTTTCGTCAAAATAACTTAATTCAATTTTAATTTTTTTCGACGAGCGACTTATTATTTCAGCAACAAGAATCATAAACTCATCGAACATTTTTTGATGGATTATACCGTTTAGTCCAGCAGCATCAAAAAGTAGTTCCGTATCAAGGAAAATTTTAAAATCACTTCTCCAAGGCTCATGGTTGGCAAAATCAGAACTATGACATATCCCGCTGTAAAGAATAAGCCCTTCTTCAAGTACGCTGATTTTTCTGGTAAACTCTGGATCAGCAGAATTCTTAACTATAAATTCACTGATTAGTGTGGAATTTTTACTATCTTTAACACCGTTAATAAAATATGAGTAAAAATCAGAAACGAGTTCATCTTTATTCAAAATACATAGTGATGATGTTTCTTGTTCTTCTGCAAAAATAATTAATGAGTCTTTTATAGTATCCTGTTCGTATTTGACCTTAGTGAAGCTGGTTAATAAAGTTTCTTTCCTGTCAAATTTCGTGGTCACTGAAAATTGACCTTGACTAAGAGTCAGCAATCCATCCTTTTTAAATCTGTTTCTCAAACATGTTTTTATTACTGCTTCGGGGATTTCGAATCCATAATCTTTTTTTAATTGTAAGGTACATTGTGTGACATTAAAGCTCCACAGCCTATTTAAATTTATTGATGATGTAATAAATTCGCTTAATATATCATAAATATCTTTTTTGTTTTCGTGTAATTGCCTGAAGAGAGCGGCCGATGCTAATAAACGTTGATCTTCCATAATTCCTTTTGAGACTCTTAACATTTTAGTATCCCCTTGATCATACGTTACGTATTAGATCTAGAAGCAACTTACATTAAATATGTTAATGACAACTTTATGTGCATCTAAAAACTTTGTCCAAGAATATTTTTATATGTGAATGAGATTCTTCTTATTCGAGCTATTAGCCCGAATTACATATTAATTAAAGAACATTATCCTGTAAATTTGAGTTAATTACACTTGCTGGTTTTTAGGCGCGTTAAAAATTTGAGTTAACATTAATTTTGGCCAAGTAAAAAAATGTGAAAGAACATAGTAAAAGTAATAAGTTCATATAATTGGACTTATATGAGGCTAGGATCCACGTAAAGATCCGGTTATGATAAGGATCTGTCTCCGGTCATCCCTTTGTGAACAAAAAACAGGCAGCGCTGTGCGATTTTTTCAGGGTAACTACCCTGCGCTTTCTTCAGAATTCACGTAGCGACGTCGTGTCCTAAAAGGATATTAAATGAACAAAATGACTTCGCTTTCTCCGATGGCGGGCCTTGTGCCGACAGATGATGAGGACATCGCGGCGCGACTGCGTGAGTTCGTACAGGATCGGGAAGCGTTTTCTGATAACACTTGGCGGCAGTTACTGAGCGTGATGAGAATAAGTTACCGGTGGGCCGCTGAGCACGGCCGTCAGTTCCTTCCTATGTCACCCGCCGATCTGCGCGATTACCTGTTGTGGTTGCAGGCATCCGGACGCGCCTCATCGACCATCAGTACCCATGCGGCGCTGATATCAATGTTACACCGTAACGCAGGACTTATACCCCCTAACGCTTCTCCGCAGGTATTTCGCGCGGTTAAACGTATTAACCGCTCTGCTGTCATCTCTGGGGAGCGTGCTGGCCAAGCGGTCCCTTTCCGCCTACGTGACCTGCTGCTCCTGGACGCACGCTGGTCTGCGTCCGATCGCCTGCAGCAGCAGCGCGACCTGGCGTTTCTGCATGTTGCGTATGCGACACTGCTGCGTATCAGTGAGCTGGGACGTCTGCGAGTGCGTGATATTTCACGTGCCGCTGACGGTCGCATTGTGCTGGATGTGGCTTGGACAAAAACGATAGTGATGACCGGAGGCCTGATAAAAGCGCTGGGCGCACTCTCCTCTGAACGTCTTACTGAATGGCTGAGCTGCTCGGGACTGCTTAACGAACCGGATGCATTCATCTTCGGCCCGGTTCACCGCTCTAACCGGGCTTTGCCTGTCACAGACAAGCCACTCTCCACCCGGTCGCTTGAGGACATTTTCGCACGGGCGTGGCATGAGGCAGGTCCCGAACAGGCCCCGCGAGCGAATAAAAATCGGTACCGCGCCTGGTCAGGCCATAGTGCGCGCGTGGGTGCTGCCATCGATATGGCCACGAACAAATTCAGTACGGCTCAGATTATGCAGGAAGGCACTTGGAAGAAACCGGAAACGGTAATGCGGTATATCCGGCATGTCGATGCCCACGCAGGTGCAATGGTGGATATGATGGAACGGCGCCAGCAGGAATGAAACCCGGTAATCAGGCACGGTTAATAACTACAACTGGCTATTTTATACCAATTTTTATCAATAACTTCATTTTTACCTAAATGTCATCAGATTAGACCCTTAACAGCTCTCTATGGCTTCCGCCCAAGACCGTAGGGAGGCATCGTAAAAAGGCTATTGGCCATTTCTTTCACGGTAATATCATTACAGGGGCAAGCCTGCAGGCACAACGTTGCGACAGACCTGCGGCCTCACACATGACTTCCACGGTTTCCCGCCTCTGGTCTGCCGTCAGAACTTTCGGCCCAGAGCCACCTGAAGCGCCTCCTTATCCAGCATGGCTTAAGCGAAAAGCTTCCTGTAGCGGGCATTCACTTCTTCAAGTAACTTGAGCCGCTTTACTTCGGGAACTTCCATGCCGCCAAACTTATTGCGTCAGGTGTGGAAGGGGGCACCTGAAATAGCATGCTTCCTGCAGAGTTCATGGATTGAAACCCTGGCTTCAGCCTCGCGAAGAATACTAAAGATCTGTTCGTCGGAAAAACGCTTCTTCATGGGGATATCCTCATGTGACTTATGAAGACATTACTAACATCGCGGTGTATTAATCCACGGAGAGCAGGTCATAGTGAGGGCACCGGAAGGCGCGGGTGCAGAACATCTCCTCGGAAGAAAGTATAACGCACCATCCGGCACGTATGTGAGTATGACGACCAGCCCCTCCGGGTACAACATTACACTTGATTTATGATGGCTTATCAGAATTTTCTACACGTAACTAGTGCCAAATCTGCCAGGTTGATGTTGAGCAAGGCTGGTTAACGCTTCGTGGCGAACAAAGTAAGCTGAAACATACTGGTATGCACGTAAATGCCGCTTTTACAACTACCTATCTTGCTTCCATCTGTGTGCGTTAATTAGTCTCCATCTGGGGTG
This sequence comes from Candidatus Pantoea soli, assembly GCF_007833795.1. NCBI lineage: Bacteria > Pseudomonadati > Pseudomonadota > Gammaproteobacteria > Enterobacterales > Erwiniaceae > Pantoea > Candidatus Pantoea soli. The sequence goes on along the minus strand of NZ_CP032704.1, from coordinate 89,128 downwards.
GGCAGGCGCCAATATAGGATCAGTGAGCCCTTAGAGGATCGCTTCGTTGTAGAAGTGACATACTTCACTTTCCTGTTGCCCATATAAATCGCTTCCCTATCCCAGATACCGTCCGGAACAAGGATGAGCTCATTCAAGCCGGGCTCTGCAGTTGTGATGTCAATCCAGTGCATCCCCTACCCTTAACGTTGAATGATAATTAATATAACTTTATAGCGTTCCGGCAAGATTGTCCTGTTGGTTCTCAACTTGAAGAATTGAGCCGATTTCAGATAGCTTAAAACGACAGGCATATTCTCATTAACCCTCACTGTACCGAAGCGAAGCGATCACTTCTGAAAGTGCCGGTGCCATCTGACGTCTGCTTGGATAATAAAGATGATAACCTGGAAAATGTGGCCACCATCGATCCAGAACCGGAATAAGCTTTCCTGACGCGATATGTGGCTGGGCCAGTTCCAGAGGGAGATAAGCGAATCCCAGCCCATCCAGCGCTGCCTGGAGCATATGATAGGTATTGTTGAAAACAGCCTGCCCCCTCACGCGCACCGCCAGCTTTCCCCCCTCACCTTCGAAATCCCAGGCATAGAGACCGCCGTGCGTCGGAAGCCTCAGGTTAATGCACTGATGCGCCGTCAGATCCCCGGGCGTTACGGGAACACTCTTCCCTTTCAGATAGTCCGGTGAACCCACTACGGCCATATGAAAGTCCGGGCCGATCCTGACGGCTATCATGTCTTTATCAACCACACTGCCTATACGGACGCCAGCGTCAAACTGCTGTGCAACGATATCAGTAAGCGCATAGTCCACATTTAGCTCAATGTTAATATCCGGGCAGCGTTTTAGCAAAATCTGCAGCCGCGGCCAGAGCACGGAAGCAATGGCATGGTCATGAGCAGTGATACGCACGGTCCCTGCCGGCTTTTTGCACAGAGACCTGAGAGAGACAAGCTCACTGTCAAGCTGGCTCAGCATAGGCTGGAGGGTAGCGTAAAGGCGCGCTCCCGATTCGGTTAGCGCAACGCTGCGGGTTGAGCGCGTCAGCAGCCTGATACCCAGCCGCGCTTCCAGCGCCGCGATGGCATGACTCAGTCCGGAACGTGACATACCCAGTTGCGCAGCTGCCCGTGTAAAATTTTTTTCACGTGCCACAATTGTAAAAGCCCGGAGATCATTAAGATTTTCAGCTGTCATTGTTGCATCTCATGCACATGCTCGTTCAGATTTGCTCATCTTATCAACTAATCCTGCCCGGTTTACACTCAAGTTATACCGACTGCTAAATGCGTTTGAACACACAATTAGCGTATAGAAGGTATTCGTACATAAAGAACGGCCATTATTGTGGATTCGCTGTTCTTCCTGTTTCCAGCTGTTTATTCAAAGGAGCATTCACCCATGATTACCGTTATGCAAACCGGAGAAAAGCCCTCGGCTGTAGGCCCTTCAGAATATTTCACCGGTAAAGTCCGCATTGATTCACCGTTTCAGGCGACGGAGCCGGCACGTATTGGAGGGGCGGCCGTAACGTTTGAACCGTCAGCTCGTACTGCCTGGCATACCCATCCGCTCGGCCAGACGCTCATTGTGACCGCTGGTCTCGGGCTGATACAGGAGTGGGGAGGCGAGGCGCGCAGGATAAGACCCGGAGATGTTGTATGGATACCCGCAGGTATCAGGCACTGGCATGGAGCCGCACCTGATACGGCCATGTCCCACATAGCGATTGCCGAGGCGCTGGAGGGACAGGCCGTAGACTGGATGGATCAGGTAACCGATGAGCAGTACGCTGCTGCCGGCAAAATATAACGTTGGGTATGTCATGTGAGATGAAAAAAGCCCCATTATGAGTGTGGCGCTGCCTTCACCAGATAAGATTACCGCTGTAAATGAGGAGACCTCCAACGATGAATGTCCTACAGGAATACCAACTTAATGCCCACCAAAAGCATCTGTCCCTGATAGCGGCCCGGGCAGCCGTCGGCAATATGACCGGTTTGAATGATGCCCTTCAGCAGGGTCTGGATGCCGGACTGAGCGTCAGCGATTGTCGGGAAGTTCTGGTACAGCTGTATGCCTATGCCGGTTTTCCACGTTGTCTGAACGCGCTGGGCGAGCTGATGAAAATTCTTGAAGAGCGTACAGTACGGGGCATTCAGGATGCTGAAGGACAGCAGCCAGGTCCGCAGCCGAAAGCCGAAGAGATGTTGCGGGTTGGAACATATAATCAAACCGCACTGGTCGGGAAACCTGTTGAAGGCCCTCTGTTCAGGTTTGCGCCGGCTGTTGATGCATACCTGAAAACACACCTGTTTGGCGATATCTTTAGCAGAGATAATCTGGACTGGAAAAGCCGGGAGCTGGCTACTGTCGGTGCGCTTGCAGCTATGACAGGAGTGGAGCCCCAGCTCAGGGCGCATGTGGGCATGAGCATGAACATAGGGATAGCAACGACTCAACTGGCTGAGCTGGTTACATTTCTGCAGGAACATGGAGAGCAGGATATGGCAAACCGGCTGCAGGTTGCTCTCAATACTTTGATGCAAGAACTCTGAGGCTTACTGCAAAGAAGAAAAAGCAGACGGAGGCACATCATTCGCTATAAACAGAAAACCATGAATAAGTTCTCAATGCCCGTCCAATCGGGCTCTAGTCCGGCTGAGTGCTGTACGTGATAATTTTGAGGTAGTTGTAAACTTACTCGTTGGCAATTCGTGCTCTCTTTGATACTTTTAGTTAACTTTTTCTTAACTTCAAATTCATTTCGAGACTGGCGAATGCGCATACTGATTTTTGACAGAAACCAGGCATCTTCCCGCTACGCCTCCGTACTGATGTCCCAACTTGGATTCCTGACAGATACGTTTTCAGATACTGATAACGCGCTTCGCTCGCTGAAAAAATTTTGTCCGGACGTGTTTATTATCAGTACGCACATTCTCAGTGAGCAGCACTGTGCGCTTATCCGGCGCTATCGCAGGCGGGGTTTCAGAACCCCGGTTATTGTGACGACCATGGAAAGCACAACAGCGCTCAGGATTGCCGCATATGAAGCCGGAGCAGATGATTTGGTTTCCGGAGATATCGTCCCGGAGGAATTTGTTGCACGCATCAGCGCTATTGTTCGCCGCAGCCAGGGGCACTCGTCAAACCGCATAGCACTCCCGCCTTACGAGCTGGATCTGTCTTCAAAACAGCTTCTGAAGGATGGAACGCAGGTAGACCTGACAAACTTTGAGTATGTCGTAGCGGAATCTTTAATAAAACGATGTGGAAAAGTAGTGACCCGGGATGAGCTTATGAGTCAGCTTTATTTGGATGCCGATCTGCGTAATCAGGATGTGATTAACGTTCTGATATGTAGGTTGAAGAAAAAGCTGTGCGGAGACTCCGGATTTAAAATTAAGAGCATCCGGGGCCTCGGTTATATATTCCGCTCGCAATAGAAGCATTACCGTTGTCGAGCGCTGCTCTGACGGGTAACTTCCCTGCTGAGTAGCTATTGGGCGCCACTCTGGCACAAAACTCAATTTTTTTGCAGCTTCCAGTGCCTGCTATAAACCAGTTAAGATTTAAAATATCCGCTTCTGGCACAAAGCGGACATTAAAGCTGCGCGGAAAGCAATTTTTTCTCAGGCATTCATTGAAACAATCAATTCTCTGATCCAACGATGCCCGGCATGGTTGTGGCTGCGTTCATGCCAGATCAGACAAATATCAAACTGTTCCGCAAGCCAGGGCAGCTCTGTGACGGTGAGTGGCCCTGAGTGCGCCTGCAATAAACGCCGGGGAATCAGCGCAACAAGATCGCTTTTATTAACAATTTCAGGGAGAAATAAAAACGAAGCTGCCGACATCACCACATTACGCTGATGCCCGAATGCGGCAAGCGCATCGTCAATTGGCGTAGTAAAACTGCCGCCGGAAGGTGAGACGATGACGTGCTCCAGTTGAACAAATTCCTCCAATTTAAGATTTGCCTTTAGCGCAGGATGGCCGCGTCGTCCAATCAGTACGTAACTTTCATCAAACAGGAAGCGGGTATGTAACTGTTTATGAAATGAGTCACGGGACGCAAAGACAAGATCCACCTCGCCGCGCGCTAACTGCTGGTCTGACTGCGCCATATCCAGATTGCGGACAGCGATGCGCACCCCGGGGGCTTTTTGCCGTAGCGCAAGCACCAGCGGCATGATCACGGCGGCCTGAATGTAATCAGTACAGGCAACAGTCACTGTCAGGTGGGCCCGCTCAGGATAAAAATCCTGATGGGAATAGAGCGTCTGTCGTAGTTTCTCCAGTGATTCTCGCAGTGGAATCAACAGATCAAGGGCTTTGGCTGTTGGCGTCATTCCCCGCCTTGCCGGAATGAGTAAGGGATCGCCAAACATTTCCCGCAGGCGATTTAGCTGGGCGCTGACTGCAGGCTGGCTGAGATGCAGTCGCGCTGCCGCCTTGGTGACGTTTTGTTCCGTGAGCAAGGCTTCAAGCGTTAGTAACAGGTTCAGATCAAGTTTTATGGTATCCAGCATATGGATTCCTGAATATAAAATAATCGATTTCACTTATCCCTTAACGCTCCTGATAATTCAAGCTCTCTATTTAAAAAATCCAGGAGTAAACATATGCAGGCAGACAGAAAACCTCTTATCACCGTGGTTGGCGCACTCAGCAAACAGGGGCGCAGCGTAGTACGCTCATTGCTGGCAAGCCAGCGTTATCGCGTTCGTGGATTAACCCGCCGTGTCAGCTCACCTGAAGCGAAAGAATTGGAAAAATTGGGCGCAGAAATGATTCAGGTTCCCCTTTTACCTGGTTACAAACAGCAATTTATTCAAGCTTTTAACGGTGCCAAAGGGGTATTTATGATGACTCCCGGCATCGCGCCAGAAGCGCCATTCGCCCCTACCCATGAACAGGAATTAGGAAAGGAGATTGCCGATGCAGCGGTGGAAGCGGGCGTGCAGCATCTGGTTTTCACCAGCCTAGAGAATGTCGAGAAAATTACCGGTGGCAAAAAATGGGTGCCTCACTTCACAGATAAAGCCAGGGTTGAGGAATATATTCGTACGCTGCCCATCAGGAGTTCGTTTATCTATATGGGGTTCTTTTATACCAATTTGCTGGAGTACTATCCGCCGTATCAGGAGGGTGACACGTTAATTTTCCCTCTATATTTACCCGAGGATTTTCGCGCTCCCTTTGTTGACCCTCTGACAGCTACCGGTCCGGCGGTGCTGGAAATTTTTAATAATCAGGATCAATACGCAGGGTGTTCTCTGCCGGTTATTGGCGAAATTCTTTCTCCCCGGGAAATGTTGGAAACCTTCACTCGCGTCACGGGGATAAAAGCAGCGTACCGCCCGGCCATCACGCTCAGGGAGTTGTTACACCATTTCCCCTTCTACTCAGGCATGAATGGCTTAACGGCAGAGATTGTGGGCATGGCTGAATATGCAGCTGAATATAGTTATTACCGCAAAGATCGTGATTTGTTATGGAGCAGGAAAATTAACCCGCAGGCGCTGACCTGGGAGCAATTTCTGCGGACCTCTGGCTGGCAAGGAGAATCACGCTCTTTTGGTGACCAGGTGGATTTATAGCGGCGGTCCCTTCCCTGGCGCGTTACGGCAGGCAGCAACATCTAAGATGCTGCCCGTTTCCTGATACCTTGATCAGAATCCACCTTCCAAAATTACGTCAGCGTTGAACGAGTCGGGTTGCGTATCGTCTCCGCTGCCATTCATGTGCACAGTGCGTTTGTTATCTACTTAACTGCCATTATCTATTACCCTAAACAATCTTAAGGAGCCATCCTCTGCGACAAACTTCCGATCGACATTCAGATAGTGCGCAGCCGACTCTCTGTATGCCGCGCAGCGCAGCCGCTTCCTGAAGCCCTATACCGCACAAATCCAACCACGCCCTGTCAGACGCCGTTGAAGCAGCGGCCTTTCAGGCGCACATAAGCCAGATGGTCGGAGACGAAAGAAAGAATCCGCAGCACTACTCACAGCCACTCCAAATCTGTAGTTACAACACCCATTTATCAGCCACTGCAGTTCCGGCCCTTCGGGCCGGGCGGCCGGGGCTGGTCAGTGGGGGCAACCGGGGTTCAGGTACGGCGCCGGGGTTTTGCCGGAGAGGGGCTGGGAGTTTCAGGTTTGGCTCAGGTGGGGTTAAAAGGAAGCATTAATGAATGATGTAACTAATATGGGCCCGCCGCCTGTCGGCGGGAGCTACTTCAAGCTCTGAGCGGCGCGGACGCTTGCGGCCGCTGCAAGCGAAGGCATTAAACTTATCCACGCAGAATGCCGGCATGAAAACCTTATTTATTATTTTGATTATTTCTTTCTGACGTAAGTCAGGGCTGTATTGCGCGTAGCAGTTATGGTGTATGCCGGTAATCTCCGCATATTGATTGCAGGTAACTGTGATAAAAAAAATGCGGGCACTGCGCGTGGCCGCTTTTCCCGCTTTTAATGACCTGCTGCAGACGCTGCTGCGCCCTTTCAGCTCCCTGCACAAACGCCACCACCGCCAGTCAAGGCGGTAAAAATTAGAGGCAGACGTCAGTGAACGATATCCGGTATCTCTGGCCGCGCGGACTCATAGTCGAGGCCCAGCTCCAGCTGCCGCAGGCATTTCCACACCAGGCGGTCAAAGTCTTCAGGTGGAAGGTCCCGCCATACGTGGGACGGCCGGGCGCGCAGCAGTTTGGCCACAGCATTGCGCCGGTCATCAAGCGGCAGTTTGCTCAGGCGTTTACGGCGCTTCTGCCTGGACGCTTTATCACGCCGGCTTATCAGCGTGGCCATGCGCATGTTTTCATACCAGCGCCGGCGCGCGGCGCGAACTGAGGCGTGCGTACCCGGCTCAATTATGCCGTCAGCTTCTGCAGCGAGGCGCGCGTTACGCTCTGCGAGAAACTTATTCATATCGATGCCGCACAGCTGCCAGAACTGATCCGTAAGTACGATATGTCGCGGCATGCAGTAGCCCGTCATCGGGTCCATTTCAAGGTCAGGACGCTCTATAAGGCCGTAGCGCTCCCATTCTTCAAACAGGCGGGACAGCCGGCTGGGCTCTACGCGCGTTTCCGGAATGACATTGCCGTTTTCATCTTTCGGGCTCAGTTCGTCGGCAAGTTTGCTGCCATTAAAGGTCACAACCGAGGTGGCAAGATCTGCACGCTGAACACACAGCGGCCACATAGCGTCATACAGCGCCTGCTTCTCCGGGCGAAAATCACGCTTGCGGCCAGCGACGTCGCGCAGCTGCACAAAGTAGGGGTGACGGGACATGCGCTGGCGCAGGGTCATTTTTCCTGTGCGCTTGTCCTTATTCACAAGGCGGTTCATAGCGTGGCCCATCTGGCCCGGCAGGCGGCGATAGCCTTTGGGCGCGAACCACTCAGGATTAGAGCATTTGCAGGCTGTAGAATGATCGCCGCGGTGGCGATTATCAGGACGTTTATCCTGAATGAGTGAAGTATGTTTATCCACCCCGCCCTTCGCTTAAATTGCACGGGAGGAGTACGCACAGAACGGATTGTCTTTTTCCGGGCATAAATCTATACTCCCCGCATAGAGTAATCGTTCTATGCGGTTCTCTAGGGCCCCGGTAATCTTGTCGCGTCGCCAAACAAGAAAGATTATCGGGGTTTTTTCTTTTCTGATTTGGTCCTACCGCCTCAGATCCCTGCCACCTTCCGGCGTGGCCAGCCATGGATTCTCAACTATTCGTAATCTATCACTCATTATAATGCTGAGCAATAACGTAATCCCCTTACGAAAAACCCTTTTTTTTAGTTTCTGCTTCGATAAGGTGTTCAAGCATTTCTGCCTGAGTCTTACCCGCTTCTTCGCATAACCTGATTAACGCTTGTTTCTGCTCAGTACGTATGAACACCTTGATTTCTTTATGCGTCTCACGTTTACGTGCCTGGTAGGCACGTACCCGCTCTTTATCCGAAGTCGGGTTCTTTCTGTTGCGAGTGGTTTTCTTTTCGGGAGCTGATGTTACTGAATCACGGGGGCTCATGCTCGTACCCTGTTGCAAAATAAGACTTTCCGCAGAATAGCATAAGCCAAATCAGTAATATCTTTAATTTACAAGGCTTACCACGCCACCAATGAACCGGGTGACAGTTCAGGTAGTCACTTCATTGAAGGCACTGCCACGAGATATATGCCATTAGCCCCTACCCCCTTCTATCCTCTTCGAACTGGTGACTTTTAGGTTATGACAATATGCCCCATGACTTATAAGTGATGACATTAGGGGTTTTCAGACGCGATTTACCCTATGACATTTGGGTATACTGGGCCGATTTTCTCCGCTTTATGCCATACCTGCCGAATTTTAAGCAGAATTCACGTAGCGTGATCGATTGTAAAGAGCGCTTAACTACCCTCTTAATAAATCTCATATCAGTATGTAAAGGAGCCATTTCCCGTTCCAAGCCTCATTTAAGGTGCTTTTTAGAAACAGCAGCTATCGATGGCTGGTACTGTTTAAATATCCAGATTAAACCTTTCCCTCTGGGTCAGATGAGTGATAAAATTTCACCTATAAGACCCATTGGAGGCATTATGTCTGAATTTGAATTACTGGCGCAGGATCTGCTTGAGAAAGCAGAGATAGATGAAAAGCTCCGGCAGGAAAATGATAAAAAGCTAATTGAGCAGGTGCTGGAAATCTATGATCAGAAGTACGTGGCCGAGTTACTCAGGAAAGTCGGCAAAAACGAGTGGACTCGTGAAACTCTTAATCGCTGGATTAATGGTAAGTGTTCACCTAAGTCGCTGACGTCAGCCGAAGAAGCACTTCTGCGAAAAATGCTGCCGGAAGCGCCAGCGCATCACCCGGACTATGCTTTCCGGTTTATTGACTTGTTTGCCGGCATTGGCGGTATACGAAAAGGCTTTGAAGCCATCGGTGGCCAGTGCGTTTTTACCAGTGAATGGAATAAAGAGGCTGTGCGCACGTATAAAGCCAACTGGTTTAACGATGAGCAGGCACACACGTTTAATCTCGATATCCGGGAAGTTACGCTCAGTGACAAACCTGAAGTACCAGAAACTGATGCCTATGCCTACATTGACGAGCATGTGCCGGATCATGATGTACTTCTGGCTGGTTTCCCTTGTCAGCCGTTCAGCCTTGCTGGCGTGAGTAAGAAAAACTCACTCGGCCGGGCGCACGGTTTCGAATGTGAAGCGCAAGGAACCCTTTTCTTTGATGTCGCGCGCATTATCCGCGCCAAAAAGCCGGCTGTCTTTGTGCTGGAAAACGTTAAAAACCTGAAGAGCCATGACAAGGGTAAAACCTTTAAAGTCATTATGGAGACCCTGGACGAGCTGGGTTATGAAGTGGCGGATGCGGCTGACATGGGCAAAAGCGATCCTAAAGTCATCGACGGAAAGCATTTCCTGCCTCAGCACCGTGAACGCATCGTGCTGGTCGGTTTCCGTCGCGATTTGAATATTCATCAGGGTTTTACCCTGCGGGACGTCAGTCGTTTTTATCCGGAACAGCGACCGTCATTTGGCGAGCTGCTGGAGCCGGTGGTGGACAGCAAATATATCCTGACGCCAAAGCTCTGGGAGTACCTTTACAACTACGCCAAAAAGCACGCGGCTAAGGGGAACGGCTTCGGTTTTGGTCTGGTCAACCCTGAAAACAGGGAAAGCGTTGCCCGTACGCTTTCTGCCCGCTATCACAAAGACGGTTCTGAAATTCTGATTGATCGCGGCTGGGATATGGCTATGGGCGAAACAGATTTCGCGAACGAAGAAAATCAGGCGAATCGGCCACGCAGGCTGACGCCGCGTGAGTGCGCGCGCCTCATGGGCTTCGAGAAGCCCGACGGCAGGCCTTTCCGTATTCCGGTGTCGGACACGCAGTCTTACCGTCAGTTCGGTAACTCCGTAGTGGTCCCTGTGTTTGAAGCGGTTGCGAGACTGCTGGAACCTTATATCCTGAAAGCCGTTTCTGCCGATGCTGAGAAGGCAGAAAACATCTGAGTGCGTCTCCCGGCAGGGTATGCCGGGAGATTATTCAGGGAAGATCGGCGTAAAGCCCTGTCAGCTCGGCAATAAAGGCGCCCAGCGTCATTAATTCTGCCCTTACCGCTTCCGGGTATTTTTTATGTAATGACGACGGCACGACCAGCCTGACCCCTTCCGCCTGCATTTCTCTGTACTGTGCCTGTGATACGCCCTCCTGCAGAGTAAACAGATGAACCGGAGAAATTCTGTTGGCTTCATTCAGTATCTGGCGCCAGCGATCTTTACAGGTGGTCTTAACTGCCAGCATACGCAGATTTTCTGCGGGAAATTCGGCGTCGTGGTAAGCCTCTGCGGAAGGGAAAAGGAAGTCAGGTTTTTTATTGCCCTCCGTAACTGCCTGCGTGGCAAAGTGCCGTAGCCCGTGCTCAATGAAGAGATGCTCCAGGTGCAGCTCCAGTGACTTTCCGGCCCGGGATTTACGACGATTACTGACAGAGTTGGCCAGCGCAATGAATTCATCCACGGAGCCAAATCCTTTCCGGATTATGTCCAGAACATGGAGTTCCTCAACCAACAGAAAAATGTCGTACTCGACGCGCCGACGGTCAATAAGCTGCTCATCCGGATTAAGGGAATTTTTCACATAATGGCCGGCGGCATACTCAATAATTTCATTTCCGGACGGAAAGCGCTGCTGCCAGTCCTCCGGGATAGTGTATTTATGATTAACGGGCATTTGCTGCAGAGACAGGCCGCCTAGGATTCGCCCGGCAGGCCCGGATATAAGCGTTCCGGGGATCACTTCACCAATAGCCGTCTCAATGATGTCCTCTTCATCAGGGCTGACGCAGACCCAGATGTCCACAGCCGTACTGTCCCCGCCGTCCTCATTAAGCCTGAAAGCCAGAAGCGTCAGGGCTCCGGTATTTTCAGGATCCTGAAGAGGGCTGCCTCTTCCCCAGCGTGTAATCCTCTTCTCGTTTCGGGTTTTACCAAAATAACGGCTGTTGTAATAAATTGCCCGGGCTTCGCTGTCCGGGCAGTCATGTGATGACACATGTGCTGTGATAAAGACTGAAGGGTTGAGCTCACGGGTATGGTTGATAGACGGAAATAGCTTCTCAACGATACCAGAAGGGATATAAAGCCCGACCTGATGACCACCTGTTGCGCCAGTGTCATTGGCGGAAAGGCGTTTAATGTAAACGAAGTAATTCCCGCCTGCGATCTCAAGTAGCCAGTTATGAAAAGCCGACATACATATCCCTCTGTTGTCCTGAAATTCAACTCGTCATTTTTCCACAGTCAGACAGAAGCTGCTAGGAAGGCTTTTGTAGATGCTCTGCCTGCAGCTGAAACCGACTGTAATCAGAAAAAAGAAAAGCATCCTTCTGGACTCCTCCGGCTCGCCAGATTCTGATGGTGCAAGGCAAGGTGAACTCCTGCAGCTGGCTTAAAGTCTGCTATGAGCGACAAGCGGACATTGTGCATTAGCGCTAACGGTTCAATCTTTGGAAGTTAGCGCGATTCAGTTCGGATAATTTCTCTTAGATAATGATAAGGTTAAGTCTCCCTACAACATCTCAACAGGTGTGAAAGTGAGCATTTCAGCGATATATGAATGGCGTATGAATGATTTTCTGATTAGTACAGACAATGAAAAGTTGAACATACAGGCTGTGCATCAGTATTTGACGAGATCTACATGGGCAAAAGGTATAGATCTGGAAACCGTCACGGCTTCAGTAGCAAACAGCCTTAACTTTGGCATTTATCACAATGGATCTCAGGCAGGATTTGCACGTCTGATAACGGACTATGCTACTTTCGCGTATCTTTGTGATGTTTATGTACTTGAGGAATACCAGGGAGACGGGTTGGGAAGATGGCTTATGGAATGTATTCATAGCCACCCGATGTTTGAAAAGCTTCGTAGGATCTTGTTATTCACAACAACTGCGCCCTGGCTTTATGAAAAGTTTGGCTATGAACCGGTGAATAAGAAAAATTACGCATGGGCTATCACCCGGCCTGACATCTATACCAATAGATAAAAGCAAACATAACAAGCATTTCTTAATGCCCGGCCACAGTTCCTTTGAAAGCACAACGTCCGCTTCTGGCACATAGCGGACTGACGCGCAGACTAATGTCCGCTATGAGCGAAAAGCAGACGTTGCCCGCCGTTAGCCAGCGGGCAACATAATAACCAGCTATTTACGCAACAGGCGCAGGCCGTTTGCCACAACAAGCAGACTTGCACCCACATCGGCAAATACAGCCATCCACATGGTTCCCATGCCGGCAATGGTCAGGGCCAGAAATATTGCTTTGATGCCAATTGCCATAACGATGTTCTGTACCAGAATGCTGTAAGTCTGTTTTGAAAGCCGGACAAAGGCAGGGATTTTACGTAAGTCATCGTCCATCAGGGCAACATCAGCGGTTTCGATGGCGGTATCGGTGCCCATCGCGCCCATGGCAAAGCCGATATCGGCGCGAGCCAGCGCCGGCGCATCATTGATGCCGTCGCCTACCATGCCAGTGGTACCCTGAGCCGTAAGTGTTTCAATGGCGCGCAGTTTGTCCTCAGGCAACTGGTTACCCCGGGCTTCATCGATACCGACCTGAACGGCAATGGCCTGCGCTGTACTCGAATTGTCTCCGGTCAGCATGAGTGTCCGGACGTCCAGACCGTGCAGCTGGCTCACCGCTTCGCGACTGCTTTCTTTGACTGTATCTGCCACTGCAAACAGCCCGAGTACCTGATGACTGTCACAGAGCAGGATGACCGTTTTACCAGCGGACTCCAGTTCCCTGAGCGTCGCCCTGACAGTCTCCGGGCAGCTGCTCGTTTCTTCAGCCAGTCTCAGATTCCCGAGGCTGTAGGTTCTGTCATTGATGACACCCCGCACCCCGCGGCCCGGCAGAGCTTCAAAGCGCTCAACGTCATAACGCTGCGAACCCTCTAATGCTGCCGTCACGGCCTGCGAAACCGGATGATCGGAGTAACCCGCCAGACTCGCAGCCAGTCTGCGGCCTTCATCTTCGGCAACCCAGGTATAGATAATCACATCCGTTTGTACAGGTTTACCGTGCGTCAGCGTGCCAGTTTTGTCGAGCGCCAGCCATTTCAGTTTTCTGCCCTCTTCAAGATAAATGCCACCTTTAATCAGGATCCCCCGGCGGGCTGCCGCCGTCAGGCCGCTGACGATAGTTACTGGCGTGGAAATGACGAGCGCGCAGGGGCAGGCGATAACCAGCATGACAAGCGCCTTATAAACCCACTCGTGCCAGCTTTCACCTGCCATCAGTGGCGGGAGGATGGCAACCGCAACCGCGATTGCAAACACCACGGGGGTATAAACCTGTGCAAAGCGGTCAACAAAGCGTTGCGAAGAGGCTTTTGCCCCCTGGGCCTCCTCCACGGCATGAATGATGCGTGCGAGTGTAGTATTTCCGGCAGCAGCCGTTACCCGGTATTCAAAACCACCGGAGCCGTTAACCGTCCCGGCGAAAACCGGATCGCCTTCTCCTTTTTCGATCGGCAGGCTTTCGCCGGTAATGGGTGCCTGGTTGATGCTGGTCCTGCCTCGGACAACCCTGCCGTCAAGGGCGATACGCTCACCCGGTTTTACCCGGACCACGCTGTCAAGGGGTACAGATCTGGCATCTGCCACTGTCCAGGAACCGTCCGGCTGCTGAATCGTGGCTGTTTCAGGCGTCAGCGTCATCAGGGAGCCAATAGCATTGCGGGCGCGGTCAAGAGACTTCGCCTCAATCAGTTCCGCGATCGTGAACAGCACCATTACCATGGCGGCTTCCGGCCACTGCCCGAGCGCCAGCGCCCCGGTTACAGCAATGCTCATCAGGGCGTTAATATTCAGATTGCCGTTACGCAGCGCAATCCAGCCCTTTTTGTAGGTAGACAGGCCGCAGGCACCAACAGCGGCCAGGGCCAGAACTGCTTCCAGCCATTCCGGCATGCCTGTCCAGTGCATAGCTTCGGCGGCCGCTGCCGCAACGCCGGCCAGTGCCAGCGGCCACCAGGGATTTTTCTTTTCCTCAGTAGCCGCGTGCCGCCCGCTGCTGTCAGAGAGCTCAGGTTCAAAGCCCAGCGAACGAATGGCGGCCAGAACCGGCTCCAGCGTACCCGGTGCATGAACGACCGTCAGAACGCGCTGCATAAGGTTAAAATCCAGCTCCTTAACGGCCGACATACCGTCCAGCTTTTTACGGATCATGCCCTCTTCTACCGGGCAGTCCATCTGCCTGATGCGGATGCTGGTACGCACTCCGTCAGCGGTCAACTGCTGTGCCTGCAGCTCACCGGAAGTGACAGCCGCAGGTGCGCAGCAGGAACCGCAGGCGCTTTCCGCTTTGCTGCCTGAACAACTGATGCCGGCAGGCCGGGTGACTTTATCAGCCAGTTCCGGGTCAAAACCCAGAGAGCGCACCGCCTGTAGTACCGGCTCCAGTGCCTGCGGCGAGTGGGTCACGGTAAGTACCCTCTGCATCAGATTGAATTCAAGCTCACTGACGTCAGACAGTTTTGTGAGTTTTTTACGAAGCAACGTCTCTTCCGTCGGGCAGTCCATCTGCACGATGCGCAGACGTGTCTGAACGCTATCGCTCCCGTCGCGTTCTGCCACTGGCCCGGAAGGCTGACTCAGACTCTCCGATGAACAGCAGCTTCCGGCACTACAACAGTCCGGTGAGGCATCAGCCATTTTTTGCGAAGTTTTTCCGGAGGCGTCTGCCGTGGCAGCAGAGGTATAGCTGACGGATGTCCGCTCTCCGGACGCGGCAGAACCGCACTTGTTATTACTACAGCAGTCACTCATGTTTTTATCTCGTTCATAGCATATACTGGCATTAAAGACCCTGAAGTAACTACAGGGTCAAGTGTACAAGGAAAAAGTTATGAAAATTGGCGAACTGGCCCGGCAGGCAGGCTGTCCGGTAGAGACGGTGCGTTATTATGAGCGTGAGGGGCTGCTGCAGGCAGCATTACGTGACCAGGCAAATAACTACCGTCACTATGACAGTGCCCATCTGGAAAGACTGATGTTTATCCGCCGCTGTCGGGCGCTGGATATGACCCATGAAGAAATCCGGGTGCTGCTGCAGGCACGCAGTCAGCCTGATGCAGATTGCGGTATGGTTAACGACCTGATAAACGAGCACCTTCTTCATGTACAGGCCCGTATTCGTGAACTTAATATGCTGGAAACGCAGTTGTGCGAGCTGCAGAGTCATTGTAACGCCAACCGTGCAACGCGCGACTGTGGCATTTTGCGCGAACTGGAGCAGGCAGATGAGTCGGATGATGTCCTTCCCGTTATTTCTTCTGGCCATCTTGCCGGCAGCCATCCGCATTAATTTTTTAAGAGCAGGCTCTGTAACGAGCCGTTTTAATTAAAAGATAACGTCCGCTTCTGGCACAGAGCGGACATGCTGACTGAGCTGGAGGTCCGCTATGAGCGAGGAGCGGACCTTGATCGATTACAACTTATTTATCGACGTACTCTATATCTGACCTGCAAGATAAAAAACCACCAAAAATATATGTTTTACCGAATGTATAGTTGCTCGCTACCCCCTACTTAGCGATACTGCTCACTGTTTGTTAAACAGGAGTTGTAATGCTTCAGCTTAATCCTCTACAGCTTTTCAAAACGCTTTCTGACGAAACACGGCTCAGTCTGGTGCTGTTGCTGCGGGAAAAGGGAGAACTTTGCGTCTGCGAACTCACAACTACTCTCAGAGAATCTCAGCCAAAAATTTCCCGTCATCTTGCATTACTCCGGGACGCCGGTCTGCTTATCGACAGGCGTGATGGCAAGTGGATTCATTACCGACTGTCACCTCATATGCCCGTCTGGGCGGCAGCTGTAATTGAACAGGCTTATCTGTGCCAGCGGGATGACATCCTGCAGCTCAGCCAGCAGGCTGAGCGGGACAATGTAACCACCAACGGCAAGCCAATCTGCATTTAAATTTTTTAACTATTCATATGTGTTTTCCCATATGTATATTTTTAAGTTCTCTGCGCCAGGCCTGACAGGTGCAGTATTAAAGGAGAGTATATGTTTCTGGCGGGTGCGATTTTTGTTCTGACGCTGGTACTGGTTATCTGGCAGCCGAAAGGACTGAGTATTGGCTGGAGTGCCGTTATCGGGGGCGCTCTGGCGCTAATGACCGGCGTGGTGCATATCGGTGATATTCCTGCCGTATGGCAGATTGTCTGGAATGCGACGGCCACGTTTATTGCGGTCATCATCATCAGCCTGCTGTTAGATGAGTCCGGCTTTTTTGAGTGGGCAGCACTCCATGTTTCCCGCTGGGGAGGCGGCAGAGGAAGACTGCTGTTCACCTATATTATTCTGCTGGGCGCGGCAGTGGCATCGCTGTTCGCCAATGACGGCGCGGCGCTTATCCTGACGCCAATCGTTATTGCCATGCTCCTGGCGCTGGGCTTCAGTCCGGCTGCCACGCTGGCATTTGTAATGGCAGCGGGCTTTATCGCTGACACTTCCAGCCTGCCGCTAATCGTGTCGAACCTGGTCAACATCGTCACGGCGGACTTCTTTAAGCTGGGCTTCAGTGAGTATGCTTCCGTCATGGTGCCGGTGAATATTGCTTCCGTGGTGGCTACGCTGGTGATGCTGCATCTGTTTTTCCGCAAAGAGATCCCGGCAACCTATGACCTGGCGAAGCTGAAAGCGCCAGCGGAAGCTATACGCGACATGCGCACCTTTCGGGCCGGATGGTTTGTTTTACTTCTGCTGCTGGTCGGATTTTTCGGCCTTGAGCCCCTTGGAGTACCGGTCAGCCTGGTAGCAGCGGTAGGGGCGTTTGTTCTCTGGCTGGTTGCCCAAAAAGGACAGGTTATCGACACCCGCAAAGTGCTGAAAGGCGCGCCCTGGCAGATAGTCATTTTCTCGCTGGGCATGTACCTCGTGGTATATGGCCTGCGTAACGCCGGCCTGACGGATTACCTCTCTGCTGCTTTGAACCGTTTTGCTGAGCACGGCGTCTGGGGTGCCACACTTGGCACCGGCTTCCTGACTGCGGCACTCTCTTCCGTAATGAACAACATGCCTACCGTGCTGGTTGGCGCGCTTTCGATTGACGGCAGCACGGCTCAGGGTGTGGTGAAAGAGGCAATGGTATACGCCAACATCATCGGCTGCGATCTCGGCCCGAAAATCACACCCATCGGCAGCCTGGCGACACTGCTGTGGCTGCACGTGCTGGCTCAGAAAAACATCACCATCAGCTGGGGCTACTACTTCCGCGTGGGCATTGTGATGACCCTGCCGGTACTTTTTGTGACGCTGGCGGCGCTGGCCCTGCGCCTGTCTTTTCAACCTTAACCCCGGGGCTGCGTCTGTGCAGCTCCTTAACGGAGTACCGTTTATGACTGATATCACTATTTATCACAATCCGGCCTGCGGAACGTCCCGTAATACTCTGGCGCTTATCCGTAACAGTGGCGTGGAGCCAACAGTGATTTTGTATCTGGAGATGCCACCATCCCGCGACGAGCTTAAAAAGCTGATAGCTGATATGGGTATTAGCGCACGCGCCCTGCTGCGCAAAAATACAGAGCCGTATGAGCAGCTGGGGCTGGCAGAAGACCGGTTCAACGATGATGAACTGCTGAATGCTATGCTGGCTCACCCTATCCTCATCAACCGCCCGGTGGTTGTGACGCCGCTCGGCACAAGACTCTGTCGTCCGTCTGAAGCGGTTCTGGACATTCTACCTGACCCGCAGCAGGGAGCATTTACGAAAGAGGACGGCGAAAAAGTCATTGATGAACACGGAAACCGGATGAGCCACTGATTTTTTCAGTGTGCTGCCGGCAGGAAGGGAGACGCAAAAACAGAAGCCGGCAGATGCCGGCTTTTTTCATATACTGCGCTGATTAACCCGCTCAGAGAGCTGCGCGGTACTTTCTTTCCTTTCGCTGTAGCGATCGGTCAGGTAGTCACTGCGCCCGCGCGTCAACAGAGTGAACTTCATCAGCTCCTCCATTACGTCCACGATGCGATCGTAGTAAGGCGAAGGCTTCATGCGACCATCTTCATCAAATTCAGCCCAGGCTTTTGCCACGGATGACTGATTCGGGATAGTAATCATACGCATCCAGCGCCCCAGAATGCGCATCTGATTAACTGCGTTGAAAGACTGCGAGCCGCCGCTGACCTGCATGACAGCCAGGGTTTTTCCCTGCGACGGGCGAACCGCACCTGACGTCAGCGGTATCCAGTCAATCTGCGCCTTCATGATGCCGGTCATAGCGCCGTGACGCTCCGGGGAGCACCATACCATGCCTTCCGACCAGAGAACCAGTTCGCGCAGTTCCACAACTTTGGGATGCGTTTCAGGGGCATCATCAGGCAGCGGCAGACCGGACGGATTAAAAATTTTGACCTCTGCACCCATTGCCGTCAGCAGCCGGGCGGCTTCTTCCGTCGTCAGCCGGCTATAAGATCGTTCCCGCAGCGAGCCGTAGAGCATCAGAATGCGGGGCGGGTGCGCCACTTCTGCAGCCCTCAGCTTATCTTCCGTCAGCGGCACGTCCAGGAGTGAAGTATCAACATTTTTCAGGGTATCGTTCATGTTATTCACAATGAGGTCTCTTTGTGAGTCGTCGCGGGTGACAGGCTGCAGCTACTGCCTGCGCAGCATTCCTCTGTAAGAAAGGCCATCAGTTGTTCAAGCTGCGTATAGCAAGGTCTGCAAAACAAGGTACGGCTCTGCCGTTCCTGGCTGATCAGGCCCGCGGACATCAGCGCCGAAATATGATGACTGAGCGTGGAGGGCGGAATACCGAGGCGCTTCTGCAGAACACCGACTGGCAGGCCGTCATGACCCGCTCTCACCAGCTCCCTGTATACGCTAAGACGGGTCGGGTGCCCCAGCTCCCGAAGCGCATTTGCTGCTGTTTTTAAATCCATACGCCCTCCTTGAACTATATTTCCAGAATAATAGAAATATAATCAGCGTCAAATATTTTTCCCCGGAATGGATGGCTCGCCCTTATCCCGGTTCGGTCCAGCAGAGGAAGGATGACGACGCCAGATCACTATGGAAATCGCCGTGATGAACAGGGTAAGGATGGCAGATAAAAGCAGCGTGCCGGGTGTGCCGTATTGCTCCAGCAGTGTGGCGTAAACTGACGGCGCGAGCGCCGCGAGCAAAAAAGCGGGTGACAGCAGTAAGCCTGTTTTACGGGCATACTGCTGCGGATCAAACAGCACAAGAGGCAGGACGGCCTTAATGATCGTACTCAGTCCGTTTACAGCCCCGTAACTCAGAATAAAGATGGCTGTAGCCACCGGGGTAACATTCCCTGCAAGGCCAACCAAAAAGCATAATGGCAGAATAATGCCGGTAAACAGGCTCAGACGGATCGCTGAAGTACGTGCACCGGAAGCCACGTCCAGCAGTCTGGCGCTCACCTGTCCCACCCCCCACAACATACCCGCTACGGCGGGCATACCATAAGCGGCCAGTATCTGAGGAAAATGAGCGGACACGCCGGTGGAAACAAAGCTTATCAGCGCTATCAACGTGGCGTACCACAGGCCGCTGATAAAGGCTTTCCGGTCTTCTGCTGGTCCGATCGCCTGAAGAGCGGGCTGCCCGGCAACGGGAGGTTGACGCCGATAACCTGCCGGAACGGTGGTCAAAAAAAGCAGGCTGACAATGCCTGCACAGCCGTAAACGATAATGGCATGCCGCCAGTCGGTAAAGTGCAGTAGCGCAGCGCCAGCAGGCCAGAACGCGACTGACGCGAGACCACCCAGCAGTGTGACCAGGGTGATTGCCCGGCGGGCCTCTGCGCCTGCAATTTCTACAAGCAGCGCAAATGCGGCATCATACAGGGCAAGTCGCATGCCAGCTCCCATCAGGAGCCAGACGGCAACCCACGATGTGGTTGAATGGGTAAAAGCCATCAGAAAACAACCGAGGACTATGACGAAGGTTCCCACCATCATCACCGTACGCCCGCCGGTACGTGCTATAAGGGGGCCGGTAAGTGGCGAGACAAGCCCCATAACAAGCATGGCAATAGTCAGCCCGGAGAATGTCACAACTGGTGACCGGCCTGTCTCCGACATGATGGCGGTCCCGAAGACCCCCGGCATATAGAATGTGATACCCCAGTTGATTAGCTGCGTCATGCCAATGCAGAAAATGGTGCGGCCTGTCAGATACCCGTCAGTCAACCCGTGCTCTCCGGAAATGTGGCGTCGCCCTGCCCGAGCGTACGCTGCAGGATGACCGTATCAAGCCAGCGTCCGTGCTTGAAGCCCACAGATTTGAGCGTTCCTGTAATGCTGAAGCCTGCCGCGCGATGCAGGGCAAGAGAGGCGCTATTTTCGCTGTTTCCAACTACGGCCACGAGCTGGCGAAAGCTACGGTCCTCTGCCCATGTGACCGCACTCAATAACAACTTTTTTCCGATCCCCTGACCCTGAAAGTTGGGGGCAATATATACAGAATTCTCCAGGGTGAATCTGTAGGCACACCGTTCCCGGTAGAGTGACAGGTAGCAGTATCCGCGGACATTGCCGTCCTCAACAGCCACAAACCAGGGCAGTCCTGCTGCACGCACCTTTTTCAGGCGGGCTGTCATTTCAGCCGGATCCGGCGGTTCAGTTTCAAAAGTGGCGGTGCCATGCAATACGTGATAAGCATAAATCTGCTGGATGGCAGGAATATGTCGTTCATCTGCTTCGGTTATTTCCATCGGTACGGCTCCTTCTGCGGTCATAAGCAGAGACTAACCGGAATGAACAATTTCAGACAGGCAGCAGGACTTATCAGCGGCATAAGGAAAATTTTGGCATGGCAAACCTGAACCTCGATCACCTGGCTACTTTCAGACTGGTCGTCAGCCGGGGCAGTTTCTCCGGGGCGGCTGAAGCACTTGGTCTGTCGCAGCCGGCAGTGAGCCTGCATATAAGACAACTGGAGCAGGCGCTTCAGGTCCGGCTTATTGAGCGAACCAGCCGGGGAGTAAGGCCCACGCCAGCCGGGCTGACTCTCGTTGAGCACAGCATGAAAATTGATGCAGTGGTAAGTACAGCAGTTGAATCGGTGTGCCAGCATTCTGATGAGATAACCGGCACTGTTACTGTTGGCACAGGCGCAACGGCCTGTATTCATTTACTTCCCCCCTTACTACAGCAACTGCGGCAGGCCCATCCCCTGCTGAAGGTGGACGTACGCACAGGTAACACTTCCGATATAGTGCGGGGCGTGGAGGAAAATCGTATAGATATTGGCCTGGTGACTCTGCCAGCTGCAGGTAAAAACCTGAGCATCATCCCGCTGGGTACGGATGAGTTTGTTGTCATCATGGAAAAGGATGCATCAGAGCCGAGTGCGAAAATATGGAATCCGGACGCTTTGTTGCCGCTGCCGCTGATTATCTTTGAACCGGGAAGCGGGACACGCGCCCTGATTGACCAGTGGTTCCGGGAGACGGGACATATTGCCTGCCCGGTCATGGAGCTTGGCAGTATCGAAGCTATTAAAAGAATGGTCCGTGCCGGTCTTGGCTACAGCATTGTTCCCAGAATGTCCGTTGCATGCATTGAGGAAAGATCGGGGCTCGATCTTTACTCTGTGACGCCCTCTCTTCACCGGACTCTCGGGACAGTCATGCGGGAAGACCGGATTGTAAGCAGAGGTATCAATGAAGTGCTGAAAAACCTAAACAGCAGTTTTGCAAAAAACGAAATCAGATAAATATTCTTCGATATCTAAACCGGACAGGTCTACTCTCTCCGGCGAAGTATCACTACAGCTTTTACCAGCTACCAACGTCCGCTTCTGGCACAAAGCGGACATACGCAGAAAAGCAACTCATGAACGAGCATCAGCGTCTTCCATTATCGCTTTCACTCTTAAAATGGTCTGCCGTGTGGTGTCAAATTCGCGGGCGATCGCGCTGATACTCTTCCCTTCACTAAGACGCAAGAACACCGCTTTCTTTTGTTCGTCATCCAGAGCCGGCGGGCGGCCGAAACGCTTTCCGGATGCCTTAGCCCGCGCAATACCAGCATGTGTACGTTCAAGTAGCAGATCGCGCTCAAATTCAGCAACCGCCGAGATTACCTGCATTGTCATCTTTCCGGCCGGACTGGTGAGGTCTACCCCTCCCAGCGCCAGGCAGTGTACCCGTATTTCTGACGCAGAAAGTAGCTCAACGGTTTTTCTGATATCCATGGCGTTTCGCCCGAGGCGATCCAGCTTCGTTACGATTAAAACGTCCCCGTTTTCCATTCGATCAAGGAGACGCATAAATCCAGGGCGTTCAGCAGCCGCGACTGAACCACTTATGTACTCTTCAATCAGTCGCTGGGGTCTGATGGCAAAGCCGGCCGCTTCGATTTCGCGACGCTGGTTTTCAGTGTTCTGTTCGAGGGTCGATACCCTGCAGTAGGCAAAAACTCGTGACATGTAGTTATTTTATGTACGAAATAGGTGTACTTATTATAACCCATGTCCGAAATTAAAAACACTAACTTTCGGACAGGTTATATTCTACATGTACGAAACCGGTTGTATTCATACACCCTCACATCACCTTCTCACGACCTGCGTGCCAAAAAATTAATTACAAGCAAATATTCCCGATGAGGAACAATTTCTCAGCTACTCATTAATCGCTGCGAACGCCGGTATGCTTTACCTGAAAATGAAACAGTGCTTATATATTCTGGCTTCAGCATGATTAATTAATCGGGCCTGTAATTCAGGGATCCGCTCAGCGTCTTTGCCGTAAAGGATTGGGTATGGAAATTGAAATTAATAGCTGCAATAACATCGATAAAGCAAATATCACTCTGGCAGAGAATAAATTAAATATTAAATTTGCGCCTAATGGTACCGGAAAAAGCACCATTTCCCGCGCGATTCAGTGCACAGTTAACGGGGATGAGCAGGGGCTGAGTGACCTGCTTCCGTTCAGATATCGTGGTTCTAATCCTGATGCAGTCAGGCCAGCGGTAACCGGCGCCGATGGTCTGCAGAACGTCATGTGCTTTAATGAAAAGTATGTCGATCAGTTTACTTTCCAGCCGGACGAACTCGTAAGCAACAGTTTTGATATTTTCATCAAAAGCGAAGCGTATCACGAGACCGAACGTGAAATCGAAGCCATGGTCGTGGCCATACGGCAGCAGTTTGCTGATAACGCCGGCCTTGAAGAATTCATCACTCACCTGGGGGAGCTCAGCGCGGCGTTCAAACTGAGCAGTACCGGGATTGCAAAAACGTCCACAGGAATGAAGGGCCTGTCTGCCGGTAACAAGCTTCAGCACATTCCTGAAGGCCTGGAACTGTATAAGCCATACATCCAAAGTAAAAGCAGCGTGGAGTGGATTGAATGGCAGACCCGGGGATATGAGAAATTCTCTACGCTTTCTGAAGGCTGCTGTCCGTTCTGCACCGGTGACTCACGTGAAAAGGCCGAGCAGATCAGCCGCGTTAGCACAGAATATGATAAGGCCATTATTAAAAACCTGATCGGCCTGATTGGGGTGCTGGATAAACTCGGCGAATATTTTTCCGAGCCTGCCCGCGCCCGCCTCGCTGACATCACAACGCGGAAAAGCGGGCTGGAAAAACAGCACGAAGAATATCTTGTGACGGTGAAGAAACAGACAGACAGCCTGATTGGAATGCTGAATACCCTGAAAACCCTCAATGGTTTTACGTTCAGCGCGTCCACCAACGTTAAGGCGGCGCTGGAAGCCTGTCGCTTGGACGTGAAGTTTTTCCCGGAGCTGCAGTCAGATAAAACGGCCAGCACCGTGGCCAGCCTTAATGCCTCCCTGAATGACCTCACGACGCAGGCCGGGCGCCTACAGGGACAAATCAACAAGCAGCGCCAGGGCATGCAGAAGCTGATCCTCAAGCATAAAACCGATATCAATACCTTTCTGGCTTACGCTGGCTATCGTTATCAGGTGGACATCACGGGAGAAGGCGATAAATGCCGGCTTAAGCTGCGCCACGAAGATTTTGACGGCTACGTCAGCGGCGGCAGCCAGCATCTCAGCTATGGTGAACGTAATGCCTTTGCCATCGTCCTCTTCATGTACGAATGCTTGGCTAAGAAACCGGATCTGATCATTCTTGACGACCCGATTTCATCCTTTGATAAAAACAAAAAGTTTGCCATTCTGGAGATGCTGTTTCGCCGCAATGCCGGTGAATGCCTGAAAAACGAAACGGTACTGATGCTGACTCACGACGTTGAACCCATTATTGATACGCTGAAGTCCGTCAGGAAGCTGTTTAATAATCTGGTTACGGCCTCACACCTCCGCTACAGCTCAGGCTGCATCACCGAGCAGCTCATCGGCGAAAGCGACATCCGCACCTTTGCTCAGATCTGCCAGTCCGTTACTGACTCTGACAGTGAAGACGTGATAAAGCTGATCTATCTTCGCCGGCATTATGAAATTATCGACGACCGCGGTGATGCCTATCAGGTGCTGTCAAATCTCTTTCATCACCGGGAAACGCCCATTGACAGCCGTGAACCCGTTCAGCAGGGAGTGGGATATCCTGAAATGGCCGCGGAGAAAGTCGCTAATGGCTGCCAGGCAATTGCCTTACGTATACCCGGATTTGATTACGCAGCGACTCTTGTGCAGCTAACGGACCCGGATCGTGTTCGTGCGCTCTATTCTCTCTGCCGGAGTGGCTACGAGAAACTACAGGTGTTCAGGCTGCTTCAGACCGGACTCGAAAATGCGGTCATACGTAAGTTCATGAACGAGACCTACCATATTGAAAATGAATTTATCTGTCAGCTGGATCCCGCCCGGTTTGATCTCATTCCTGAATATGTCATCAGAGAGTGCGATTCGCTGATACTCCCTCCTCCATCTGCGAATGACGATGCTATGGAAGAAATTGCCTGACTTTTCGGAGTTATAGGGCGGTAACACGCTTCAGTTTTCAATCCGGTTCCAGTCAGGTCCTATGATAGCCAGCAGGCGGTTACGGTCCGTTATCCGGATTGTTTTCCCCTGCTGCAGCGACCGGATAAGCTTTCTGGCCTCGCGGCTGGGCCTGACGTTCAGGGTAAGCGTAACGTTGTCACGCTCTGTGTAACATTGCAGTCCCTCACGCGTGGCCAGCGTTTCAAACCGCACGTGATGACCTTCCGACATAAAGGTGGCGTGACGCGCCGGGCTTATCCAATGAAGGGCCTCCAGCACGTCGTACCACGCCCGGCGTAGCAGCTGCAGCGAAGCGTTCAGCCCATAGACGGGGCTACCATAGTCGGGCTTACCGTTTACGCCCAGCTCCTGAAACTTCCACACGGCCTCATGGTGTGCCAGCCGGTTGCGAAGATCGCGAATGCGGGTGAACTTGTCTTCAATATGATGCCGGCGGATCCCCGCTGGTCGTGCTGGGAACACGTCTGCTGTCAGGTGCGGCCACAACAGCGAGAGGTTTCTCGGTTCCTCGTACTCCGCCGTGAGCAGATTAGTCCAGAATCCGAAATCGAGCCCGGATATAACACGTTCGGGCGTAAGGTCCTTACCGGCATCTTTGATGCGCTTTGACACCCTGCGCACGCAGTCCTCTTCCCAGGCGGTAAAGTGATACATCGGCCTGCCGTCCGGAAACGTTCGGGGTTTTCCCTGCCTGTCCGTTTTAAATCTTTTGCCCTGGCGGGTGTAGGTTTTATCACCCATATAACGCGGCAGATCATAGATCCAGTATGCATCAGTCCGCCACTGCCCGGCCGCGCCCGGCGGCGGGTTATTGCGGATGGCAAAGTCAATAGCGTTGCGCAGCGTCACTTCCAGGCAGTGCATCAGCGGCTGCATGGCCGCCGAGAGCGCCTTGTTCCAGTTGTAGCCGCCGAGCGCCTCTTCAGGCTTCAGCTTGAGTACGTCCGTGTAAATTTTCAGGCGCTCTTTTGAAATGTAGTCTTCAAGTTGCATGCCGCCTCCGCGACGCTTTAAAGAGATAAGGTTGACGCTTTCGTCAGACGGGAGTAAATTTAGCACCATCAAGGCGCGGACTTCTTCGGACCCGTGCGTTTAAGTTAGTATCGGAAAAGCCATCCCTCGGGATGGCTTTTCTCGTTCTGGGCTCTCAGAAAAGCGGCCAGTCAAAAGGCTTTATCCGCATGGCCCTGCGCAGTTCATCGGTCATTGCCTGAAAAGCCTCTTCGGACATAAAGAGAACGGTGGAGCGCCAGCGCCGTATCCGGGGCTTGGTCACAGTAGTCCAGCAGCGCATGCTCAATATCACACAGCGACCTCCGGGTTGTTCACTTCCAGAATGGTTTGCTTAAGTGATGATTCATACCTGACTTCAGCCATCTTGTTTCCCACTTATTTTTGGTCATCAGTTTCGGATTTGCAGCCTTTAGCCGGGTCGTTAAATTTGAGAATGTAGCTGAACAGGGCGATGCGGGTCAGGGTTTCCACCTCGTTCAACAGCCGGATTTCCTTCATTGAGAATCCAGACAGAGAGCGATCCAGTTCCAGTATCTGGCCGGCGTGGGATATTAGGCTGCGCTGGTCATAAAAGCGCTTGATAAGTTCCTGCGCCGCTTCTCCGACAAACTCCTCTTCCGTGTGGTAATACCCGCGGACGTTATGCTCCCTGACGAAATTTTCCTCAGAGTAAATTTCCATGAAGTCCCTGAAGCGCCGGGTAACGCTGTAGCGTGGCTGACCGCAATTTTTGCACTTCTCAACCACAAAACCCTGGCGTTCGCCCTCAAAAAAAACCAGATTTTCAATGGAGGATATCAGGCCGACAAAGCCCATGCTGGCAGAATTCAGTATCAGCCTGCGCATTTTCTGATGCAGAAAAAGAGACGCATTGATGCGCTCGCGCGTGTCCGTGTCCATACCAAAGTAGCTGTCCAGTAAAGCCACAGCCTGGCTCTGCAGGGACACAAATTCCGGACCTGCATTCATCCTGTTCAAGATTCGGGCCTCACTGAAGCGCAAGGGATAACGCGAATCCGGTGTGCTGAACGCCTCAATCCGTTTCTGCGGGCCCGGGCGGACGCTCATACCGTCTGATGGAACCCAGGTGAGGCAGCTGGTGATAAGCTGTAACAAGGCTGTAATCTCCTGCAGCAAATCGAGATGCCCGTAGCCCTCACCGAAAATATTGATCCTTTCTTCTTCCCCGTCCTTCGGCGGCAGCCGGTAACGTTCATTGTACTCAATAATGACCGGCTGACCGTGTTCGCTCTGGTTGTTTACCGGTCCGGGGTAAATCTGAAACACGTCCCGATACCTGAAATAACCGGCCATCATTGAGCCCATGTGGATCACTGAACGGTAGATTTTGTCCGTCATGATACTGACCCGCCAGTTTCCCGGGAGAAACCGGCCAGCAGGGCCGTAAAAAGATGGTCCGGAATGCCATGTGTTTTATTCATTATTCATTTCTCCTGTTAATGTCGCCCGGCCATTTCGTTCAATAATTCCTGAAGGTAAACGGACACCCTCAATGAAAGGCTCTCCGCCACCTTGTCAGGTGAAGTGGGATTATGTTCCTCCTCATGACCACTGGAGTACATGTGGAACTCACTGAACCCTGAAAGGAACTGGAATCCCATCTCATATTTTCCTGTCAGGGGATTCAGTACAGCTTTCCCGTACACGGTTCCCGGCAGAAACACCCTCCCCTTCAGTTCCGGGAAAATCAGGCCCGCACCTTCAAGGGCATTTTCACGCTCCAGGGATTTTGTCTGCATCCGTACGATCCAGGCGCCGTGCTGGTATTCATCCGGTTGAATGACCGATATCACGACGTTTTCATCCCGAAAAACAAATTCACGGGCTGGCTCAGGGCGGGCCAGTAACCCGCTATCACGCAGTATCGACTGCAGCAGCGTTAGCTCCGTTTCGTACGCCGCCAGGGAGATGCCGAACGTATTCACCACCTTTACCGGTACAGGAAGTACGGCCGGCAAATCTGACAGGGCAAAGTCGCATCCTGTCAGGTGATAGTTGATGCGGGGCAGCATCCGCCGGGCCGGGTCGGTCAAGACGTTGTCCTCCGGGAGGGACTCCAGTCGCCAGCCATTCTGGAGTATGCCTGCAGCCAGGCGGGAAAGCTCCAGTTTGGCCGCCGCGATCTGAGGGAAGTCCGCGTCGTCAGAATTGAGTAATTCACGGATTTTGTGCAGCTGGTTAAGTGCATCGCTGAACTGCGTGGCAATGACAAGCGTCAGATCTCCAGCGCTGAAATGCCTCGTTTCAGTGAAGAAAGGCGGCTTGCCATGTTGGGCCATATACTCGTAAAAATGCGTAATGCCCTGTGTGGTGTTAAGGCCATGCTCCCGCAGCACTTCATCCCCTGTGTTTTTAAGAACGATATCCATCTTTATGTTTATGGCAGCCATTTTGATATCCACCCGAAATTATGTGTGGTCTTTATATTACACGCCAATGCTATGTAGTCAAATAACTACATCGCATATAATGATGTAAAAAGGCTATCTGAACTTTGCCTCGTTTAGGGTTTCGCATCCTGAGATCCGGAAAAAGGCAAAGTCGGAATATGCGAAATTGATGTACGGTATTGACTCAGTACCACCTGCATTGACATCCCGTTATACTCTTAAAAAACAGGAGGCTGGCGTGAAGCTGAAAATGCAGGATCTGAGACTGTTTAATCTCGTCTTTGAAAGCGCTCCGGGCTGGATACTCGATTTCTCCAACCGCACGCTGTCGGCTTTTTTTGATGAAGAGCTGAACATTGATATTGATGATGAACGTTATCAGGAAGAAGGAACCTCAAAAGCCAAACGGGTAAGATGTTTGCTGAAACAGGTCGATCATGAAACCGCCCTGCGGGTTCTTGATGCTCTGTGGCGGTATAAAATGGAGACCATGCCTGGGCAGGCCGAACAAAGCCGCAATGACTGGCTTGCACTGATTTCACGGCTGGAAAATACGGATGCTGATGCAGCCAAAGGCGACAGGCCTGTTCAGGTATGGCACGGTGTTGACTGGACTTCACTGATAGCCGAAATGAATGAAATGAAATCCCTGCCGCCACATCCGCGGGGTTTCCGGTTTGAAGCATGGCTTGCAGAACTTTTCAGTACCTTTAAGCTCGCCCCCCGATCGTCATTTCGTAACACGGGTGAGCAGATTGACGGCAGCTTCCGGCTGAATGATGACTTTTATCTGATGGAAGCGAAGTGGCATCAGAACAAAACGCCGGCGGCAGATTTACACGTATTTGAAGGAAAACTCAGCACCAAGGCAAAATGGGCCCGGGGCGTGTTCATCAGCTGGATGGGGTTTAGTGATGAAGGTCTGATGGCCTTCGGGAAAGGAAAACGGGTGATTTGTGTCAGTGGTTATGATCTTTATCATTCACTCAGTCACGGTATCGCTCTGCCCGACCTGCTGGAAGCTAAGCTCCGGCATGCGGCTGAAACAGGGGAGCCTTATGTGGAATTTGACAGGCTCTACACCCTTAGATACAAAATACCCGGCACGCCGAAATAACCTGCCGGATAATTCAGGATATTACTCTGAAGAGAGTGGTTTACTTCACCCAGTCTTCCAGCGTCAGACCCGGTACCCGCTCAAACTCCCGCGTATTATTCGTCACCAGCACGGCGCCGGCGGCAATGGCGTGCCCGGCGATCGCAGTGTCGTTCGGACCGATCGGTGTCCCGGCCAGCCGCAGCGAAACTTTAATCTCCGTGGTCGCATCCACCGCGGCACGGTCCCAGGGCAGGACGGCATCAAGGCGGGCGCAGAACGCGTCAACCAGCTGCATGTGGCGAGGCGAGGCCTTCGGGCCGGTGGCGCCGAAGCGCATCTCGGCGTAGGTCACGGCCGAGACCACAATACGATGACCGCGCAGCACCACCTGCTCCAGGCGTTTTATCACGGTCTCCGGCTTCTCGCGCATGATGAATGAGCAGATATTAGTGTCCAGCATATACGTTTTTTTCACAGGTCAAATCGTCCTTCGTCGCTGACAACGTCCTCGCGCTCCGCCATAAAATCCGGATCGGCTTTTTCGAACCCCAGGAATGAGCCCCAGGTCGGCCGGACGGGACGCAGGATGATGCTGTCCCCTTCCCGGACGATTTCCAGCTCACTCACCCCCTCAAAATCCAGATCGCGGGGCAGGCGGATGGCGCGGTTATTGCCATTTTTAAACACAGATACAGTTCGCATGATTTACTCCTTCCGGTCGAAATTCCGACGCTGTGCCGTTACCGGCCTCATTTTTAGCCACAATGGGTCTGAATAGGTTAAGTATATGCATATACTTAGCATATGTATATGTCTTAAACATGCAGATGGCATGTATATGCGTATCCAACACTTATGCAGATGCAGGACATATGGATATGCCAAGCATATCTACTTCTCTCTCATTTTCCGCTGAGATCCGAAAAAAGGTAGAACCGGATCTTTCAGGTGCGGGGGCGGTTTTCTGAGCAGGGTACTATATGTAGTGGTTAATTCAGCTGCTCATGCTACCAGATGTAGTACTCAACTGCGGAGGTTCTCTGGCAAAGCGGGTTTTGTCTCGTCCCGCTGCCGTGCTAAGATTCCGGAAAACCCATGATAATGGAAAAAGTCGGATCTCAGCGGAACGGGATTCAGGTAATTTAACGGCGTGCTTATGATCATGATTATTATTATTTTATGAATACTTACTAACGGGAAAGTAATTAAGGTTGACCATCAGGTGTGTCAGTGGGATATGATTTCATGGTGTTACTATTAGCGAGATCAAGAGGTGGCAATTGAAGAACTAATTGCCTTGCTCATTGAGCAGGGCGAGAAAAGTGTCTGGTTTTACCTGACAGAGGATTGCAACAGTTCAAAGCTGTTTCAACTTCTCGATCAGTTCGGCGGGGAACTGGCCTGGCGATGGGCCAATGACGGACCTGAGCGCTGGCGTACCCAAATGTCTTCGCTTCCCTCGTACTCTTCCCGGCCTGCTAATGCCAAAGAATTCGATCTTGAACACGATCGTTTTATGATTCAATCGACAGATGCCTTAAATGGTTCTGCACCACTACCCAGGCCGGGTTGGTGAGTTAAGGAATTAAAGGGGCTATCGGGATTACATATAAGCGTAGAAATACAGCTTATGGATGGCGGAATTTAAAGGAAATGGAGAAAAAACGATGATGAAGGCAGATGATATCGTCAGCGGCGTTACGGGTTCAGCTGGTCACCCACTGACCGTCCGGGTGAGCAGTCCGCGGGCAGGGATCCGGAGAAGCGTGGCTGCCGGGCTGTTTACCGGAGTGATTGCGTCTGCAGGAGTGGTGCCTGCCACGCATGCCGCGACGCGGGATGAAGTCATACACCTGAACGCCGCCTATCCGTCCGGCTCCGTTATGGTATGCAGTAAGAATCTGCCGGGCGACGGAAAAATGATCCAGCCGACCGTACTGCAGATGCGGGGAACCGTGGTTGACAGGAAGCAGGACAGCGCAGTGTATGAGGTCTCATCGACATGGAGCATTCCGGGTAAAAGCAGCAGTTCTGACCTGACGCTGAAGCTCAGAATGCTGGAGCGGATGGATGATAAAGGCAGCTATTCCAGCATCGTTCCTGACAGCATGTCGGTATCGATGCCGTCCGTCGGCCCTGCGGGCGAAGAGTCCGTCTTGGAAGGATTCCGCCGGCGTCTGCCTGCAGGCGAAATCTTTACGCCATTCAGTAATATAGAAATCACGGATTTTCCTTCCTACACGGTGCAAACCCGGGGAGAGCCCACGTCCTACTGTCACAGAGAATCTGCCGGGAGCTGAATATCAATACAATTAACCTGCCCACCATGTTCCCGCAGCTAGGAGCCGCACAGCTGCCTGTGGCCATTGACTACCCGGCCGCGCTGGCGCTGCGGCAGATGGCCGCGCTGGTTGACGACCTGCCGAAATACCTCCTAGCTCCGGAGGTCAGCGCCCTGCTCCACTTTATGCCCGACCTGCGTCGCAAGATGCTATTCACCACGCTGTGGAACACCGGCGCGCGCATCAGCGAGGCGCTGGCGCTTACAAGAGGGGACTTTCTGCTGCGCCAGCAGTATCCGTTCGTTCAGCTGGCCACGCTCAAGCAGCGCGAGGAAAAGGCGGAGCGACGGGCCGGCCGCCTGCCCGCCGGCACCGTGCCGCATCGCCTGGTGCCGCTGTCAGACGCGCAGTACGTGACGCAACTGGAGATGATGATCGCCACTCTGCGCATTCCGCTGGAGCGCAGGAGCGAAAAAACGGGGCGGACGGAGAAGGTGCGGCTGTGGGACATCACCGACCGTACCGCCCGCACCTGGCTGAATGAGGCGGTTGAGGCAGCCGCTTCAGAGGGCGTGACGTTTTCCGTTCCGGTGACGCTGCACACCTTCCGGCACAGCTACGCCATGCACATGCTTTACGCCGGCACGCCGCTCAAGGCTCTGCAGAGCCTGCTCGGACACAAGAGCGCCAAGTCTACGGAGATTTACACGCGGGTGTTTGCGCTGGACGTGGCGGCGCGGCACCGGGTGCAGTTTCAGATGCCGGGTAACGATGCTGTTGCCATGCTCAAAATGAGTCAGGGCTGACTGAAGGTTAACATACTGCTCCTGTTAACAGCTCCAGGCAACGGTAGTTGTCTTGCTGCTTTACAGGCGATGCGAACATATAAAAGAAGAGTGCAGGAATTCTCCCTATTTTCCAGGCATTCTTCAGTCATTACTCTAGGGTCGCGAGCGTACGGGATTTTCAATCCTGGACGCGAGGGACCGGCCAACCGCAGGGCGGCAGGCCGTTTCTTTTCAGTCAGGCTTACCCGTGACCAGCATGTTCAGCAGACCTAAATCCGAGTACGCGCAGCGCAGCAGCTGCAGCCCGGCAAAAAATACCGACGTGTTCAGGAAGGGCAGCAGCCACAGGCTCATGGTGTGCATAGTCATGCCCGCCAGCGGCGGCATGATAAGCGCGCTAACGCCCGTGGCCACAAACACGGCGGTGAGGTTGCGCCCCCGCCCAAAGCGTCCCTTTTCACGCGTGACCAGCTGCGGATGCAGCAGCAGGGTCACCGGCATCATGCCCGGGCGGGTCTTCATCTCCCGGATGCGCGCCGTTTCGGTTTCCGACAGATTGTGCGCAGCAGAGAAATTCCCAATAAAGCCGTCCACCACGTTTTGCACGGTTTCACTGCAGCGGTTCTCACCGCCGCCCTTACTCCAGCGGCGAAGCAGCGCACCTTCGGCCCGGAACTCGGGCAGCCAGGCCATCAGCATCATCAGGCAAACGGCCACGGTGGCCGCAATCAGCAGTAATGTCATAGGGTCTACTCCAGGGTTTTTTGAGGTTTATGGCCAAACTCAGGTTCGGGCTCGCTGCGCTTGTGGCGCATCACGTTCACTTCATCGTTCATCATGGCGCGGTCGTCCCGCTCCGACGTCAGGTCGTAGTCGCGGTAATCAAATGCCTCCACCTGCAGTTCCTCCAGCGCGGCGGCCAGTGCGGCCTCGCGTTCGCTCTCCCGGTCGTCCGGTGCGCTCCGCGCCTCTTCAGGCGTAACCGGCTCTGGCTCTTTCTCCTCCTGACCTAGCGCGGCTTTAACGGCTTTCTCCAGCGCCTCGGCTTCGTGGCGGTCCAGCTCTTCTCCCCCGGATGCCGCTGCGGTGGCAGACGACGCGACGCGGCTGCTTTCCAGACGTTCACTGTGGTCAGCAGAGAGCACAACGGGGCTATCCGGGTTGTCCTTCATCAGCTGCAGCGCCTCCGCGACGTCCGCGGCTTCCAGCACCTTTCCGTGCTTTTCCCCGCGCTGCAGCACGATGCGGCTGCCGTCCGCCGCCCCTTCATAGTGGGCGGCGGAAAAGTCCACCTCTCCGCTGGAGGGTGACACCGGAACGTGCCAGTTCCCCCGCTGCCGGCCGTGCTCGTTGATGACCGGCCACAGCATTTCCGGCGTCTTCCCGGCCATAAAGCGCGCGTCCGCCGTGAGGTCCTGATCGACCCGGTCCGCCAGGCGCGTGCCGGACACCGGCAGGCTTTTGTCCCAAGCCTGTATCTCCCGATCGGCCCGCACGTCTTCCGCCCGCATCAGCACGTCGTGCACCGTCTGGCGCCGTCCGCTTTTACTCTCTACCTTCGCCGCCCAGCCGGACAGGTTGTCGAAGTAGGTCTGAACGTGCTCCTTTGACCTTGAAAGCTCGACGTAGGTACTGTCCAGCGCCGCCATCCGGCCCCTTGCCCCCTCTTCGCCAAACAGGCCGATAAGGTACTTCACGGACGCGCCCTGCGAGCTGTAGGTGGTGACGGCGTAGCCGTAGTCCATGTGGCGGTCGGCGTAGCGCGCAGCGGGATCGAAAGACAGCTGCCGGTCGCCGGTATCAAGCAGAATTTTTCCCTCCTCCGTGATGCCTGATACCACGGCCATGTCGCTCGCGCGCACGTTGCGGTCGCGGTCCGTGGCCGTCAGGCGGATTTTCTCGCCCGGGCTGATGTCCCGCGTCACCTCCTTAAATACCGCCACGTCTTCCTTGCGCAGTTCGGCAGGGCGTATCCAGCGATCGGTTGCGCCGTCGAGCCCGGCCATGCGTACCACGCCGCTCTCCGCGTCGGTTTCACCCACCCGGAAATACTGCTCGCCCCGGCGCACCACGTTGCCCTCCTGCGCCTCCCAGAACTTTTGCCGGCCCAGATCGGCGTTGCTGTTATTGACGCGAACCAGCAGCGGCACCGTGACGCTGTCACCCAGCGCGCCCTGCGCCTGCAGCCGGTCGTGCACGGCGCTGTTGATAGCCTCGCGGTCGGCGTTCAGCTCCGTCACGATGAGCGTGTTGTCGCGCGCCTCCGGCGTCCGGCCCGCGTAGTCGTCGGCAATCATTCCGGTCAGGTCGGGCTTTTCGGCCTCCTCACCTGCGGGCCCTGCCGCCGGCGCCAGCTTGCTGCCGTCCATTGCGCTGCTTTCAGGCACGTATGCGTCCGGCTGGCGCGGCACGCTCTGCGGGCTGGTGTCCGCTGTGATGCGCACCGCCTCCCGCACGTTGCCGGCGATGACCGCCTCCACGGCGGGCCTGAGCGCGGGGATCTGGCGCACGATTTCCTTCATCACCGCGACGTCGGCGGCGCTGCGCTCCAGGGCCAGTGCAAACGGGGCGCCGGACTCCAGCGACTTCAGCTGGTCCTGGTCCCCGCTCAGCACGGCGCGGCCGCCGCCTTCAGCGATGACGTTCATCAGGGAGGCCAGCTGGGCGTTGCCGTTCATGGAGGACTCATCGATGACGAACACGGTATTGCGGAAGTCGCGCGCCTGTCCGGCGGCCTGCCACTGGCTGCTTTCGCTGAGGAAACTCGCGATAGTCTGCGCCGGAATACCCGCCCCGGACAGCTCGCTGACCGCCCGGTGCGTGGGTGCCAGCCCGCGAATGTCCGGAGCGTTGTCTGCGGCGGCGAGCGCCGCCGCCACGGTGCGAAACTGCGTGGTTTTCCCCACGCCGGCATAGCCCTGAATAGCGGTAAAGCGATCGCGGGTGGTCAGGATGAGGTTCCCCGCCTCGCGCTGGCCCTCCGTGAGCCCGGCGGCTGTCTCTCCGCTCAGCCCCCCGGCCAGCAGGGGGGCCACGCTGTTTTTGCCTTCAGCAACGTGACGCAGGATGGACACCTCGTTCTCAAAGTTCTCGCGAGAGATGTACTTCCCGGCCGCGCCCTGCTCCCCGCTGAGTTCAAAAATCTCCCCGCGCTGCACCAGGCGCGACAGCTCCTCCTGTGCGCGCGCGGGCGTGATGCTGCGGTCGGCGTTCATCACCCCGGCCAGCGCCCGGACGCCCGTGAACGTCACGTCGGTGCCGGTGGCTTTCTCGATGGCCAGCCGCATCGCGCGCTCCGGCTGCGACATCTTCCGGGACTCCAGCTCGCGCAGCGCGTCGGTCAGCTCGTTTTCCCCGGCGAGCGATTTAATGCCCTGCGTCACGCTGACCACCGGGCGGTTTTCCTCCAGACGGCGGCCGATCGCGGCCTCGTCCAGCGGGGTGAATGCAATCACGTCCGAGCCGCTGCGGCGCAGCATGTTCACGGTCGCGTCGTTCACTTCCTTGCCCGCCAGCACCGCCACCACGCTTCCCTCCGTACGGCGCGTGGCACCAAAAGACTCGGCGTAGGCGTAATCCGCGTAGAGCGGCGCGTTGCGGTCGAGCCTGACGCGCTCGCCCTTTGCGTTCTCCATCGTGATGGTGTCCTTAAAGAGCCAGCGCCCCGCCTTTACGCCGGTAACGGTCAGCCGCTCCCCGCTGCCGGCCCGGCTGCTGAGATCGGCCGTGGCGCGCAGCTGCTCACCCTCACGCAGCTCCAGCTTCTTTTCCCGGTAAAGCCGGTAGTGGCTGTCGATGCTGCTGATGCTCACGCCCTGCGTCTGTCCTTTTTCGTCTTTCAGGGTCAGCAGGTTGTGGCGCTCGCTGACGCCGGCGATGGTGAATACCGACTTTTCTCCCTGCCCCTCGTGATACTCCAGCACCATGCCCGCGCGGTAGACGCTGCGGTCGTTGCGGTTGCTGGCGTCCAGCCACACCGGCACCCGCACCGTGGCCTCGCCCAGCACCCGGCCGAGCTGCCCCTCGTCGGCGAGGATTTCCCGGGTCCGGGTCGTGAGCTGGTCGCGCGTGCGCGCATTGCCCGCCTGCAGCGACACCGGCCGGCCCTGCGCTTTCTCCTGCGCGTAGTAGCGCGCCGCCACGCTGAGCCGGTCCTCTACCGTGTCCTTCTGCACCATCGTCACGCGCACGTTCTCGGTCTTCGGCGAGGCGGTGAACTGTTTTACGCCCGCCGCGCTCAGCACTGCCGACGCAAAGCCCGCCGTGCGCCGGGCGTGGGTGTCGGTTACAAGCGTCGCGCCGTCGTGCTGCGCCGCCGTCTTCAGCACGTCGTGCAGCCCGGAGGTGTTGAAGCGCTCGGCCTCCGCGACCAGCACCAGCGGGCGCGGCGACAGCTCAGCGCTGTTCATCTCCTCCGCCGTCATGAGCTGTACGCCGGATTTGTCCCCGAAGGCGGCCTGCTGTCGCTTGCGCGCGGCGCCGTCTGCGGCCACCACAATCAGCGGACGCTGGCTCTCGCTGGCCATTGCCATAATGCTGCGGTTCAGGTCGCTGATGAACTGCGTGCCGCCGCGCACGTCAATCAGCGACACCGCGCGATCGGCGTCGGCCACCTGCGCCAGCACCCCCCGCTCGCCCGCCGGTGCCGTCAGCCCGCCGCGCTTTTCCGCCAGCCCGGCGGCCAGCTGTGACAGGCGCGCCTCGTCGCGGACGTGGGCGGCGGTGGTGAACAGCGTCTGGTTCCTGTCCACAGCAATCAGCTGGCCGTGGCCGATGGCGCTGTCAATGGCGCTCCGGGCCTGCCCGTAGACGCCCGGGGCGACCGGAACGTGATTAAGCACGCTGGTCATCACGTCGTCATAGGTGACACGCACGCTTTTAGACGACAGTCGCTCAATGGCCTCGCGCACAGCGCCCTCCAGCGCCAGTGGCGTGGCGGCCTTTTTTTCCTGACCGGCGCTTTCGGCTTCACGCTGCTGCTGGCGCTCTGCCAGCTCTTCCCTGAACGTCAGCACATCAAAGCCGGTATCCTTCAGCACCGTCTGCCAGTGCTCGCGCAGGGTCTCCGGGTCTTCAAAGTGTTTGGCCTGCCGGGAGTCCAGCGCGGCCATGCTTTTCTGCTTCGCCGTCGCGTCTTCACCGACCAGATCGAGAATGTCCTGGCGACGCGAGGAAAAGGGCTTCACCGGCACGCCGGTGATGTCCCATTCCCCGCGCGGCCCGGTGTCCTCGGTCTGGTAGCCCGCTGGCTCAATAATGGATCGATAGTGGCCACGATAGAGCGCGCCAATGCTGACCTGCTCGTTCCAGACCACGTCGGTAAAGCCCTGCTTCCCGTTGATGTCGGTGGAAAGCGTTTTCCAGCCGTTTTGGGAGAGCGTGGCGTTGGCCACAACCGCGTGGGTGTGCATCGCCGGGTCCAGGTTGCGGCTGGTATCGTGCATGAAGGTTGCGATCACCAGGTTGCCGGTCTTTTCCATCTCGGTAATGCCGTCGGTCATGGTGCGCGTCGTGGCGAGTTTCTCCACCTCGTCCAGCGTGCGGCGCACCGCTTCCTTGTGCGCGTCCACCAGAAAGGTGTCGCCGGTCACGAGGGCGAGCACCGAGGCACTCTTGGGCGCGGAGAACGTCAGGTCATAGCCCGGCCGGTGTTTGTTGACCCCTCCCTCCATGCGGCGCATGTCGGTGCCGTCCGGCAGCTGGCCTTCCAGCACCGCGACAAAGGTATCGCGGTTAACCGGGCCCTCAAGGCCCAGATTTTCCGCACCGGTGCCGTACCACTCCGTGGACTGCTCGCCGAGAAAGTAATAGTTATCTTCATTGGTGTAGTAAGCGCCGGCTTTACCGGCGCTTTTGACAGAAGAGACTGACAGCATGATGTACCTCAGAAACGATCGTCAGGGTCGAAGTCGCGATGTTTAACAATGTCCACCTGCTGCAGGGGGTTCTCCGCTGCGGGCTGCGCGGGGGGCGTCGGTGCGGCTGGCGCCGGCGCTGCAGGAGCGGCTGGATTTGCGGGCGGCGGTAGTGCCGTTACGCGCCCGCCAGCTTCAACCGATGCTGCCTGTGCAGATGATGAGGATGCCGCTTCCGCAGGTGCCGTAGCGTTGTCCGCGGGCGCCGCAGCGCCCTGCGAACCTGCCGCAGGCACGGAATTCCCGGCGTTCTGTTCCTCTGCAGGGGCTGCCGCTTCAGTCGCGTCACCGAACAGCCTCCCGACAATCTGGCCGGCCTGGTTGTCTGCGGTTTCGCCCGCAAGCGTGGCCTCGATATGCGGGTCAAACACGTCCTCGACGTCGCGCGGGATGCGCCCTTCAGCAATTTCTCGGTAGGATTTCCAGGGCAGCTTCATGCGCACCACCGGCCACTCGCCCGGCAGGGTGATGTAGCACTCCAGGTCGTTGAGGCTCTGCACGTCGGAATAGCTGACGAGGAACTCATTCACCTCGTCTTTGGAGAACTGCACGCCGTCGCGGATGATGTCGATGCCGTAGCTGTACTGGTCTTTGAATTTCTTGTGTCGCTGCTCGCCGATTTCCTTCTGCACCCAGTCCGCGATCGAGCCGCTGGGCGCGCGGTAAAATACGCGGGTATTCAGCAGGTCCCAGATGGATTTGGCCGCATTGGTGCCGTAGGTTTCTTCCAGCTGCGGGAAGTTCTGCAGGCCGGCGACGGTACAGCCGCCGAACTTGCGGCCCTCGGCGCAGAACTCCGGCAGAATGGGCAGCTTGAGCAGGGACGGCAGCTCGTCCAGGAAAATCCAGATGCGGCGGTTCCGGTCGGCCCTGAGCCCGAGGATGCCGGACATGGTCATGTAGAGCCACGCGCTCAGCAGCGGCTTCAGCGCATTGTGGTTCTGGCCGTCACTGGAGATAAAAATCCACGGGTTATCGCCGCTTGCGTCCTCGGTGTGCAGCCAGTCGCGAATGTTGAACGGCCGGCGGCCATCCTGATCGAGGCCCTGCAGGTAGCGCAGCGAGCGGACGTAGGTGGTCAGAATGGTGCGGATGGTCATCGCGGTTTTCTCGATGCTGCCGTCCACCAGGTTCGCCGCGTCCGTACCCTCCAGAAACGCGCGCAGGTCCGCCAGGCTGATGGACATCAGCTTTTTCAGCAGCTCGCCGATGCTGCGGTCCTTTTCACGGGCCATGCGCCGCGCGGTGGCCACAAACAGCGAGCGCGCCGACAGCACCCAGAACGGATCGCTGCTGCCGCTGCTGTCGGGCAGCAGGGAGGTCGCGAAGTTCTCAAAGTCACCCACCGTCTTGCACTCTTCCCACAGGTCCCAGAACGGGCAGCGCAGGTCGAAAGGGTTGAGGATTTTGTCTTTGTCCTGCCGGTAAAAGGTGGGAATGAAGTTGTTCCCTTTGTCGTACACGATGACGCGATCGCCGCGCTCGCGCAGCTGGCGCAGCAGGTCGTTCAGGGCGGTACTCTTGCCCGACCCGACGGTGCCGTGGAAGCCGAAATTCTGCATCTCAGAGTCTTTCAGGATGTGCAGACCGCAGATACTGAGCGGAGACATCACGCCAGCCTTTTTAAGCAGGCGGTTCACAACAGAAGGGCTCGTCGCCAGTATGCGGCCGCCGGTGAGTTCGCTCTCGCGCTGCTTTGCGCCCTTACTACCCAGAAACCAGGTAATGCCGAGAATGGCGGCAACAAAGCAGAATGTCGCAATGCCCCAGCCGTAAAATGCGGCGTCTTTAACGCTTTCGCCCATCTGCACGAAATACGGATCGTTCATCACCTGCTGAGCAGTGTGCTTAAACGCCACCACCTCGCCGTTGGGTCGCTCAAAGTGAAAGGTCCAGCCGCTTTTAGAATTTCCGCCGGAGAATTTCGACAGAGGCATGACAAACCACTTAACCAGCCAGTAGGCGCTGCCGTGAATGAACTCCTGCATGGTAAGGCGCAGCAGCATCCAGCTGAAAAATACCAGTGCTGAAAACAGCACGACCCAGTAGGAGGCGATATTCATGATCTGCACAAACATGCCGATCATGTATTTCATCACCTGGCCGCCCTGGGTAAAGTCGCGGGCGTTGAGGCTCATGGAAAGTCCTTTATGTGGAAACAGAGACAGGCGCACAGGGCTGCGGGCAGGCGAAAGCCAGACAGAAAGCTGCGCGGAATTTAGTTACGGTGCGAACGTGCCCGGATGGGCTGACGTGATGTTCCGCCTCCTCCGCCAGACGCAGGGCGCGTCAGGCTGTGCGGCGGGCGGTATCAGCTCACGGAAACGCGAAACAGAGGCTGATTAATCTGGTACTCAACAAACTGCTTGTCAGCCTCGCTCAGCGCCTGGAAGTGCGCGGAGAAGCGGCGGATGCTGTTCATCAGGTTGGTGGTATTGGTAAAAAATAGCGGGCAGACCGCGCGAACCTCCTGCAGCACGGGCTGGATTATCGCGGTGAACGCGTCGCGCTTTCCCTCTTCCGTCAGGTCGCTTTCGATAAGATCCTCATGCTCCGTCACCGGGCAGACGGTCACGCCCGGATAGGCATAAAGCACGCGCAGCGTGTCCGCATATTCCCGTACGGTGCAGTCAAACGCGTCTTCCAGCGCCGGCAGCCGGTCGTTGCTGCGGGTAGGCGTCAGCAGGCGTTCGGGCTCGACGGTGGTGGCGGTGAAGTATTCCGTCTGCTGCCGGATAATCCCGGCCGCGTCCGCAAGGCGCCAGATTGCCGGCTCGCGCTCGGACGGCCTGTCGCCGGCGCAGACGCTCAGGCGCGGCTGACACGCCGCCGGGTTCCAGTTTTTAGTCAGGTCCGGCGCTTTATCCCGGAAAGGTGTGTTGAAAACCCCGCTCCAGAGATGAATCACATCGGTAGCCGCATCGTCAGCGCCCACAATGTGCATGTGTACGCGGTGCGTGGAGACTTCACCCTGCACGGCCCAGCGCGTAATGACGGTAATATCCGTGACGGTTTTATCCGTGTTCAGCAGAATCCCGTACACGGCCTTGCGCCCTTTTTTACGGCAGACGTAATGCAGCCGTTTATTGGGCGCAGGGAACCGAACGGTTATATCTTTTTCATTCTGCAGATGCAGGCCTAACTCAGGAACTTCTACGTCAATTAAGTCAACAGAGACATCGGAGTAATTAAGAAAAAAGGAGGGCGTTAAATGAATAAGCATCATCACCTCGAAATTGAAATTAGGGCTAACAGCCCTGATAAAAATCAGAGCCGTTAAGATTTACTGCGGGGCTATTTAATGGACTTTTCTTTTATAGCGCTGATAACACCGAACAGGCTTGCAAGTTGATACCTTGACATATCGAAATTGAACGCCAGTGCAATAAGCACTGTGGAGAGTACAGTCACCACTGCCAGCGCTATAACATTCCAAATAGTAAATAGGGCTAAGAGGCCGGCCACAAATACTGACGCTAACCAAACCGCATAATACACTTTCATTTTTTTACAGCAAATCCTGACTATTTCGAACCGCTCCTGAGCGCCTTCAGGTAATAAAGAAAAAAATTGGCTATATCCGCTTATAAAAATGGATATAAAAACCCAGAAGAAAAATGATAAAAAACCCAAAAACATCCAAATGTTTTTAATGAATACATCTGCGAACGGGCAGGCCAGAAAGAAAGTAAAATAAACCCCCGCCGGTAGCAGGCCATACTTAACCGTAGAAAAGATAGAAGGAACCTTGTTACTTGAGTTAACCATCTCTTCCGAAATAATCCTTACTTCACTTTTAATCTTTTCATAAGTAATAGTCATTAATTACCTCTGCCAGAATATCATTAAAAGCAATGCTATTTTTTATTGCGCCGCTCATCGTAAAACTCCTTTGCTTCAGCATTTCTTTTGAGCATATCATTGGCCTCTTTAGGGAGCCAATTACCCTGTGCTTTATCAGCTGCCGCCTTTTCATGCTGGTAATTTTGTCCTGCTCGGTTAAATTCGCTTTCTCTGGCATTCGCCCCTGTCTGAGTCTGTACCTCGCCTGCCCTTAGCTCATTTTCCGCTTGATTAGCTCTTTCATTAACAACATTTTGCTGGGATGCAACCTCCGAGCCTACATTAGTACGGATATTGTTTCTGGCAACGCCCGCTTCAATACTTTGGTTTGCGCTGTTATACGCCCCCCCGAACTGGGCGCCTGCTGTATTTGCCGGTGAGCCCATCCCTTCACCCGTGCTTCCTGAATTTCGCGCGTAGTCTCCGTCAATGCGTCCCTGCAGCTTCTCTGCGAAGAACTCCTGAACCAGACCGTCACGCTGCTTCTGAACGCCTTCATCGGACGTATTGGTAAGAATGGTTTCGGCATTCCCCGGCGATCGCCTCTGCGCCCACTCCACAAACTGCTGAGTGTAGTTGTCACGCGCGCCTGCGCTGAGCGTTTCCGTTTCAGAGGCCATTTTCTGCAGTTCATGCGTATGCGACTGGCTGGCGGTGTACTGCGCGTATTTGCTGTCAGACGTGGTGATACTGGAAGAGATCTGGTTCATCAGGCCGGACGCATTGTTATCGACGTGCTGACCGTTATAGGTAGTGCTGTAGTTACGCAGCACATCCATACCCTGACTGAAG
This sequence comes from Candidatus Pantoea soli, assembly GCF_007833795.1. Classification (NCBI taxonomy): domain Bacteria; kingdom Pseudomonadati; phylum Pseudomonadota; class Gammaproteobacteria; order Enterobacterales; family Erwiniaceae; genus Pantoea; species Candidatus Pantoea soli. The sequence continues at coordinate 45,966 of NZ_CP032704.1, read as the reverse complement.
TCCTGAGACTCGCGTGCAGAGATAGTTTGCGAATTATCTTTCCCATTTTGCCCGCCTTGTGTCGTTGAAGAAGAGGAACCTGTGCGTTCTGTTCCTTCAACCCCAGCATGCAAATCTCCTTTTGCTGAAGCTCCAGTAACCCATTGACCAGCTTTACCCCATAGGGCTTTGCTTGAATCAATACCGACTTGGCCACGAACACCTTCATTAAGCTGTAAATTTCGACTCTTATCTTCAAGTTCCGAATATGCCTCATTCAGGCTGATATGGTTACGGGTCGCATAGTCCTGCGCCACGTTCTGCATTTTGTTCACGCGCTCGGCATCGGTGATGCTCATGCCGGTTGAAGCGGACAGCGTTTTCGAATCGCTGTTGCCGAACTGCTCATGAAACTGTTTAAGCTGCGAGCCGGTTTCCTGCACCGAGTGGTTGTAGCCCTGCGCCGCCATTTCGGTCTGCGCCATGCTGTCGCGCACCGAGCGCTGCGCGGCACTCGCCAGGTTACGATCAAGGTGCAGATCCACCGGCAGGCGGCTGGTTGCGCCGGAGGCGTCATACACCGTCTGCCCGTCCTGCGTCATCGTACGCATGGCGCTGTTGCCCAGCTGCACGGAGGTGTTGCCCTCACGATAAGCGCGGTTCAGGTCCGTTTTGTGCCCGTTGATGTTGTCGAGCTGCACGTTGCCCACGCTCACGTTGCCCGACGCCACCGCGCCGGAGTCTGCGGCCGAGGCGCTGCTGAGGGCGCTGCCGAGGCTGGAGCTGAGGCTCGCAAAGCCCTGACCGAGCCCGGTGAACAGGCGAAAGGCCAGGAACGGTATCGAGAGCATCAGCCAGCCGGCAATGCCCGCCGTGGTGGTGCTGGTTTCCATCAGGCGGTTCATGTTGGAAAGCGTCGGGCCAGTGGCGTGAAAACTGTTCTGCGTGCTGTAGTTCACCGCAAAGTTAAAGATGGCGAACATCACCGGCCACAGCATCAGGCTGCCCATAAAGTTCAGGTAGCTTTTGATCACCGGCCAGGCAATCTCCCGCACGTACAGCGCCAGCACCATCACCGGGAAGATGCAGACGCAGAACAGCAGCAGCACCGTGTGCAGCTGCGGCAGCACCTCCGTCGCAATGGTGTAGCTGACCGCGTGCGACAGGCGCAGCTTCATCAGCGACTGCTCGGACGCGATGTCCACCATCGAGGCGGTGTCGTTCATGCCCTTCACGTAGCTGTTCAGCCCGCGACGCAGGCCTGCGATAGCGATGTTCTGCATCATGATGGCCTGCGCCGACTTGCTGCTGCCGAGGAAATATTCATAGGACCCCGCCAGCTGCTCGGCGTAGACCGTCTGCGGCGCGTTGTTGCCCGGCAGCATGCGGGCCGCGTGGGCCATGAACGTGCTGCCGGTGTTGTTGCTCTCCGCCGACAGCAGGTTTTTCAGGCGCGGCGCGGCGTCGCGGCAGACCATAAACGTGGTGCCGGTCGCGTCCCGCCAGTAGATGGCGCGCAGCGGGCTCGGGTTGCTAAAGATCTGCGCCTGTACGTCTTCAGACTCCATGACGTCCTGCATGCTGTATTTGTGGTTCAGCATGATGTCCGGCACCACGCAGTTCTTCGCGTATTCCCCCATGTTGTAGGCGAGCACCGGGTTGCGGCTGTCGATGGCGAAGCTGTCCTGCAGCAGCTTGCTCGCGAACAGCATGCCGGTTTTGGTGTAGGACCGCTCGTCCGGGAAGTGAAAGGTATCTTCATACGTAGTCGTGAGCGTGTAGCCCACGCCGGTGACCAGATTCAGCGGCAGGGCCAGCCCCGCCGGCACGTTATCCACCCGCCCGATGGTGTCCGGGGCGGTCAGATCGTTGACCACCACCGTGACCTTCGGCGTCAGCAGCAGGGCGGTGACCAGCACGAACGTCATTCCCCAGCCGAACATCGCCGTCATGTTGTGTGTGCGCAGGTAGGTCATCACGCAGAAGGCGATGCCCAGCATCTCCGCCACCCAGATGGTGCTTTTCCAGCCGCCGTTCTCCATCACGGTTGCCACTGCGTTAAGCCCCATTGTGATCATGCCGCCGGAGCTGACTACCCAGATATCAAGCGCCATCAGTTACTCCCGAATTGATAGTTCGACAGCACGCTGTCGGAAACGGATGAAGAGAGCTGCTGGCGCGTTTCGGACAGGCTGCGGTCATACTCCGCCAGCCCGTTCTGCTGCACCTGGATGCGTGCAACGCGCTGGCTCAGCTCGTTGCGCACCTGGCGCAGGTTCTCGCGAAAGTGCTTGTTCTCTTCCTCGGTATCGAGCGTGCCTGCCGCCCCGCTCGCGGCCACGTCGATGAGGCCGTTGATGTAGGACATCACCATATCTGCCGCGATGTACTCCGCCAGGCTGCTGACCACGCTCTGATCCATGCCCACCGACGCGGAGTCGATGGTGTAGCGCAGGATGCGCACGCGGGTGCTGCTGATAAGCGCCTTTTCGTTGTCGTTAAGCGCCGTATCGGTGCGGCTTTTATCGAAGATGTCGTTGAGCATGTCCCGCACCCGGCCGGTCATGCCCTCATCTTCCGAGAGCGTCAGCTCTGCGATAGTCGGCGACAGGCAGGTAGTGTTGTCGTTGCAGCGGTAAATTTTCTCGGTCCCGCCGTTCAGGAGCGTGTTGAACATCGACTCGCTGCCTCCGCGCGGCTGCAGAAACGTCGGGTTGCCGTTCGCGTCATAAATCACCGTGCCGACCATCGACATAATGAATTCCTTCAGCGCGCGATCGTTGCTGAAGAACTGATTGAGCTTCGTGAACGTGTCCCACGTCAGGTTGCGGTTGCGCGGGATGCGCTTTTTCTCTTCGTCAGTCGCCTTGTCGAACACGCTGTTCGTCTCCCCGCCCACGCCGCAGCCCTGCCGGGACGCCGCCCAGTCAGAGAACACGTCGTGCTTGGTGCCGAGGTCCTGACAGATTTGCGAGCTGGCCGCCTGGGTTTTTGGCCACAGGCCGCCAACGATCGACTGCGCGGCCTGGCAGGTGGAGATGTTCATGTTATTGGTGTCCGCCGCGAGCTTCTGCAGGTAGTCCTTCACGGCTTTACACTGCGGACAGATGGTTTCGAGCCCGAGGTCAAAGGCGTAGCCTGCGGCGTTGCTCAGGATCTGCTTGCCCATGATTTTGATGCTGTCGCTGTTGATGAAGCTGAACGAGCCCAGATAGGCGTCGATGCCGCCGCAGCCCGACTTGATGTCCGGGAGCGTCACCGAAATCAGCTGGATGTTGCGCACCGGCGTGCGGATAAAGAGGTTACCGCCGGTCAGGTAGCCCGCTGACTGCCCCTGCCAGGCGGCCGCCTGGGTGTAGTTACCGCCGCCGCCGCCCATGTCGTTAAAGAACTTGTTGATGTCGTTCTGCACGTTCGCGTTCGCGGCAGCGGAGAACAGCAGGCCGGCCGCCATACCGGCACGCAGCGCAAACTTACTCATCACAGCACCCCCAGCCGCACGGCCAGTGCAAAAGATTCGTCCAGACGCTGCTTCAGCGCCTCCTCACTCATTTCTCCCTGCGACAGCGGGATCGTTACCAGCGACTGCGTGTTAATAATGAAGTCGGTGGGGGTCGCCTGCGGCAGCTCCGCGAAGAAGTCCTTCAGGATGCCGTCGTTCACCGGCATGACCTTCGGGAACACCGCGTCGCCCTTGCCGTCAAAGCTGTAGACGAACACGCCGATGCCGGTCTGCTCGGATACTGACTTCAGGGTTGGGTTGAAGCGGTGGCAGTACGGGCAGTCGGAGCGGACGAAGTGCACGATCTGCCAGTGGCCCACGTCCACGCGGCGCCCGTCACTCAGGTGATACCAGACCGGCTTTGCGGGAGCCGGCTGCGCGTCTGCAGCAGGTGAACTTTGTGCCGGCTCACTTTCCTGTTCAGCGGGTGTGTCTGCGCCCGCTTTCGCCTGCTCCAGGCGGGCAATGTCGTCAATGGTGCTCGCGGTGGCCAGCACCGGCGTGAGCATCAGCAGTACGGCAAAGAGTCTTGAAATCATGATTAATCCTCGGGCTGGAAGTCGGTAACGATGTTGAGCATGCGGCGCGCCAGGTCGTCCTGGGTGATGAACCCGTAGGCCAGCGGCTGGTATTTTTTCGTGCGCGGCTCGACCAGGTAGATGGCCGGGAAGTGTTCTATCTTCATCTTTTCCGCCTGACCGGCGTTCTGCCGGGTATCCGGCAGGTCCGGGCTGGCGCGGCCGTCCACGGTCACGGGGATAACGGTCAGGCCGTACTGTTCGCTGAACTCCTTCACCACGTCGCCGAGCCGGTTATCCAGCGGCTCGTTACCGCGATAGAAGAAGAACACCCCGTAGCGCTGGTTCACGTAGCGGATGGCCGCCTGCTGTTTCTGACGCTGTTCGGTGTACTGAATGTTTGCAGTGCCGTTGTAAAACGGGTGCTTCAGGCTGTAGTCCAGCTCCGGGTTATCCAGCAGCACCTTTTCCCAGCGCGAGGCAAACATGCTGGCCTGATTGACCATCCAGTCCTGAACGATTTTGTAGCGCCGGATATTTTCGGTAGAGGGGTGCAGCATCGCCTCGTTCATCAGGTTGTCGCGAAACGCCTGCAGGCGTTTCATCTTCTGCGTGGGCGTCTCCTGCGGCGCAGCGGGCGTCGGCGCCGGCTGCTCTTCCTCGTCCTTTTTTTCCGGCTCGTTGTACCAGTACCAGCCGACCGCCGGATCGTAGTTGTAGCCGTCGGGCTTTTTTTCCTCTGCCGCGTGCAGCGGCGATACCGCCAGCAGCAGCGCGAGGCCGATGAGTTTTCTCACGCTTAGTCTCCTGATTTGAGGCTGTTCTGGATGTCGGAGGTGATGCGCTGGTTCAGCGCGTCCTGGTCGGGCAGTTTGATGTTGCTGTTCAGGTCGTCATAGAAGTCGCTGAAGTCGATGTGATCGAACTTAATGCCCTGCAGCTCGGCGACCTTTATTCCCCGGCAGTCCGGGCTTTCACCGGAGCCGAAGCTGATGCCCAGCTGATCGCGGCGCCCCTGCTCCTGCACGATGCGGGCAAGCTTGCTGTCGAACACGCAGTAGCCCTCTTTCTGCTGCAGGCAGACCCCGAGCACCTTTTTCGAACAGTACGAGCCGACCTTCACGACCAGCTTTTTCTCCTTGCCGGTGCCGATCTCCTTCTCCTCGGTGTTGCAGTGCGCCAGCCCCGCGCTCTGCCCCCAGCCGCCGCTTTTACAGCAGTTGCTGAAGCCTGCCGCGCTCTTGCGGCAGGCCATCGCCTTGCCCGTGAACGCCGTCACCTGGTTCGGGTCCATGCCCGCGAAGTCCTTACCCGCCGCCGCGAGCGCGGCCAGCTGGGACACGGCGGCTTCAAAGTTCTGGTTCTGGCCCGCCTGCATCGCCGAGCAGCTGCCGTCCGAGCAGTAAAACTCCGAGCCGCAGACGTAGCCGGTGCTTTTGACGGTGTGCGCGCACTGGTAGGTCAGCTGGCTGTACACGCAGAGGTTGCCGATTTTCTGTGTGCAGGTGCGCGTGCCTTCGCTGCAGTTCGGGTTGTCGATGTAGGCCCGGCAGGTGTTGGTGTCGTCTTCAAACACGTTCCACTGCGTGGTGTAGCCCCAGCAGTCGCTGTAAAGGCTGTAGGCCTTTCCTCCTACTGTGACCGACCGGGTGCCGCCCGGGTCGCTGCAGACCTCGCTCATCTTCACCGCGTCGCCCATATCGGCCGGACAGCTGTTGGTCCATTCGATGCCCGCCGTGACCGTGTCGCGCACCGCCTGCATGGGAAACGTGATGCGCAGCACCTGCGTGCCGTTCGCAAGAGAATTCATAGTGCCGTCGCGGCCGGACTCGTAGTGACCGTCGGTGTTATAGCGAAACAGCACGCTGATAACCTGCCCCTGCGTGACCTTCTGGGCCGGAATGCTCAGGGTGCCGGAATAGTTGATTTTGGTTCGTATCGTCTGCCCGAAGGCCTGAATGGAGTAGTCCAGGCGGCTTCCGTGGTAGCTGGGCTCTCTCGGGTAAAGAAACTCCCAGGTGCCGCTGCTGATGGTGCCGTCTTCCGGCACGACAAAGTCATACTGCATCCACCAGTTGTCCAGCTTCCTGCCGGTAACGTCGCGGGCGTTGAGCACCAGCTGCGTGCCATACTCCTCGTACGATCCGGTCGTCACGATGGTGGCCTTACGCGTACACGACTGCGAGAGCGGAGTGGCCATTTCACAGCGGTGCGTGGTCCAGGTGGTTTTGTTCAGCTCCTGCGCCACGCACTGGCTGCCGTTCACGCCGGTAATGGCATTGGCGTTTTCCCGGATTTCGTCGCTGTACTTCATCATGTCCGAGTCGTAGCTGAGCTTGTCCGCCGGGTTATTCACGTAGGATTCGCGCGCGGTCTGGCCGAGGTCGGACCCGCTCAGCTCCGTCTGCCCTTTCACGTCAATGTTTGAGGACGTCTGTGTCGGGCCGCTGTAGTAGCCGCGCTGCGGCGCGTCTGCGCTGTAGTTGTCGAAGTAGCCGTTCGGATCGGCGCTGGTCGTGCCGTCTGCTGATTTGCCGGCGTTAATGCCTTCCTGGTTGGAGGCGTCCATTGATGCCGCCAGGACGCTGGCTGACAGACAGCTCAGCAGCAGCCCCTGCAGCAGGGAGCGGGTGGCTTGTTTCATGAAAGTTTCCGGGAAGAATTAAGGATGCCCGCCGCAGCGGGCAGCGGGGTCGGTCAGGACTTCTTGCGGCAGTCGCCGCGCGTCTCGATCATGCTCAGCGCCTGATTCAGCGCGACGTTGCCGTACACGATGTCGAAGCGGTCGCCGCACTTCTTCACCAGCGCCGGCACCTGCTTCACCCCGTAACGGTCAAAGCGCACCGGATCTATCTGCACGCCGCGCACTTTGTAGGTGCTGACCATGTACATCATGTACTTCGCGGTCTGCTCCATGCTGTCGCCAACCAGCCCCCGGAAGTAGACCGGAATGTCCCGGGCTTCGGCCGCCTTCATCAGAATGGCCATCTCCTTTTCGGGCACGGAGGCCGACAGGAAGTAAGCCGTCTCGTTTTCCGTGCTGCCGACCTGCGTGCCCTGCGGCGCGTCCTCCGCCTGCGCGGTCAGCGCCGCCGTCAGCCCGGCGGCAAGCCACAGCGTGTTGCGTATGTTCCTCATGAGTCCTCGCTTAAAGCACAACGCAGTTGCGCTTTTTCCAGATGAGATAGCCGTAGTTCTTTTTGGTAGTGGGCATTTCCTTTCCGGTCTGCCACAGCATCACGTTGCGCCCGAAGGGATGACACGACGCCACGTCCGGGATGGTGTTCACCATCTGATAGCGGTAGCGACTTTTCGGCATGATCGCGGACGGATACTCGTAGCAGACGGCGGTGTTCTGCGGCACGGTGTCCAGGATGAGTCCCTCGCGGTGCAGCTTGAAGTCCATGCGCTCGGAGAGCAGCGCTCCGCTGTTGAGCCCGCTCGACTCGTTCACGATGTTGCCCGTGAACGGGTACATCGAGCCGTGCGAGCCCGCGCACCAGAACAGCGCATCAATTGGCTTGCTCACGCCCGCCGCCACCGCGTCCGCTGCGCAGGCCATCTGCGCAACCGGGTTCGCAAACAGCATCACCTCCGGATTCAGGAACAGCGCCAGGTTGTCGTTCTGCCAGGTCGGGTCCAGCTCTGAGAGGTAGCCGATGTCGTACTCCCCGCCCTGCATGCACATTTCGGAAGTGATAATGTTGAGCCAGGAGATCAACGGGTATTTGTACCAGTGGACGTGATAGAAGGTGCCCGGGTGCTCGTTCGCCGCTTTCGTGCCGGTGCCGGTCCCGGTGTTCGGGATGTTAATGTTGAAGCCGCCCATGTTCACCATGCAGCCGGGCGAGCGCGTCACGTCAGTCATCGCAAATGGCTCCCAGAAGCCAATCGCGATGCCCGGGCGCTCAAAAATGGGCGGCGGCGCCGGACAGAACTGAATGGGCGATGACGGGTTTTCGGTATCCGGCAGCGATCCGGCTGAAACCTGCACGCTGCCAATGCTCATCGGGAACAGGCACTCCCAGCACACGTCGGTGATGGGGTTAACCCAGCGCCCCTCGCAGGTCAGGGACGTCTTGCCGTTGTCAGCGGCAAACGCCGGCTGGCAGACCCACACCGCAAGCGCCAGTAAAACCGTGCGCCAGGCCATATCAGCCTCCTTTCTTCACGCCGCCGCGCGCTTTTTCCACCGCCGCCTGCAGCGCCTGCAGGTCAGTCGCCCCCGGGATAACGCTGACGTTCTCAGCGGTTGCACCCGTCACCGGCATGACGAAGAAGGCGGGCGTGCCCTGAATACCGAGGCTGCGGGCCAGCTGATTGTTTTTCTCCAGCGCCGCGCCCATCGCCTCGACCTCTTCTTTCGGCGTTGTGGTCACGCCCGCCTTCACCGCCGCCTGGCGGATGTCTTCATCCAGCAGCTTCCCTTCGTTGTGGCCGGTCGCGTAGAGCGCGGCGTGGTAGCGGTGATACGCCTCTGCGCCGCCTTTGCTGTACACAGACAGGCCAACTTTCGCCGCCTGTACCGATGCGGGCCAGCGGCTGCCGAAAATCGGCCACTCTTTATAGATGAAGCGCACGTTCGGGTTCTGGCTGATGAACTGCTCCACGGTCGGGGCGACCTTCGCGCAGTAGATGCACTGGTAGTCAAAGAACTGGATGACCGCGACGTCGCCCTTTGGGTGCAGCACCGGTGAGGTCGGATCGTTCAGCAGCCCGCCCTGCTCCTTCAGCGCCGCGCCGGCGGCGGAGGCCATCTGTTTTTCCTGCGACTGCGCCTGCAGCTTCTGGCTCATCTCAATCAGGATTTCCGGGTGGGCGCGCAGGTAATCTGCTGCGATTTCGCCGATCTGCGCCTTTTGCGCATCGCTAAAGGCGTCGTCAGCGGCAATCGCGTGACCGGTCAGGCTCAGCGTCAGCGCGGCGGAGAGGATGTGCTTTTTCATGTCTGGCTCCGTTAGCGGTCGTGAAGACCGAATTCAGTAATAAGGAAGAGTTTCTGTCCGGGCGCCTGCTTCACCTCCGCAGGCACCTGCGTGATGCCGAACTTTTTCGTGATGCTGCCGGTCTGGTCGAACCAGACCCGGCTGCCGAGGGCCTCTGCGCTGTCGCGCACGTTGCCGCTGACCAGGATGACGCGGGAGGTCGTGGTGTGCGGCACCTGCTGCTTCATCCAGGCAATCTGCCGGTCGTCGTCGGCGTCGATGAAGTAAAGCGTCTCGTCAAACACCGGGATAACGTCAAACGGGTTCACCACCTGGCCTTTGTGCGCGAACACCACGCCGTTCTGGTCGGCAATGTCGCGCTGCACCGTGAAAGACGGGTCAAACAGGCGGCTGTGCGTCTCGCGCGCGGTGCTTATTCCCGGCACCGGCGGCGGGCGCATCGCCTCGTCTTCGGCCTTTTTCTGCAGGTCCCGCTCGATGTCGGCCTGCGACCGGCCGGCAAAATGCTCTTTCAGATTGTCTTTCAGGACCGCGATCAGGTTGCGCTCGCGGATGTCCCAGGTATCGCCGTACGTGCCCAGCTCAGCCGCGCCCGCCTGCAGGCTGAGCATGGCGAGCAGCGCGCCGGCGACTGCGCGCGCCAGCGGAGTTGCATGTGTCATCGGGAGGCTCCCGTTGGGGTGATCGGACAGGGTTACTGCTGCGGGTTACCGGCCTTCATCAGCTCGGCGAGGCGCGCCTGAATCTCCGGGGTTGCGTCCGGCAGGCCGGTGACCACAGCAGGGCTCACCAGAATGGCCGCACCGTGTTCGCTGGCGTATTCCGCCGTTGCAGTGGTGACGCTGCGGTCAAAGCGCGTCAGCAGCGCCTTACGCTGATCGTCGGTCAGGTCGAGCTTTGCGGTCTGGCGGATAAGGGCGTTGGTCGTGCCCTTCATGTCAAAGGTGACCAGCGCCGGCGGCTTCAGCCAGAGAGACCAGGCGGCCGCGCACGCGCCCACGCTGATCAATATGGATGCTGCGATACAGGCTGCGCTCTGTTTTAAGTCCATTTCTGACTCCTTTGCAGGGGATAGGTGGAGATGGGTTCCTCGCCTGGTCAGTCCAGGTAGTGCAACAGGAGGACAGTGCCCACCATGACAAAATAAATAACCATGAATTTCAATAGCTTAGGGTTCAAAGTTGCATCTCCCGCAGCATATGGATGATGTCGCGCTTGTGCGCGTCGTTATCGGCCATCTCAAACAGGATGTCCTTGATGTCCGCGCCCTCGCGCAGGCGTTTCTCGCGGTAGGTAAAGTCCTCGCCTTTGGAAGAAAACAGCCCGTCGCTCAGCGGATCGAGAATGAGGCGGTGGAAACTGGAGAATTCGCCCACGCTCAGCAGGAACGAGCTGTAGCGCGCCTTTTTCGCCGGCGGAAACTTCCTGATCATCTCCCACTCCAGCTCGCTGAAGGCGTGCGGCTCCTCCTTCTGGAAGGTGGTGAACGATTTGGCGTCCTGCATACAGGTAAACTTGAACGAGCTGTTGTCGTAGGCCGCAAGCGCCGCCGTGGACAGGTTTTTATCGCGTATCGCCTGGGTCACCGTACCGTAGGAGCCGTTGTGACGGCGGGCGGTGCGGTAACCCTCCTCGATGAAGTCTTTAATCTTGGTGCTCGATCCGCCCAGCAGCTTCCAGCCCTCGTCGATGATGTTCATCTTCCGCATGCTGCGCGGCGTGGTGTACATCATGTTCTCGTTCCAGATCATGATGGTGAAGAGAATGGCCGACAGCAGGTCCTGCTGCTTGCGCAGGTCGCCCAGCTCGGTGACCACGAACTGCAGGTCAGGCTTCAGGGTCGGCTCAGAGGAGTTAAAGAACTTCCCGTAGATGCCTGTGATGCTGTACTTGCCGAGCAGCGTGGTGATTTCGTCAATGCGCCCGCCAATCAGCGAGGAATGCTCACGGGTAATCGCGCCCTGCTGCTTTTTGAGATACTCAATGACGTGGTCAATACGCATGTCCTGCTGATAATGAGGCCAGGACTCGGTAATGGCCTCCAGAATCAGCGATTCGTGCACCTCGTCCAGCAGGCCGTTGGGGCTCGCCAGAATGCACAGCTGATCGCGGATGCGCTCGGCGGCAAGCGTAATATCCGTAACGTTCGCAAACGGGTTAAAGCGCAGCGAGTCACCGTTAATGTAGGTGCCGCCGAGGCTGCTGCAGGCCGCCTTGTAGGAGTCCCCGATGTCCTGCACCGCCACCGTCCCGCCCTTGTCCAGCACCGAGCGCGCAATCGAGTTCGCCAGTACCGACTTGCCGGCGCCGGAGGTGCCGGACATAAACCAGTTAAAGTTGGTATTCGGCAGGCTCTCGTCAAACACGTCGATAAAGGCGACCTGGTTGCGGTAGCTCGGGATGAGAATGCCCGAGGCGCACAGCTTGTTGTCGCCTATGACCGGCATCAGGTTCACCGCGTGAAATGACTCCGAGCGCTGAATGCCGCCGGTCTTGCGGCAGTCGGCGCGCAGCTTTTTGTTCACCATCGCAAACGGCAGCGTGGCCAGCAGGTTGCGCAGCTGCATAAAGTCGGCGCGCACGAAGCGCAGCCCCTGCGCGGCGAAGGCATTACGCGTCTTTTCGGTGTAGCGGGACGTCAGGTCATCGTCGTCCGGGCAGAACAGCGTAATGCCGTAGAAGTAGCTCGTGAGCGACGTCTGATTGGACAGCAGCCGCGCGCGGGCGTCTTTCCACTCGGCGTGCTGGCGCGTCGTTGACGGAATGTACTTGGCGTAACTGGTGTTCACGCGCGAATCCAGCGCGAGAAAGCGGCTGTTCGCCTCGCCCTGGCTTTTCATCTGCTCTTCGGTCGTCAGCACCATCGTGCAGATAAACGGGCAGGGAATGCCGTTGGTCGGCGACATCAGATCCTGAAAAATATTGCCGTTCTGCCACAGGTAATGTTCCTGGGGATTGTTGTCGAGGTTCAGGTTAACCATTCGCGCGGCAAATGGCTTACTGTCTCTGTCGCTGCCCTCGATGCGGATATGCGAGGGCTTCACCCGCCAGGAGGTGGTGCGGTCCACGAACTGCGTGCTGAGGTCAGCCGCCGGATCGTATTCGCTGTCGTAGCGCTCAAGCCGCGCCGGATCGTGGTTAAAGAACTCGCGCAACACGCTGCTGAACTCGCTGACGCCGATGGCCTCAGACCAGATGTCAGCGGCATTGAGTGCGTTCAGCAGGTTGCGCCGTACGTCACGTACGCGGATCAGGTCGGTCTCAGAGAGGTTTTTAACCGGCATGCCCCAGACAAAAAACAGCCGGTAGTCGCGCAGGGTCAGCGGATGGTCAAGGCCGTTGCTGTAGGTGTAGCGCGCCCCATTCAGGTAAAAGCGGGCGGTGACGTCGTTACACTCGTCCGCCCGGTGCCCTTTCCAGGCGAAGTTTTTCAGGCCATGCTCAACCTGCTCTTTCACCGCCCGGGAAGAAACCAGCATCACCTGCAGCGGAACGTCGCGGGGAGCAACGTCGCGCAGCAGATACTCCAGGCTTTCGGCCAGCTTCTCGTTGGCGCCAATCAGCGGCTGTGACTCGATCACGAAGCCCACCGACTCCTTGTTCACCCAGATCTGACTTTCGCTGTCATAGTCCCGGTAAGGCAGCAGGTCGCGGATGTGCGGGTAGTCCATGTCCTGCAGCTTCTGGCGCGTCTCGTTCGTGGTGTCCCGCTCGTCCAGAATGCCCGCCACCGTCTCCACCACGTTAAGTGGATCAAAGCGGAAGCCTTTCAGAAATTTCATGCGGACCTCACATCAGAATGCCGTTCCAGTCGCCGTGACTGGAGACGCTGTAGATGACCTCGCCCATATGGACGTTGTTGTCGGGGGAGACGTACGGCGCTATCCAGATGCGCGCCACGCCGTCAGGGCGCCGGAACGCGGCGGCCGGCTCCGGGAAGCAGTGCGCCGCGCTGCAATATGCAGTCTGGTTTGCTGTCGTGCGCAGCACGCCGTTTTCGCGTGTAAACGGGCGTACCTCGCCGGATGACGCCACGCGCACCGGGATGCCCTCGCTCAGGCCGCCGCGACCCGCCTGCGCGTCGGTCTGCGGGTCCAGCCGGATGGTGCCGGTGTCGATCAGGCGGTAGTCGTCCAGGCGAATGCCCGCGCCGGTGAAGCCGTTCGGCGCAGACGCTGACGGGGCGTTACCGCTGCTGCCGGCGGACATATCGTCGGCCTGCGACATCCAGACCCCGGAGTCTTTAGCGGGTTTGTCGAACTCAAAGTCGCTGTTCATGCCCGCGCAGCCGCTCAGAACCAGCGCCAGCGCGCAGACGGATAAAGCATGTGACTTAATCATGGGGCTCTCCGTTGAGATCAGAAATTTCGGTAAAGTCGATAAAGAGGTCGCCGTTTTTCCCGTGGGTCCCGAGCCGTGACAGCATATTCAGGGCAAAGGCGTCACCGGGAGCAACTTCCAGCAGGCGGCGCAGCGTTTCCCCGAACAGGGCAACGTAGCCGTCGTCCGGGATGAGGCCGGGCTTGCAGTAGAGCTTCTTCACGCCAAACCCCAGCGCCTGCAGACCCGGAATGCGCGCGTCGGCCTCGCGACCGAAGCAGCTCACCGTCCTTTCGGTAAAAACCATCCAGCCGCAGTGCTCAGCGTGACGAAGCCGGATTTTTTCAGCCGTCATTGCGCCACGCCCTGCGGGGTCGTGCCCCTCGCCTGTCCGCCGTTAGTCGGGGTGACGAAGTCATTCATATTGAGGCGGGTGGCGTCGCCGAGTTTGCCCACGAGATCCGGCGGCAGGCCGCTGTTGCCCTGTTCCCGTGTTTGCGTGTCCGGCTGCTGCCCGCCCGAGCGCTGCTGCTCTTTCGCGAGCTTCGCGGCTTCTTCATCTTCAATGAACTTCGCGCGGAAGCCTTCGATAAACACCACCTCTACGCGATTCGCCGCGCCGATCGGGATAATCGGGTGATACTGCTCGGCCCGCTCGATGTAGTAGTCGGCCAGCTTGTCCGCCGCCTTGCCCACGCCACCGCCGATGGCGCCGCGCGCCACGTCTCCGCCGCTGACCGTGCTGGTTGCGCCGATGCCGGTTACCGTCTGGCCAACCTGCGAGGCGCTCTGTCCCAGCCCGCCCAGCGCACCGGCAGTAAAGGCCAGTCCCAGAATTTTGCCGTTGCGCATCACCGGCACGCCCTTGATGCCGTTCTTGCCGTAAAAGGCGACGTGCCCTTTCACCGCCTGATCGATGTGCTTGCCGTCGATGATGCAGGACAGGCGCTGCAGCTGAACGATGGCCCGCTCGCTGGAGATGTCGCCATAGGCTGCGGCCGTTACGAAGCAGTTATCAAAGCGGTCGAATTTGTTGTTGCCAGGCAGGTGCGCTTTTCCCTTGAGCTTGAACTGCATCGGCACAAGGTTGTTCTCGCCGCGCACCGAGGCGTTGGCGTCGGCCCCCTCGATCACGATGGCGTCAGAGAACGTGCCGGTCGGCACCCAGAACGAGGTGTCTTTCGCTTTCGGCTCAAACTGCGAGTAGTCAAACGTCTGGTTGTCGATCTGACCCGTCTGCACCGGTGCGGGGGCAAAGGAGTATTCCGTGCGCGGTGGCGTGTAGCCTGCGCTCGCGCCCTGCTGGCCGGACGGCGCGGTCTTTGACTTATCCTGCTGGTTTTTCAGCTGCTCCATCAGGTCAGATACATTCTGCTGCAGGGACTTGTTGTTGTTCATCACGTCAGACATCTGGTCCCTTAGTGACTTGAAGTCTTTCTGCATGGAGGCGAGCTGTTCCCGCGCTTCTTTCTCGCGGTTCTGTGCGCTGACCAGCAGTGAGCCCTGTCCCGAGCCGTCAAACGTATTCACCACCCCGCCGCCGGTCAGATCCGGTTCGGCGGCAACACTGTCGGGCTTATCAGCTTTTTTTACTGAATGGCCGGACACGCCCCTGTTAGCCAGGTACAGGCCGCCGATAATCACGGCAGCAGCGGCCAGAATGATGGCAAACAGCCGGCGCTGTTTGCTGCGGACCAGGCTGTTAAGGTTCATCCGGGCCTCCTTTCGTGCGGAACACCGTCACGACAGAGACTTTTGCGCCCGGCTCCAGCACGTCAAGCTGCGGATGAAACGCCACCGCCATTACGCCCAGGCTCCAGAAATAGCGTTCGCTCAGGCGAATACGCTGCGAGGAGAGGCTGGTAATATCGGTACGCACGATGCGGACCCGGTCGCCCTGCCAGGCTGTCACCGGTCGCAGTGCAAAGGCGCTTTTCACCGACTCGCTCACCGGCACGTCGGTGTTTTTACTCAGCACGTAGCCTGTCGGCTTGCGGTTGGTGATGAACCTTCCCACCAGGCCGCTGATAAGCGCGCTGTATGTGTCCTGCTTCTGCTCGTACTCCCGCGCCTCCTCCGTGCCCTTCACCTCGCGGTTATCCACCGTCAGGCTCAGGCCGGCGCGCCTGCCCGGGGTCGCCTGCACCGAGAAGGCAAAGCCGGATGCGGTCTGCACGAACATGGTGAACGGCTTGTCGGTCAGGGTGGAAAACACAACCGCGCCTTCTGGCGTCGGGGATTTGGCGCTCAGCACGCCCTGCGCCGCCTGCACGCTGAGGATGCGGTCATCGTTCACACGCAGGTAGTTCGGGTTGGTGTTGCTCACCGCCGCGCTGACGCGCGCGCCGGGGTTGAGCGTCAGCTGTTCGGCGCGGGCGCCAAACGCCGTCAGCAGCGCTACGGCGCTGAGTAGCAGGGATTTACGCATCGGGAACCTCCAGGAAAGCGCTCCAGCAGAGACGGTTGTTTCGGGTATCGGTGCGCAGGCGGTAGTGCTTCTTCACCGGGCTCGCGTCGTGCAGTCCGTAGCTCAGCTGCAGATCGCCTGACACATCAACGATGCCCTTATCCGGCCATACGCTGACGTCTTTCGGGTAGAACACCGAGCCGCCGCTGTTACCCTTCACGCGTGAGGCTTCGTCCGCCAGCACGCCCTTCAGGGACTTCTCTGCGCCGTCGCAGGCACCTGCCAGCAGCATTTCGTGGCTGGCGTCTGCGTTGCTGTCGGAAATGTTGAGGCGCAGGTTCATCCACGCCAGCGCCATCAGGCGCAGGTAGCGGGCGTCGCCGCGCTCGCCGGTAAAACTGAACGGCGTATCCGCGCCGTAGGGAATAACAATGGTCTGTCGGTTATTAACGAGCTGATTCATCAGCGCCCGGTTATCGCCGTAAATGCGCCAGCTAAGCGCCAGCGCGAGGATTGTGATAACGAGCAGCACCAGAATAGCCACGGCCATATTGCGGTTTCCCGCCGAACGCAGCTTTAATTCCATGTTGTCTCCGGAGGGGGGTCAGGCGACCCAGTGCCGTTTGTAGCTGTCAGGCAGGATGCTGATAAAGAAGCGCATCACTGATGTAGGCAGGCACCAGTACGCCAGGTTGAGAAGATACTGAGAACCGCGGCCTTTCTTGAGATGACGAATTCCAACCACGGCGGCTAAGAGCGTGGGGCCGAAAATCCACATGTTGAGGAAGATAGCCAGCAGTGCCAGTGGCACGTACAGGCAGAACTCATCAGGTGGCAGCCCCACGAACCGCTTTTGCTCGGAAAACGTAGCCGCAAAGGTATACCGGTCACGTTTACCCATTAGCGCGCGTTAAGACGGGATGATGCCGAAGGCAACGTTGATAAACACCATGACTGCGGCGATGCCGCCAAACATGGCCAGGTTCTTGGTTTTCACATAGGTAAACACGGCAGCGATGATTTCGAGGATATACAGAATCCATACAACTGTACTTCCAGATCCGAACGTATCGTTAATCGTAGTTTTCCCGTTTGCGAAAAGGTCTTCCGCGTGGGCTGGCATAGCAGCAGCTGCCAGGATCGCCATTCCAGTGAACAGAGCAGGTTTGTTTGCTTTGCTCCACGCTACCGCCCCTGCCTTACGGCAGTAATTTACACACGAAGAGAGAGTGCCCTTCATAGGAATTTTCCTCAGTTAGGGATATAATGGTTAGTTGGTTGAACTATCGTCTTTCACTGCCTGTATGGTCTTAAGTCAAATTACAAGCTTACTGGTAACGCCTCCTTTACATATTTGTGGTCTGGTAACAGAAACTTACGTTTTCCTTACTGGCTGACGTTTTTTTACGCTCCTGGATCACACACTTCAATATAAGTTATTGATCTTACTGATCAATTTCATTTATCGCTATGGTTAGTATTTTCGCTCATCTCACTAACTGACTGACTGGAAAAGAAAAATAATGTCTGATGCTGCCGATTTGGTTTTTCTGATCGCCGATCCGGCGGGCTTTTCATCCGAGGTTTTTAGGACAAAGCATGAGGTTGTCTTATCTGAGTTGCTTAACGATGCCCTCCTTCATTACATGCGTGACCCGGGCTGGTTTGAGGTTAGCTTCAGAGAAACCCGCTTTTATGCCTGCCAGCTCGTGACCATTCCACTGCTCGCTTTTATTAAAAATCGCGTCCCGGCCAGGCAGCTGCAGGCGGCGGCCGAACGGTCACTCACACAGTTGAGACAATATTCAGACGTAGCCGACCCGGCTGCATGGATAATGGTTAATGCGGATTTCCTGGCCCCCCTCCCCCGTCCCGGCGTGAACCTGTGGCACGCCAGAAAAATAAAGAACAGTCTCGAAAAGGCAATATTTACTGAGCCCGGGGAAATAACTCACTCAAAAATCAAAACCGCCCCGGTCGGTACAAAACCCACAACATCCGCTAAAAAATTAAATCCACCAAAACAGGTGTTGGAAGAAAAAAACGGGCCCGATGCAGATAAAGTGATGGAGCGTGTGATGCTGGGCTGGCGCGTAAAGGATATATGTGAAGAACAAAACTGTTCTGAATCTTACGTCTACAAGCTGATAAAAAAGCGCAAGGGAAGCTCTGCAATGGATTACCGCTGGAAGCAGTGGGAACTGATTGCACGCATGTATCATGCCGAGCCGAAAATGACGATAGAAGAAATTGAGCAGACCTGCAGAGTATCTCGCGCAGTCATCTATCACGCCGTTAAAAAAATAGCCGATCGTGACGGACAGAAAATCATCCCTCGGGAGCATGAGAGAAAACTGACACCAGAAAATGTTGAGGTGATAAAAGTAAAGTTAAGCCAGGGCATACTCAGAAAGCATATTCTGACTGAATACAGCATCACGAACGACACGCTTATTAAGTACGTTGGCACGCATGAAGATTACAGGGTTATATCTGAAGAATTAAAAGACTATGCGGTACGATTGCGCGTGCAGGGTAAAACGCTACAGCAAACCGCCGATATACTGGGTGTGACGGTTGCAACGGTTAAACGCGCATGGAGCAAAAAGAAAGACTCTCCTGAAATTAAGGAAAAGCGCGTCAAGTATGATAACCGTAACGTGCTATCTAAACGCGACCGCGATCAGGCAGTTAATGCTGTCTTACGAGACGGCCATACAAGAAAGCAGGTTTATACACAATACGGAATTAATGCACTGACGCTACGACGTTATATTCGTGATGCGCTAAAAAGAGAAACCGATGCACTGAGGCAGGATGACAATGGAAAAGACGAGCAGGGTGACTCCTGAATAAGAAGCCTGATGTATTCGCAGATAGATCAGGCTGGCATTAATTATTTAAAGTACTCCAGTAATTTACCGGCAACTCTTTCCTTCATCTCTTTAGGCCAGTCTGGATCAAGAAGCATTTCGTTCCTGACGACTTTAGAAGTATCAACCGTTTCCTTCATGATGCCGAAAATGGCGTCGATAATGAATCCATTCATGAGCGCGTTTTTGGCAATTAATTCCAGCTTCTGATCAAGCGTTTTTTCTGAAGCATCCTTGTTGATTTTGTTTTCATGCACTCGTAAACCGAGTTTAAACATTTCCATTACGAACGCTGATCTGTTAGCCGTATCACGGGATTCACCGTCTTCCAGTTTTTTTTCGACGTGCGCATCAATCTTTTCCAGCAGTGAAAAAGGGATAGTAAGGTTAACCCGGTTACGCTTAGCTGAATTTTCATCATTCATATTTTTTTCTCACACTCATTATAATTAACATACGCAAGCATCACATCGGACCAGTCAATCTGGTTGGATGCAGACTCGCTTTTAATGGTAACCATCGGGTAACACTTGGCCTGAATGTGAGTAACCATATGGAAACCAACGGTCAGGAATCCATTATAAACTACTGATAAACTTATAACAAACCATATGGTAACCAATAAAAAACCTTCAGGATTCCACTGGGTTACCTTCTGGTAAGTCATGGGGAGATTAAATTTTCTACGATTTAACGGTAACCTAATGATTTAAAAGACTATATTAAGCAAAAATAAATTTGCGAGTGGTGTGTAAAAACCTAACTCTTATGATATTATTGAGCCTGACATCTCCTCCGAACTTTTCAAATCAGGAGCCGCAATGCGTTTATTTACTCACGCTGCAGCCCTGCTGGCGACAGGCATTTTCTCCGCCAGCGTGAATGCGGACTGTTTTATTAATGCCGGCGAATGGTATTCCATCGATCCGGACTATCTGCGCGCTATCGCCTGGCAGGAATCCCGCTATAATCCGGCGGCTGTAAATACCAACCTGACGAAAGACGGCAAACCCGGCAGCAGTGATTACGGCCTCATGCAGATTAATTCTGAAACGATGCGGCGTCTGAAGAAAGAGTATCCCGGACTGAGTAAAGAAAAGCTGCTCAGCGATCCGTGCCTGAACATTTATATCGGTGCGATGCTGCTGCGCCGAAATTTCAATCAGTACGGTGCAACGTGGCTGGCGGTAGGGATGTACAACGCGGGAATGAAAAATAAGCCCGTCACCGTAACGAACCGCTATAACTATGCGATGCTGATTGACAGACATTACAAGGCCATCAAGGCAGGTAAAATCCCGCGCAAGGCTTTCAGCGGTTGAACGGTTTTTGAAACTGACGAAGCGCGGAACGCATCTTTTTTTCTGCGCAGAGTTATTTTAAAGACAACAACGAAGCCAGCGCGCAGAATTACCCGAACCGGCTCAATGCCGGGAACGGGTAACAGGAGTAACGCCTCATTTTTTTCGTGCCACCTGCTCCCTGCATAGAACCGGTTTATAATTATCCGTCTCCGGCTCAATGCTGGCGGCGGATAACAGGCGAAAAAAAGGGAACCTTCAGGCTCCCCGGTTGTTGTTATTTTATTTCTGAAAGCGTTCTGTTTATCTCACCCTGCACGCCCTGACTGTGCCAGAAGTAATCCCGTCCGACCCGGTAAAGCTCCCCGCTGTTGAAACGCGCCAGCGTTATTTCCTCACCTTCCAGACTCCCGCTATATTTTTTAGCTATGATGTCCACCGCCTTTTGTTTCATTCCGTCCGAATAATCCCGATCGGTAAAAACGTATCCCACGCCACCATAAATCCGGTTGAACGGAGAGGCACAGGAAACGGACATATCCTGCATGCCATCAAAATAACTGTCTTTGTACTTATCCGTTACGGCTTTTACTTCTTCTTCTGTCGGCCCGTCCGTCCAGTTAACGCTTACGCTGTCATAGCCGCGCTTGCGCACCGAGAATTTAACGCCCGGAAATTTTGCTTTCAGCTCTTTACGGATATTGGAGGTTACCTGCACGGCCCCGTTTTTATCCTGCGAGAGCGCGGCATATTCCGGTGCTGTTTTTAAACGCTCGCTTTCAGCTGCATAAAGCCGCGCGGCGTCCTCCTTTTCCTGCTGCTTACGGCGTTCTTCAGACTCCGCATGTTTCACAATGCGCGCCGTCTCCTCCCTGCTTTTTATTTCCGGAAATATGCTCCACTGTTTCCCGTGCAGGATACTTTCAGGCAGCCCGCGCGATATTCCGCCGCTTTCGAATGCAATATCAAACGTGGCATTTCCGCCGTAAGATACCCCCCCCGGAAGCGACCCGACTGATGCCGGTTTCTGCTCACCGTGAACCGCGAACACAACACCCCGCCCGCGATTGTAAAGAACTGTACTGACAACCTGACCCACGGCCACAGCCTGCGCATTCTGCATTTTCATTTCAGTTTTCCTTAAATCAGTTGAGACGAAAAAGCGGCCCGCCCTTACAGGCCGCGCAACGTTTTCAGAACGGGATATCGTTCAGGGTGGTATCACGGGCACCGGCAGTTACCTGATTTTCAGTCACCGGTATCAGGCCATTCTCCAGAGAGATAACGCCACGCGCGACGTCGCTTGCCCGGTAATAATCCAGGCCCGCATCGCACGCTGCGTGAAAACGGTCAAAAAACGCTTTCGCCTCTTCTGCCATCACTGATGAGGCACGACGTATATATTCCCGGCAGGCCTCCTGCCATGACGCTGAGCGGTAAAAGATCTGGCCACGGCTGGCAACGAGGTAACGCCCCCCGGCGTTTTCGCCCAGGTCATACAGCGCCGTCATGCCCCCGCCCGAACTCGCCAGTCGCGGCAGCGAGGTATGTCCCGCCGCCAGGAGTGCCACCACATCCACCTCATCAAGCAGCAGCGCGTCCACACCATAGCTGCCGTTTCGTGCCGGGTAGTGCTTCCCCTCTGACGGCGTGACGTTTTTGCCGTCTGCGTTTGTGGTGTGCCAGCGCGTGCGCAGATCGTTTGCGCTGACGCAGATTTTCGGGCCGTTACCCCATGTTTTGGGAGATTCTGGCGTGGCGGTGTTGACGTTGATGTTGTGTGTGTTCATGGCAGTGCTCCTGTGCGTGTGAGGTTTCATGTTTCGGTCGATCCAGTCGCGGCAAAGGGCAGAGGAGCAACGGCAGGCAGCAGACACAAGGGCGCCGCAGGCGTGCACTTCACCCTTGTGTCTGATGAATGACGGTGCTACGACAAGCCCTCCGCGCCTGGAATGACCGGAACAGCCTCACCTGACGGGAAAGCGGGCATGAACACATCCCGGACGGCGGCCTTATGCCGGTCCGGTCCTCAGCGGCCACGTCCTTTTGTGGCCAGTGAATGCGCCGGCGTCAGCCGGCTGCAGGGGTTGACCTGGCCGTTCGCCATCAGACCCTAGCCGTCAGGCCCGGAACGCCTCGCGGTCCGGCGGAGCTTACCGGCACAGCCGGTTAGCGGAGTGGGGCTGACGACCCGGCAACGCCGGGGAGCCGAAGGGGGCCATCAGGCTGTTAATGCCGTTGACCTTTATGGACAGGACACCGGATAAGCAGCTACAGCACAGGGATTAACAGCAGCAGGAAGCAGAGAGAAGGCCGTGAGTCAGCGTCCCGAAGAGAGAAAGCGCAGGCAATGGTCAATGCGGCGCGTCAGCATCAGCTTATACTGGCATGGAATGCTACCGGCTATAGTCCCACACCCTCTACGTGTAATGGCCAGCCTGATAAGCGCCACTAAAAAAACCTTCGGGGTTCGTAATTTCATTCATGCAGCAGCGTCAGTGCCCTAGAGCTTACATGACTAACACCATTACCGTTGCAACAGCAATGTTCATCCTCCTGGCATTTGTTACCGGTTACCACAATGTTTACGGATAATCTTGCAAGATATTTCGCGACAACTCTTTATCAGATGCGTTTTCGATGGCCCTGATACGCTCTCAATGCTAGCCAGTTTCGCTGGCATGTACTTTACTGATGATTATTCAAAGCTAAGGGCAAGAATTGTTTCACGAAAGCGATCAATCTATCTTCCCTGGCATCAAAACTTTCAGCACCGCCATGTGCACCGTCGTCTAAAACAAAACTAACGTTCTCAGAAGAGCCAAGCCGATTAATTAGATCTTGAGCGGAGTCGCTCGATAATACTTCATCATTACGTCCTGCGATCAATAAAATTCTGGCGTTGCTATTTTTAATCAGGTTTTTATAACGTCCAACACTTACAGCATCGCAATCTTTTCTCGAAAATTTTCGCCGGAAGAAGGACAGATCGCCCTTGTTCTCAGCTACGCGGTTAAGGTGGAATGGAAGATCGAGAAGCGGATTGATGATCGCAACTCCCACTGTGTTGATGTCTTTTTTTTCGCACAGGCCAAGTATTTCCAGCGCCAGCGTTCCTCCAAAACTCCAACCCATCAGGACAGTTGGCTGTGAAGGTAAGTGCGCTTTAATCCAGTTGACTACAGCTGTAGACGTAAACTCACAGACCTGCTGGTCAGCAATACTTCGAAATTTTCGTCCAAAGCCAGCAGAACCCGGATAGTTTACTATGTGGAAGTTAACAGAATGGTTTTCCAGACTCTTCAGCAATGGATAGTGTCGGGGAGTATCCCATTCACAAGATTCAGGCCCCCCATGTAAAAAAACCACATTAAGAACCGCCTTTTGAGAAGACTCAATAGAGGTAACTTTAACATCAGCATACTCAGTGTATCGCCGGCGATGTGCAGCGAGTCCCGGAAGAAAACAAGCAAGGAGGGAGAAATCCTGCTTCAGTAACTGAATCCCTTCGATACTTCCTGACGCGTAATACAGTACATCATCTCCAGTATGTATAGGCGTAATTGAACCAAAAAGTTTGTCTGAAATGCTTTTCAGGCAACAGGATGTACTGTCATAAAAGCGCAAGCGATGCTGTCCACTAACCTCTTCCGTCACAATAATCTGGTTACGAGAGATATCCATAAGAGCGCCTACGCAGTTGACGCCGTCACCTCCTATGTCATGAGGCTCTGACAGCCCGTAGGGTAAATACCGGACATGAACTGCCTCTTCTTCCTCTACGCCGAACAGTATACCTTTCGCTGAAATGCAATGCAGGCTGGAAAAGCGTTCTGTCTTTTGCGTAACAGAAGAAAAAATTGTCTGATTCCATAGAGACACAATACAGTCATCTTCAACGCTCACAACACCGCAGGAAACTGCGATTAAGGCAGGAGGAAAGTCTGAATCCACTCTGTTAATACGTTCCTCAGCGCTGGTCCAGTTCAAGGCCATTTGCAAAGCCTCATTTTCATCGTAAAGCAAAAGAGTGAAGGCGTCGCCCTCTATAAGAACTGAAAAATCACCGATCGCGTATGGCAGCAGCAAGTCCATTGCTGCTTTACCACTTATCAGGATATGAGTTGTCAGATGTTCTGGCCCATCACCTTGCTTAATTGTGAAGAGCGATGAGCTGAAGAAAAAATCATAGTCTGCTCCTGTCAGCTTTCTTTCTTTGACGTCCAGCGCACTTAACGCCCCGGACCAGGTACTGAGCAGTACGCATCCATCAAGAAAGGTCAGCGGAGAAAGGCCCGCTGCGCTACTGAGATGGCTGAACATTCAGACGCCCTCCCACTCGGGAGCCGCAATATACCAGGACATATGACAAAAAAAGCAAAGCTACCATGAGCAAAGGATGGTTACTCAGCAACCTGGACTCGTAAGAATAAGGAAGCGCAATCCCACCCAGAATGTCGCCGGTAAGAAACGCGGTCTGTGTCAATCCAAATATATGTTCCGCCCTTCCACGCTGCGCAATGTCCATCTCCAAATAACTGATCAGCAATGAGCAGATCGTCCTGAAGGTGTACATCGCAATGACCGAAACAGCAAAAATAATGGTTAGTTGGTACTTCAATGCACTTAATGCAGCAAAGATTGCAAGCATACAAAGCAATGCAAAGATAAGAAGCGACGTCCCCCTGTCTGAACTCTTGAATAGTAAAATAAAGATATTTTTGAATAATAATCCTCCAATAACACCAGCGGACATGACCAGCCCAACATGAGCATCGGAAAAATGCATATCTTTCAGATATACGGGAAGCATAGGCAAAATCAGCGCCCAACAGGCGCCGCTGATGATAAATGCGGTGAAGAGCAGCACGTCTGTTTTATCCAGCTGCCATTTTGCAGGCTGCTCCTCTTTTTTCATGGTCGATATTACAGCCACGCCAGATTTCAACGAAGGAATCAGGACGAGGCCTGTAAGTACAAGCAGTCCGCTGATGAGCAGGCCGGTTGCATAAGGACTACTCCCGTAAAGTGCCAGCAGCGTTACCAGCCCTCCAGCAACAAAGGCACCCAGACTTTGCGAAACCGTCATGATGTTATCGGAATGGAGGATTATCCTCTCCTTATTCCCCTCATCAGCTTGGAAAACCAAGGACTTTAAAGAAAGTCCAATGCAGCTTGCTCCGACTCCTGCAGTCAGCCCCGAACCAACTGCGATAGCCATCCCTTCTGGAAATGCCCGAAGAACGAGCCCAATCCCGTATAATAAAAATCCAGCTGAGAGACCTACTTTTGCTCCTGTGCGTGCCAGTATGCGCGCATAGAATATTGAACAGGCACCTGCCAGCGCCATTGCCACATAGGAAGCAGAGAATAATTTTAATTGCCCCTGCTGTTCCCAGTAGATTGGCTGTAACGTTTTTGATATCCACATTGGAAACAAAAAAAGAATATGGAAAATATAAATCCTCGCGGCCATTTTACTCACTCAATGCTAAAATATTTTCGTTTATAAGTTCATGTTTTGGAAAAATATCACGACAGGCCAAAAGATATTTTTTTGCTTCAACAGAAGATACCTGAGCCCGTTTTTCTGCCTGCAGAATTAGCCATTCTGGCAGAGAGCCACTTTTTAAACTTGGCAACAGAGAGTCCAGCAACTCGTATTTATTGTTAAATGACAAGATGTAGGCATAGTTATAGGCTGTCACATCATCCCCAGCCACTTCCCATGCTGTTCTGGCATGATATTCCGCGTCAGCATAATTTTCGTCATCCAGAAGTGCAAGGCTCATCAGGTAATGACTGTCACTGTGCAATGGGCTCACTAACAATGCATTTTTTATGCAGGACACATACCCGTCAATGTCACCCTTTTCTTTAAGGCAAAATCCCATTTCAAGATGATATTCCGGGAAAGCATAATCAATATCGAGAAGTTTTTTGAATTCTTCAATGGCTTCATCAAATCGTTGAAGTCGTTTATAGCAGAGACAGATGTTGTACATGATGACTGAACGATGCATGTAGTGAATGTTGTATTCGTCAGATAATTGGTCGATACCCCAACGAAGCAATTCAATTGCTTCTTCAGAGCGGCCCTCACGAAACAGAATCAATCCATAACCGTTTCGATTGAATACCTTGTAGAAGTTTTCAGTATCAGCTCCAGTGTACGCAAGTCCACCATTCTGAATGATATGATAGGCTTCATCCAATAGGGTCCGACCTTTAGAGAGGTTGCGATTATTGGCAGCGTGATGGCGAAGAAAAAGCATAGAAAGCGTATAGTTAGCTTTTACCGTCTGCAGTGCGTCACCGCTCTGCTTACTGAGATTGTAGTAATACTCAGCCTCAAGCGGAGAATTGATGCAATTTTTAATAACGCCAATCAGCCCAGCATTCCTTTCAGCGAAGTGTTCAAAAAACTGAATCGAATGTTCCAGCAAATGGTCGGCACTAAAAATATCACCCGCATTTATAATCTTGTGCGTTGCAGGCTCAATGATGTTGAGGTCACCGTTGCTCCCTTTAATGACTTCTTTAACCAACTGAACTTCGCTTTCACTCATGTCTCCGGGCTCTTCTTCCGTTGACCAGGTAACCAACTGCACATTAACGTTCATTCTAAACAATGCCTGGATAAAGGAACTGATTAGCGGAAATCCAGAATACTTAACATCCAGCTCAAGCTCAGAAACACCTTTATCAGCAATCTTTCTGGCAAATTCAGAAACCTTTCGGAATACTCTTTCGCTCAGAAAATACCTTATCTGGTCATCTGGACCAATCTTATCTGTTAACGATAACTCGCTTTTATCGAAAACTTCTAAAGGGAAAAGAAATTTCCTATCATGGACCGACAAGTCTTTCTCATTAACAAAGCGGAGAACTGTTTTACGGATAATGAGATATTCAAGAGGTATTGCGCAGGAGAGTTTGAAGAAATCCATTTATGATCCTCACAAAAAAGGAGGCTTACGCCCCCTCTTTTATTTATTACTTACCAGCGTACATTACAGAGAAGTCTACACGTTTAGCTTTAGGAGCGCGTTTGATCATTTTCATGATGCATATCCTTATTTAAGTTTGAAGTTGAGTTTGCTTATTTACACCAAAAGTTTCGTTTTGGTGAAATTAAAATAACGATGTTAAAAAAATATGTCAAAACAAAAGCAACGATGTCTATCCAGCTGATAAATAACATTATTTACATAAAATTACACAGGCGAGCGTCAAATAAAGATTAACTAATGAATAAAAACCCTGAAAAAGAACAAAAAATAATAAAATTATGGGGCATTATATGGCCATAATTGTAAATAACCATTATAATCATGAGTTTAAAACAATGAATTTTTTGTAAAGTGGCAAAAAACCATCAACAACCCCAATAGAAATGCGACGATAAACATAAAAAAAAATAATGATTAACCATTGTGATAATTTCATATTTATCAATACCACGCAGAAATTAAATGAAAGGGTAATAATGCCTTAGCTTTTCATATCATTTTCCGCTTTGCTGTTTTCAAAATGGTTTTCCAGTCTAAACATGTTTAAGCAAGTCTTCTTTTATCATTACGGCCGTTGCCGTCAGGCCCGGAACGCGCCTGCGCGGCGCGGCGGAGCTAACTGGCACAGCCGGTTAGCGGAGTGGGGCTGACGACCCGACAACGCCGGGGAGCCGGAGGGGCCATCAGGCTGTTTATGTATTTGCCTTTCAGTGGAAGAAAACTGGTGAAGCAACTGCAGCACAGTAAAGGGACTAACAGCAGCAGGAAGCAGAGAGAGAAGACCGTAAGACAGCGTCCCGGAGAGAGAAAGCGCAGGCGAAGGGAGATGACCGGTGCGTCAGCACCGGTTTTCCCCGGCCCGCAGGGCGGCCTGCCGTTCTGGCCTTTGCGGTTGTAGCGCAGGGCTTCCTGTTGCTCAGAATCAGCGATCCGCACGCTGGTCATCATTTTCCGACACAGGGAGGTAAAAAATTTTTGTTTGTCTGCCGATAACGGCTACCGTCAGCCTTAAGGAGATAACAGACATGCCGTCACTTTTGAACAACTCTCTGTCCCTGGTCGTTCTTACTTCAGCCTTAATTCTTTCAGGATGCTCAAACCTGGTGCCACGGCTGCACCAGGACTATACCGGTTCTGATGCTGCTACCCTGCTCATACAGCAGGAGGAAATAGCAGGAAGTGTTACCCTTCTACGTTATGAAAATAAGGGAGAGTGTTACGACAGAACCGAGACTTATACAGTCAAGCCCAGTATGTTTGACACGAGCAGAAGAGTTTTCATCCTCAAAATTCAGCCTGGTAAACTTCTGGCCGTTCAACAGATCTATACGGTCAGAAAGCAATCTTTTCCTTTGGGGCCTTTTACCAATTATCACCTTATAAAGAAGCTGCCTTTTATCCCTCAGCCTGGAAAACGTTATTATTTTGCTGTTGACCGTGGCGTCCACGAAATCCCGAATGATTATCTGATTACCAGTAATACCGATCCGAAAAAAGTAATCAGCGAATTTCCACAACTGGCGCAGCCCAGCTGGGACGCGAGCAAACTTTGTCAGCATATCTACGGTAACGAGTAGGATGCTGCGCAGCCGCTGCCGCCTGGCAATGTCAGATGAATGCACATGTGATACGGGGCTGCAGGCATTAAAAAGCCCCTTTCGGGGCTATTGATGTCAGGCTTTGCGCTTTTTTTTGCGCTCTCTGCGCGTCTCTGCGCACCACTGAAGATTACTGACTAGCCCTGTCAGGCCGTATAACAGCATTACTATTGCCACGGCAGCTAAAATTTTAAACCCTGTAACTGATCCGGGATCTGCGAAATGCTCAGGCATGAAACCTCCCTTTAAACACCCAACACCTTCATAATCAGTACAGTCACCGTTGCCACAGCTCCGATCATGCCGGTTGAAACCGCCACCGGATACCAGAACGTCTCACGGTTCAGCTTGCCCGCCTCTGCGTTCAGCTTTTGCGTTTCCGCCATCAGTTTGGCGATTTCCGCGTTAATTCGGTTACTGTTCAGCTCGTTCATATCGGTTGCCGACATCCGTTGATTCTCCCTTTCGGGCAGGGCCGCAGCCTTTTCTGCGCCCTGCTGTCAGTATATCCCGCTGGCCTGTCATACACCACGCCAGCAAACAAAAAGCAGTCAAAGCCGTAAACCGCCGTGCTGTTCTCAGCTCTGCTGCCAGCGGTTGGTGATCATGCCAGGGATAACCCTGTAGCCCACGTCGAACTCCAGCACGGCTACCGGCCAGCCGTCACGCAGATAAATGCGCAGCCCTTCCGGCTCGTCGGTCGGCTCATCGATAACGCTGCACAGGCCGAGTTCTTCCCACGGCACGGCGCTGAATCCGGCAAATGAGCCTGCTTCGCAGATGTACGCGTACAGCTCCATAAACTGCGCCGCCGTCAGGGGGCCATGCTCCGTCGCGGACGGTGCCAGCGCAGAGAGGTTTACAGCCAGGTTCGCGTGTGCGAGGATGCGTGCATCAGACGTAAAGTTAACTCCTTCGTGTTTTGATGCTGGCCGAACCGTGTTGCTGCACGCCCGGCCGTTAAGAGAGCAGGCTCAGGCCTGCTTTTTTAATGCGTGTTATTCCCTGCCATTGCCAGCACGGCACTCAGCACCAGATCCGCATGTTTCTTCGAGGCATAGTCCTGGCACTCAAAATAACGCCCGCGAATGTGCGCAAAAATGTGCGTCACCTTGCCTGAATACATCTCGCTGCACTTGAACGTTTCGCCTGCCGGGGTTGATTTCCAGTCCAGCGGCGGTAGCACGGTCAGCTGATCAATCCAGCGCGCCTCGGTAATTTCTTCCCACGGCCTGAAAAGACGCGTGCAAAACAGGGCATCGGCCTCAGATTCGGTCATCAGCGCCATATCACCGTACTGCAATTTCAGTTCTTCCAGCGTCTCAAAGTTGAAAAGCGCCACGACGCTCCCGTCTTTAAGCTCAATGGCCTGGCTGAATATTTTTCCCGTATCGACGCGCACAAAAACCAGGTTGTCAGCCGGTTTGCCCTGGCCGTTAACCCATGTTTTGGAAGATTCTGAAGCGGCGACGTTGACGTTTTGTGTGTGCATGCTGGTTCTCCTGTCAGGTGGTTAATTCATGTCTCGGTTAGTTCCTCGCGGCAAAGGGCTGAGAAGCAACGGCAGGCAGCAGATACAAGGGCGCCGCAGGCGTGCACTTCACCCTTGTATCTGATGAATGACGGTGCTTGGATTCGCCCGCCGCGTGGGACGTACCGCAACATGACCACCGCGCCGGAGATGAGCAGGCACACACCCGACCGCAACGCGGGCGTCCTCAGCGGCCACGTCCTTTTGTGGCCAGTGAACGCGCCGGCGCAGCCGGCTGCAGGGGTTGACCTGGCAGTTGCCATCAGACCCCAGCCGGCAGGCCCGGAACGCTTCGCGGTCCGGCGGAGCTTACTGGCACGGCCGGTTAGCGCAGTGGGGCTGACGACCCGGCAATGCCGGGGAGCCGGAGGGGGCCATCAGGCTGTTTATGCCATTGACCTTCAGGGACAGGAAACCGGAGCAGCAGCTGCCGCACAGCAGAACGGACAGAAGCAGGAAGCAGAGAGAGAAGACCGTGAGACAGCGTCCCGGAGAGAGAAAGCGCAGGCGAAGGGAGAGAGGCGGTGCGTCAGCACCGGCTTTCTCCGGCCCGCAGGGCCGCCCGCTTTTTCAGGCGTTGCCCACAACCGGCTCAGCCATTGCCAGCCAGCCAGCGGGCATTAAAAAGCCCCTTTCGGGGCTGCGCATTATCTTGCCTGCAACACTTTTTGACTGAGATGCCGCACTGTCCAGGCAGGTTGTCAATGCAGATTGTAGCGTTCCAGCATTTTATTAAACCTGCTTGTAAGTAACACGAAGACTAACAGATACATAATAGCAGAAAGCAGGGCTGAATGACCGAATCCAATTTGTGCGGCAATACTCCAGTTTGGGATATATCCGTACCAGAATTCCTTATCGTAATAACAGAAGTATGTACCAAAAGACCCCATGCATATTGCGAATAAACCAAATGCAAAAGTGATCCAGCATCTCATAAAATATGAGAGCGCAAATATAGCCGGGTAAAAAATGAAACACATCGTAATGCATCCAACTAAGCTCATATCTGATCCTTTTGACTGTGTCTGAGCAAGATTATGCCTGTATACAATATGCGCCTCTAGAGTGTTGGGCAGAATAACCCGGTGACTTACCTTTCACCACGCCACCGGATGATAATTCAGTGAGGCAGATCCCCGCCCTGCCGCTTCGCAAAAAACTGTGCTGCAGACGAACTCTGGGGCTCACGGTCGGCAACAGTGTCCTTACCGCCATCACCCCAAATCTATCTCCTGGCACCCCGCGCTTGCTGCTTTCAACATTCGTCCAGCTCAGCCTGATAATGCATTTCTGCCAAACTGACCAGTGACGCAAATGTCGTTTCGCTGTCTGTTATCCCCTCCTGCCCGCACAGATGCATCAGGTTGGCTATCAGGTCCTGCACGGCTGTTAACGCCTCATCTCCGCGACCGTCCAGCCCGGTGCGTCTGGCAAAGACCCATAACGCCTCTGCGGCCACCGTTGCCCGGTCCGTATTGCCCCAGATGAGCGCCGGTCTTTCCGTTCCTGCAGCCAGCGCGGCAATCTCTTCGATAACGTCCATACGTACCGGTTCACGTTTATCACTTACTTGCGGGTTTACTGTCTGGTTATCCAGTGTTAAGGTTTGCGCGGTAGACACATTGATCTCCTGTTCTGTGGTCAGTGTTTCTCTGATGCCCCGGCTTCGTCGCTGATACCAGGGGCGGAATCTGGCAGGGTTAACACCCTGCCTTTTTTCTGTCCGTTACTCCGGCTTGTACGCCATGAGACGCACCACGCGTACCCCCGTACCCGCGAACATGCCCTCCATAGGTTCAGACCAGCTGCAGTCCCAGCCCGGCAGCACGCCTTTTGTGTCCATTCCCGCTGGCAGTATGGCCCCCAGGCGGCCGCCCTCTTTTACCAGCGCAGCGGCTGTATTCAGATGCGCCACGGCGCGGCCTTCGCTGTAGGGTGGATTCATCACCACGACGTCAAAGCGCTGGCGGGTTTCCTGCGCCCACTGCAGAAAGTCGCCCTCGATCACGGTGTGGCCTTTGGCCTCCAGAACGCGGCAATGCAGCGGCGAGATTTCCACGCAGGTGGTCGATGTTTTTGGCATCTGGTCGGCGAGTCCGCCCATACCCGCGCTTGGCTCCAGGCAGGTTTCTCCCTCCTGAATGTTCACTTCGTCCAGCAGCTGCGTGGCCAGCGCCTGGGTTGTCGGGTAAAACTGGTGCGTTTTCTGATCGGGCAGCGCGCCGCTCAGCTGAATATCCTGAATTGCCGTGGTCGGGTCGTAGTCGAACTCAAACCAGGTAAACGCGTTTCTGGCCATCTTCACCCCGCCGATGCTCATCAGCACCTTTTCAGCCTCGGCGCGCACGCCTTTATCGAAGTCCATCAGGTTCTTAAAGCGGCGGTTATTCGGGTTGGTGGTAACCGGCTGCCGTGGCTCTTCCCAGCGGTTACGCTGCTGCGGCTCGGTGCGCTCGATCTCAAGCTCGCTGAGTTCGCTCAGCACGCTGAACGGCAGCAGGTTCGACGCCAGGTTAAAGGTCTTCGACTTTGTGCGCGGCTTCTGCCGGTGCTCAGCCGGGATCGCCGCCGGATACAGAAACGCCAGAATGTCATTGAGACGCCAGGCCATATCGGGATGGATTTCAAGATGCGCCGTACCTTTCAGAAAGGCTTTCACGCGCAGCGCGCCCCCGTCGAGTGTCAGCCATTCCCCGGCACGCTTTCGGGCAATCTGCAAAATTTTGTCTGTGGTGCGGTAGCTGGTGGCATCGCGGCCCATGAATTTCGCGATCACCTGGCGCAGGTCATCGATGTAGCCGGTGCGATCGTAATTGTTGCCGCCCCACTCATCGTATACGCGCGCCATAATCATGCGCTTACCAAAGCCCTCCGGGCGGTTGGTGACGTGCTCCCCGGACAGGTTGCGGAAAATGCCGTCTATGCGCTCCGCAAAAAACTTCTCACGCGAGAACAACAGCTCAGACAGCGTGGCGCGTACCGTTTTTTCTTCAAAGTCCGGCGCGGCCATTTCGCGGATCTGCTCATTCCACTCGTTGCGGCGGTCGTTGGGCATGTACTGGTAAACGTCCGTCAGGTCTAACGCCTCCTGCCAGAATGCCGAATTCAGGGACGCGACCGCGCCCGGCACGCTGAACATTTCCCCCACGGTGCGGCCATAATAACCCCGGCGGCTGCTCAGGTTGCCGCTGATAAAATGCGCCACCGCAGGCGCGTTTTCACCGCTGGTCACCATGCTGGCGATGGCTTCAATTTTCGCCCGGGTGTGCTGATAGCGTCCCAGCAGGGAATCAATCAGATCCGACTCTACCGGCGCAAAGAAGCTGTCACCCAGCAGCTCCCCCGCCTCACAGTGATCGCCCTGGTCGTTAAAAAGAGATGATTCTTTAGATTCTGGAGCCGTGGTGTTGACGTTCTGCTGTGACATGTTGTTTCTCCCGTGTGGTTGCATGTGATGTTTCTCCGAGTTCCGTCGCCGTGGGGGCAGAACGGGCGACCGGGCATCAGGCTGAACGCAGGGGGAAACGGCAAAGCCGCAGCCCGAAGGGACCGGGTGCCGCCGTTTAGCTCGCGCCCCTTGCGTGAAGACGCCCGGGTGCCAGGTTTCTGCACGGCGAAGGGACCCGGGAAACGAAACACAACGCGGAAGGATGAACAGGGCACAGCCCCGGAACGGCACAACACGGTGCCGGGCCGGTCCTCAGCGGCCACGTCCTTTTGTGGCCAGTGAACGCGCGGGCGCACGCCCGCTGCAGGGGTTGACCTGGCGGTTGCCATCAGACCCCAGCCGTCAGGCCCGGAACGCTTCGCGGTCCGGCGGAGCTTACCGGCACGGCCGGTTAGCGTAGTTGGGCTGACG
Source organism: Candidatus Pantoea soli (assembly GCF_007833795.1). NCBI lineage: Bacteria > Pseudomonadati > Pseudomonadota > Gammaproteobacteria > Enterobacterales > Erwiniaceae > Pantoea > Candidatus Pantoea soli. Next base: position 12,116 of record NZ_CP032704.1, on the reverse strand, counting down.
ACCCGGCAACGCCGGGGAGCCGTAGGGGGCCATCAGTTTTTGATACTAACGTCCGCTTTGTGCCAGAAGCGGACCTTCATTCAAACATTCGACACGGCACTGTCACGTGACCTGAACATAGAATGTAAAAATTATTTTAATTATTTTTCATTACGTTAGCTCATCCTCGACGGTTCTCAAGTCCATTTCAGACTGTAAATTTTCCGTTATGACGTTGATCTTCTGTGATTTCGTAATGAGAATATACGTTCTCAAAAACGAGAATGAAAAATCTCAAAACAGGTAACTTATGAAGCTTAGATTGACGTTGTTGTGCCTGAGTCTGATGGTCACTGCATGCGACAGCCAGGAAAAAAGTAGTAATAAACAGGGTGATGTTTTAGACGTCGACGTCATCACCCTCCAGTCACAGCCCGTAGCGGTTTCCATGTCCTTACCGGGCAGAACAACCGCGATAAGAACAGCAGAAGTGCGGCCTCAGGTAAGCGGCATCATTCTCAAACGTCTTTTCAAAGAGGGAAGTGAAGTTAAAGCAGGCGATCAGCTTTATCAGATAGATGCCTCGACATATGAGGCAAGCCTGGAAAAGGCAAATGCACAAAAAGTAAATGCCGAATTCGTTCTTAACCGCTACCGGACGCTAATCAAATCGAATGCGGTCAGCAAGCAGACCTATGATGAGGCCGTTTCTGACTACGCCAAGGCTAAGGCTGATCTCAAGACAGCCCAGGTTAACCTGGATTACACCAGGGTAAGGGCCCCCATCAGTGGGCGGATCAGCCGGTCATCCGTTACCGAAGGCGCTCTGGTGACTGACGGGCAAAGCGATGCGCTGGCAACCATCACGCAGACCGACCCGATAAACGTCGATGTCAGCCAGTCTTCAAGCGATCTGCTGAAGCTACGTCGCGCACTGGCAAAGGGTCAGCTGAAAGCTGTCAGTCCTCATGAAGCAGCGGTCCAGCTGACGCTTGAAGACGGAACGGCTTATAACCACGAAGGAAAGCTGGAATTTTCTGAAGTGAATGTTGATGAAGGGACCGGCACGGTTACCCTCCGGGCACAGTTTCCTAACCCGGATAATGTCCTGCTTCCCGGCATGTTTGTTCACAGCACTATCCTGCAGGGTGTTGAGCAGGAAGGCATTCTCGTCCCTCAGTCTGCCATCATGCGAAACAATAAGGGTACTCCCTATGTGTTTGTCGTGGATGATAAAAAACAGGCTAAACAGCAGTCGGTCTCTACCGGTCAGATGACAAATGGTCAGTGGCAGATCACTGATGGGCTTAAAGCTGGCCAGCAGGTAATTGTCTCTAATCTCCAGAGTCTGTCTACCGGCGTAAAAGTTAAAGCCAGCGAGTACAAAAAACCTGAGCAGAAAAATTCTGACTCGGCAATTTCTCTCTCAATGACAGATCCGTCAGCACAATAACAGAGGGCTGTATGTCAAAGTTTTTCATTGAGCGCCCTATCTTTGCCTGGGTGCTGGCCATACTGATTATGGTTGCCGGCGTCATGTCTATTTCAGGCCTGTCCATCAACCAGTACCCGAATATTGCACCTCCGGCGATTTCCGTTTCAGTAACCTATCCTGGCGCCAGCGCCGAAACGGTGCAGGAAACGGTTGTTCAGGTGATTGAGCAACAGCTGACGGGTATCGATAATCTTCGCTATCTGGAATCAAACAGTAACAGTGACGGCAGTGCCACCATCATTGCCACCTTTAACCAGGGAACAGACCCGGACATTGCACAGGTTCAGGTGCAAAACAAAGTCTCTGTCGCAGAAACATCTCTGCCGACTGAAGTGACTGAACAGGGCGTCACGGTCGCCAAGTATCAGGCAAACTTTATGATGGTACTGGGGCTGGTTTCAAAGGATGGTAAATTATCCGATGCGGATCTGGGTGATATTTTAGTTTCAAAAATGCAGGATCCTATTGCCCGAACCAAAGGCGTGGGCGACTTCATGGTCATGGGAGCGGAATACGCCATGCGTATATGGCTCGATCCGTCTAAGCTGGTTAAATATGGCCTGATCCCAAGCGACGTAAGCACTGCTATTAAAAACCAGAACACCCAGGTTTCATCAGGCAAGATTGGTGGTCTGCCAACCGCTCCAGGGACTGAACTGAGCGCATCAATTGTGGGTAAAACCCGCTTTACTTCTGCCGAGCAGTTCAGAAATGTCCTTCTGAAGGTAAACCGCGACGGCTCACAGGTGCGCCTGAAAGACGTCGCCTCAGTTGACCTGGGACCAGAAGATTACAGCATCTCCTCTACCTACAACGGGCGGCCTTCAACGGGCATGGCGCTGCGTCTCGCAACGGGCTCCAATATTCTTGAAACGGTAAATGCGGTCCGCGCAACCGTAGACAGGCTGAAAACCACGCTGCCTGATAACGTTGAAATCGTTTACCCTTACGACACGTCACCTGTGGTCAGCGCCTCCATTCATGAAGTTGTTAAAACGCTGATTGAGGCGATTATCCTCGTCTTCTTTGTCATGCTGATATTCCTTCAGAATTTCCGCGCAACCGTCATTACCACGATGGTCGTACCGGTCGTGCTGCTGGGAACTTTCGGTGTGCTTTATGCCTGCGGTTACACCATCAATACCCTGACCATGTTTGGTATGGTTCTCGCCATAGGATTGCTGGTTGATGACGCAATTGTGGTGGTGGAAAACGTAGAGAGGGTAATGGAAGAAGAAGGCCTCTCACCGAAAGAGGCCACCATCAAATCCATGCAGCAGGTACAGAGTGCGCTGTTTGGTATCGCCATGGTGCTGTCTGCGGTGTTACTGCCTATGGCCTTCTTCAGCGGCTCCACAGGCATTATCTATCGTCAGTTCTCCATTACCATTGTTTCGGCCATGGCCCTGTCAGTGCTGATTGCACTGATTTTCACCCCTGCCCTGTGCGCCACGTTTCTTAAGCCCGTCCAGCACGACAAAAAGAAAAATGGTTTTGCCGGCTGGTTCAACCGTAATCTTGATCGCGGAACAACGCATTACACCCGCAGCGTCAGGCACGTTATTCACCGCCGCGGCATCTTCATGATTGTTTATCTCGGCATTGTGGCAGGAACCTGCTTCCTCTTTACCAGGCTGCCCACCACTTTCTTGCCGGATGAAGACCAGGCCGTAATGATGGTTCAGACAACGCTGCCTCAAAATGCGAGCGCAGAGCGAACCCAGAAAGTCATTTCCGAGATCAATGATTATTTCCTTAAGGATGAGAAGGCTTCTGTAGACTCAGTTTTCTCCGCAAACGGATTCAGTTTTGCCGGCCGGGGCCAGAACAGTTCGGTGTCGTTTGTGAAGCTGAAAACCTGGTCTGAGCGCCCGGACGCGAATCAGAAGGTTCAGGCTCTCGCCAGCCGTACGATGGCGCATTTTGCCCGTAATCCGGATGCAAAAGTGATAGCCATGGTCCCACCTGCCGTGATGGAACTCGGCAACAGCACCGGGTTTGACATGTACCTTGAGGATGAAAACAACCAGGGACATGACGCGCTGATGGCCGCTATGAATAAATTCCTTGAACTCGCCTCTAAAGACAAGCGGCTTTCAATGGTCAGGCATAACGGCATGGCTGATGAAGCCGAGTATCACCTGAGTATCGATGAGGAAAAAGCTAACGCGCTTGGCGTAAGCAGCTCTGACATTGATGACACGCTCTCAGCGGCGTGGGGATCAAGCTACGTAAACCAGTTTCTCTTTAACGGTCGTGTCAAGAACGTCTACATCCAGGGCAAGGCTTCCTCACGCGTTACGCCTGATGATATGGAGAAGTGGTACGTCAAAAACGATGAGGGCAAGATGGTCCCGTTCTCTGCATTTGGCCGTGGAGAGTGGCAGTATGGCTCGCCTCGTTATGAGCGCTTTAATGGCGTTTCGGCGGTTAACATACAGGGCTCACCTGCTGATGGCTACAGCAGCGGTGATGCGGTCAGTGCGGTTGAAGAAATCGCGAAACAGATGCCCGAAGGTTACAAAGTTGAATGGCACGGACTGTCGTACGAAGAGCAAATGTCAGGATCTCAGACAACAACCCTTTACCTGCTGTCAGTGCTGATCGTTTTCCTCTGCCTCGCCGCGCTGTATGAAAGCTGGTCTATCCCTCTGTCTGTCATGCTCGTGGTTCCGCTGGGTGTTCTGGGAACGGTCAGCGCCGTACTGATGCGGGATCTGCAGAATGACGTATTTTTCCAGGTGGGTCTGCTGACGACTGTCGGGCTTGCGGCAAAAAATGCCATCCTTATTGTCGAATTTGCCAAAGAGCTTCATGAGCGTGACGGGAAGGATCTGGTTGAGGCTGCCATTGAGGCTGCAAAACTGCGTATTCGCCCCATCATTATGACCTCTATGGCCTTTATTCTGGGCGTCCTCCCGCTCACTATCTCGAGTGGCGCAGGTGCGGGCAGTCAGCACTCTATTGGTACGGCGGTTATCGGGGGCATGATCTCGGCCACCTTCCTGGCCATCTTCTTCGTTCCGATGTTCTACGTCCTGGTAATGAAAATATCTCAGCGTCTGTTTAAAAAATCATCTCAGGAAGAGGCTTCAGCCCAATGATTAACTTCGCGCATTTCAAACTGGCTGCCTTACCGGCTCTGATCGTTATGGTCACGTCCGGCTGCACCCTGCAACCCGACTACAAAAGGCCTGAAGCGCCCGTGACCAAACAGTGGAATGATAAATCCACCCATGGTGCCGTCGCGTCGGAAATGGCATGGTCAGAGTTTTTCTCTGACCCCACCCTGCGCCAGCTCATCACGCTGGCGCTTAAAAATAACAGCGATCTGAAGGTCGCTGCTCTCAACGTTGAATCGGCCAGGGCGCAGTATGGCGTGACCCGCGCAGATTTGTTTCCGTCAGTAGGCGCCAGCCTGACCAAAACAGCTGAACACCTGCCCGGAGGCCTTTATTCAACGCAGACAACCGGCCCTGTAACCTATCAGCAGTATGAAGGAAATCTTGCCGTCAGTTCCTGGGAGCTCGATTTTTTCGGCAGGATACGCAGCCTGAGAGATGAGGCGCTTGAAACCTATTTCTCATACGAGGCAACGCGGCAGGCAACGCAACTGTCGCTGATTGCCGAGGTCGCTCAAGCTTATATAACGCTCTGCGCCGACGCGGATCTGAAAAAAGTGGCAAAAGACACGGCCGAAAGCCAGCAGGAATCACTGAAGCTTGCGCAGCAGAAATTTGCTGCCGGGATCGTCACTGAACAGGACGTGCTGCAGGCGGCGACCTCAGTGAAAAGCGCTGAAGCGGACGTTTCACAATACGAAAGGCAGCGTCGGCAGGCCGCTAATGCCCTGCAGCTGTTGCTCGGCACGTCGCTGCCGGCTGGGGTGGTTGAAAACGCCACGCTTGAAAAGCGCTGGGTCTTCCCTGAGCTGGACTCCGGATTACCTTCAGATGTTCTTACCCGCAGACCTGACGTCATCGCGGCCGAGCATACTTTAAAAGCGGCCAACGCCAATATTGGCGCCGCGCGCGCGGCGTTCTTCCCCAGCATAAGCCTGACGGCTTCCGGCGGCTCTGCCTCCTCAAGTCTGAGCAGGCTGTTTGACGGGGGGACCGGAGCGTGGAGCTTCGGGCCTTCCATCAGTATCCCGATATTTGAAGGCGGGAAGAACAGGGCAAACCTCGATGTCGCTGAAGTGTCGAAGCGGACAGAGATTGTTAACTATGAAAAGGCTATTCAGCAGGCTTTCAAAGAGGTTTCTGACGCATTAAGTGGAGCGGCAACATACGATGCTGAGGTCCAGTCAAGGAAGGAAAACTTTGAGGTCAACAACCGCAATTATCAGCTGGCCGCACTCCGTTACAACAACGGCGCGGATGGTTATCTGGAGGTGTTAACTGCTCAGCGTTCCCTGTATTCTGCCAGGCAAAATTACCTGAGCACTTTAGCAGACTCTCTCGACCAGAAGATCACTCTGTACAAGGTGCTTGGCGGAGGCTGGAAGTAACTGAGCCTGTCCTGCGCGACATAGAGAAGGAGTATGTAATGAAGCCAGAAACTGCCCATCTGAAAAGACAGGCACGCCATAAAATTATCCTTGATGCAGCAAGACGATGCTTCGAGGAGAAGGGCCTTCATGGCACGACAATGGCCTATGTCGCCAGTGAGGCCGGGCTCAGCGTCGGACAGGTTTATCGCATTTTTGACAGCAAAGAGGAGATTATTGAGGAAATTGTGTCTGAAATAATCTCCGCTCGCGTCAAAAAGATGCTGGAGGATAATCACGATCTTCATAACAAGGCAGCGATTCTTTCCGGACTGAGCTTTGCCTATTCTGACAGCCGGCGAGATGACTATCTGCTGATGGAGATTAACGCAGAGTCAACCCGAAATCCCCGTCTCAGGCAGATACTGAAAAAAGCTGATGACAGGCTGAAGCAGGAAGGCGGAAAGCTGATGCGTATGTCACATCCTCAGCTGACCGATGATAACGTCCAGCTTATTTCGGAATTTATAGCCGTGCTGACGGAAGGGGCGTTGTATCGTCAGGGTCTTCAGGATGAGTTCGCTCATAAAACCGACATGCGTGATTTATACCTTGCGGTGTTTGAGTTTATTTTTCACAAGAACACCCTGAATAATGAACATCCTTCGGACTGATTATTAACCGCGGGGAACTCATGCCAGTAATATGAGTTCCCCTGAATCAGGAACAATATGAACACAATAAAATATAAAGCCGCAGTTATCCTCGGGACATTAACTGCGCTGGGTCCGCTTTGCACAGATTTTTATCTCTCCGCTTTACCCTCGCTGACTCAATCATTAGCCACATCAACTTCAGCCGCTCAGCTCACCCTTACCGCTACGCTCGTCGGCCTGGGTATGGGACAGTTTGCATTTGGTCCGCTGAGCGATCGGGTTGGACGTAAAGTGCCTCTTATTGCATCACTGGTATTATTCATCATTACATCTGTAGCCTGCGCGCTCGCACAGGATATTTCGCAGCTTATAGTCGCCCGCTTTTTTCAGGGAGTAGCCGGAGCCGGTGGCGCTGTACTCTCTCGTGCAATTGCCAGAGATATGTACAGTGGCACTTCCCTGACGGGATTTCTTGCACTGCTGATGACGATAAATGGCGTCGCCCCGGTGTTAGCGCCGGTCATGGGTAGCTTGCAGCTTACGTATACCGGATGGCGAGGTTTATTCATCACTCTTTGCATTATCGGAACAGTGATTCTGGCGGTAAGCGCGCTGGGTCTACAGGAAACCCGTAAAAAAGCCTCTTCCTCTGATAACCAGCCCGCCGGGGCTTTCGGCGTCCTGAAAGACAAAACCTTCCTGAGTTTCAGTTTGCTGCAGGGCTTTATGATGGCAGGGATGTTTGCTTATATTGGCGCGTCCTCATATGTGTTACAGGACATCTATCACATGTCGCCCCGGGCATTCAGTATGACGTTTGCCGTGAACGGCGCAGGGCTTATCCTGTCCTCACTTATCGTTGCCCGGGTCAGCAGAACGGCAGGTGAAGTCAAAACGCTTGATTTGAGTCTGATGCTGGCGCTTGTCTTCAGTGTTTTGCTTTTGGCTTCGTTCTGGATGACTTTTCCGCTCTGGTCGGCGCTCATTATGCTGTTTCTGGCGGTATCCGTTAACAGCGGCATCTGCACACTTGCCAGCTCGATTGCCCTGCAGCAGCAGAGCAGGAATTCAGGCACGGCTTCAGCATGGCTGGGGATGCTGATGTTTTCCATGGGCGGGATCAGCGCGCCCCTGACAGGTATAGGCGGAACGTCCGGCGTATCAATGAGCGCAGTGATCCTGTTGAGCTACTGCCTGGCTTTTGTGATCTTTTTGTTCGGTAAGCGAGCATACAGGGCTCAGTCAGACTTACAGGGACTCTTAGAATGATTAATTAAATCAGCTCTTTCACCACATAGGTATTGTCCATCCTGCCTATTACCATAAAATTTATGTCCGCTTTGTGCCAGAAGCGGGCGTTGGCACATAGCTTACTGGTGTAGTTCACCTGCTTTATTAGAGGAGACAGTGTTTGGTATATGTGCAATGATTACCAGCCAATATCTTGACTGATTTTGCCACCATGCCTTCCGTGCCCTTTCCTGTATTAACGCTGCTGGCCTTAACGCTGTTGCTGGTTCGGGCGCTGTTTCCCGCGCATCAACGTCATCGCGGCACGGTCTGTTTTTTGATTGTCTGCATTCTTCTTATTGCTGTCACTACGTTGCGCTGGGAATTTAACCTCGCTTCGCTGAGGCATCTTCAGCCGATCCTGGCAATGCTTTTAGCGCCCGTTGTCTGGCACAGCTTTATCTCTATGGCTCCGGTCAGCAGGCGGCGCTATTTAATACAGCTGCTGGCGCCAGCTACGCTCTCTTTATGCGCCACAATCATATGGCCCGCATCAACAGACTGGCTTCTGATACTGTTGTTTACCGGATACGGATGTAGCCTGCTCAGCCTTGCACGGCAGGGAGATCACTGGTTGTCCTTCTGTCGGCTGGGTGAGCTTGGGCAAACAAAAATAATGGCTTTCCTGGCAGGCTGTTTTCTGTGCCTCTCAGCCGTCACCGATCTGCTGATCTTCTTTGATTTCGGGAGAACGGGTGGAAAACTCGCGCCGTCCATTATCGCGATTGCTCAGGCAATGCTGTTGCCCTTTATTGGGGCGGCGATTTTGGCTGCCGGAAAACGCGTGGAGGTGACTGAGATCGGCGCAGAGGTTGCCCCGGCACGTCCCGTTCTCGTAGAAGATGAGGCGGCCATTACTTTCAATGCTATAGAAAAAATGGTGCGGGAAAGCCAGCTTTACCTTAACCCCGACCTGACGCTTGCGCTTTTGGCCAGGAAAACGGGGATACCCGCTCGTCAGCTTTCCAGTTCGGTTAACGCGGTCAGCCGGGGAAATCTCTCACGGTGGATAAACGGTTTCCGTATAGAAAGGGCAAAGGCGCTGCTGATAAATACCACCATGCCCGTTACGGAAATCATGCTGGAGTCCGGATTCACCACCAAATCGAATTTTAATCGCGAGTTTCAACGCGTTGTTGGCGCCTCTCCTACGGCTTTCCGTCAGCAGCAGCGGGATAATTTAACGACGCATTCAGAAATGCGCTGATTTTACCTGCAAGCTTCTGATGCAGATCCATTCGGTTAAATCCTCTCTGATCGCGACAGATAATGCCGTCGCCCGGCGACTCTTTATTCAGCAGTAATTCCGCACCCGCCTTGCACAGCTGCATAAAACTGAAATGCGTTGCCCCGGCGATAACGTCATACTCTCTCCACTGCGGTTTTATCCAGGTGGCCAGATAACCGGACTCCTGCACAGCCGGCAGTCTGACTACATTATCCCTCTGAGCGGCAAGGATCAGAACGGGTCTGTCTATCTGGCGCAGGCTCTGATGAGTAAAACCTGGCGCTAAGCCCAGATCGAGCGAAACAATGGCGCGAATTCTTGCGTCCCGGTAATTTGCCGACAGCTTTTCGCGCGTAAGATCTGAATTAATCCCCAGCTTTTCGATTAACGCGCAATCATTCCGCTGCGGTCGCGGCTGGCAGTCATTAATAAATTGCCCGGCGTCAAATTGCGCGCCAGCAAGCGAAAGCACGGTCCAGCCGCCGAGCGAATGACCTAAAGCGGCAATACGACTGTTATCAGTTTCGCCAACCAGCCCGGGAGAGCCAGTAACAAAATCGATAACCCGGGTCATATCCAGCGGACGCTGCCAAAGCTTTCTTGCTTCATCCGGGTTCTGATTAAATGTGGTGGTGCCGGGATGATCGGGGGCAGCCACAATATAACCCTGCATCGCCATTATCTGCGCAAGCCAGGACATATTTCGCCAGTTGCCATTGTAACCGTGCGAGATAACCAAAAGAGGATGTTGCCCCTGCGCAGGCGACGCATCACGAATAACGGACACGCCCTCAAACGCAGGATTCTCGCCTGTTTTTTCAATCTTGCCCGATGTCGCGGAGGGATACCATACTGCCAGCTTCAGCGTTCTCTCCTGCCGGTCGGTAAACTCGAACTGCCGAAAGCCGGGATAAGCATTGACCTGCATGGCAAGAAGGAAAAGCAAAAGAAACCCTGATTTGATGAACATATGACTGCCCTCTTTAGAAGAATGAGGGAGTATTCATAATAGAAATCCGCAGTGGCCGCGTCCTGAAACAGGATTCAGGTCGTCCTCAAAGGTGTACTCATTGCGCCTGTCCCTTTATTGGCCGCGACGCGATGGCGGTGAACGCTGCAAATGCGGAAATATAATGCGATCGGCCAGCACCAGCGGACTTGTAGTTCGCTAGAGTTGTCGCAGCCCTGTATCAGTCGCGCATTATTATGGACAGCGAGCGGCGCATTGAGTTTGCGCGGCGGCAGGCTGTATCGCACTTAGTCAATTTCTACAGGAGGCCATTATGCAAGAGGCAATGAAGCTTGAAGAGCGGCTTATTGAGGCAATGATTCGCTCAGACTGCGAAACCCTTAACGCGCTTATCGCAGATTCGCTGATATTCATTAATCACGTCGGACAACAGGTCACGAAAAAGGAGGATTTGGCGATGCACGCTTCTGGTCAGATTGTTATCGAGGCTGTAACGCGTGAATCGTTTGACGCCTGCGAATACAGCGGCTGTCTGGTGGTAAATACCTCTCTGTCAGTTACCGGCAGCTACGCCGGTCAGCGCGCAAATGGCCGTTTCCATTATTTACGCACCTGGGCGAACACAGGTACAGGCTGGCAGGTTGTTGGTGTGAAAAGCTCCGCAGCCTGAAAGGATAAAAGGTAAATGCTGAGATAGTTTGCTGATACCCGAGTAAATCGAATTTATCGCATCTGTATTTGAGATTTGATAAAGCCTGACATTTCGATTCGAAGACGATCATAATGTCCGCTCTTCGCTCATAGCGGACGGTATGAAGGTTACTGAGGCTAACCTTGCCGTTGCCATCAGACCTTAGCCGTCAGGCCCGGAACGCTTCGCGGTCTGGCGGAGCTTACCGGCCCAGCCGGTTAGCGCAGTGGGGCTGACGACCCGGCAACGCCGGGGAGCCGGAGGGGGCCATCAGGTTTTTGATACTAACGTCCGCTTTGTGCCAAAAGCGGACTATCCTGAATCGAAATTTTGAAGAATAACCGTGAACGAGGGAGATAAGCTTTGTACGATAGGACGTAGAACTGAAACACGTGGGATCCTTTTCCCATTTAACTTTTTTGAACCAATTGTATTGGAGGCCTTGCTATGTCGTCCGTCATGGATGCACTTATGACGTTTAGTTTTGCTGCTGTTCTGTTAACCCTGACTCCTGGTTTAGACACTGCACTCGTTTTGAGAACTGCTGCGGTGGAAGGACGAAAACAGGCCACTCAGGCTGCGCTTGGTATCGGTGCAGGCTGTTTAATATGGGGGGCAGCGGTGGCATTTGGGTTGGGGGCTCTGATCGCGGTTTCAGAACTTGCCTACGATATTCTCAAATATTGCGGAGCTGCATATCTGAGCTGGCTGGGTATAAACATGTTGTTAAAGCCCAGAAAGCAGTTTGCCATAACCGAATCTTCAGATAAACCGTCCTCGAACTGGTTTTTAAAAGGCGTACTCGGTAATACTCTAAACCCAAAAGTAGGAATTTTTTACGTTTCTTTTCTCCCTCAGTTTATCCCACCAGGGCACTCTCCTCTCGTATGGACTTTCGGACTGGTCGCAATTCATATGACGATTGGTTTCATCTGGTCAATGATTCTGATTGGTGCAACGCGACCACTGGCATCTTTTTTGCGAAAAGAAAAAGTAATACGGTGGATGGATCGCACAACCGGTACGATTTTCTTATTGTTCGCAGCCCGTCTCGCATTTAGCCGTCGCTAAGCCATGAACAGAAAAAGGAGAGGCTTAGTTGCCTCCTTTTTCTGGTTTCATTTCTCTACTTCAGCTTTTCGCTCATAGCAGACAGCACGCGAGCGTCTGACGGTATTGTGCTCAAACAGACATTGCTGACATCAGAGTTTCATAATCAACGTGGGCCAGTCAGGATCAACATCTACATTTTTTGGTGATGCTGCCAACTTACTGATTTAGTGTATGATGGTGTTTTTGAGGTGCTCCAGTGGCTTCT